>JBDZVF010000381.1:0-6295 GCA_040255575.1 Pseudomonadota bacterium | reverse complement strand
GGAGAGGGGAGAACGCACACAGGTTCCTCCCCTTCTCTAATATGCAAGGAGGGATAGGCGTTGGTACCGAGTGCGAGGGGAACGGCAGCCGAAAGGACCGCCGGAGCGGATGCGTGGTTCGCCGCTGATACCGCTGCCCGCATGCTCTCACCCTGCCCTATCAATCCCTCACCGGATCGATCCACTTGTCAACGATTCCGACATAGGCAACGGGGCAGGGAAACGGCGATGCCGGGACATTGCCGGCTGGAACAGCAGGAACTGTACCAGTGCGGTGAGCCGGCTCGCGGGAGGCGTTTCCCTTGGTCGGTGTAGCACCGGATATCGAGACGTGCTGATCAACAGATACAACGAGGTGACCGCCTGTCGATTCCCTCTCTCACTGCCCACTTCCTGATCATGAGTTACAATGCGGATGAGCCCGCACCAGCGCCAGCCGGGCTCTAACCACGGGGGCTGCCCATTGATGGAAGTTCGTCGTCCAAGCGGAATGTGTCAATGACGACCGAAGCCGATACCTGTAGGCGATACGTCCTGCCGAAGTTGGTCGATGCCGGTTGGGATGCCGATCCCCACTCGTTCACAGAGCAGCGGACGTTCACTGACGGCCGCATCGTCGTGCTCAGCGGTAAGGTCAGGCGCCGCAAGCAGAAGCGAGCGGATTATCTGCTCCGGTACACCCGCGACTTTCCGATTGCGGTTGTCGAAGCGAAGGCCGAGTACAAAACCGCGCACGACGGGCTGCAGCAGGCGAAGGAATACGCCGAAATTCTCGGGCTCCGGTTCGCCTACGCCACGAACGGCCATGAGATCATCGAATTCGATTCCGGCACCGGACTGGAGCGCCGCCTGGATGCCTTCCCGACGCCCAGCGATTTGTGGGAACGCCTTCGCTCTCGTGACGGCATGGACCAGGAGGTGGCGGCTCGCCTTTTGACGCCAGCCTACCACGAGAGCGGCACGATCCCGCGCTACTATCAGGAGATCGCGATCAACCGTACGGTCCAGGCGGTCCTTCAGGGTCAGCGCCGCATTCTGCTGACGATGGCAACCGGAACCGGCAAGACCATGGTCGCGTTCCAGATTTGCTGGAAGCTCTGGAACGCGCGCTGGAATCGCTCAGGTGAACACCGCCGCCCGAAGATCCTTTACCTCGCCGATCGAAACATTTTGATCGATGACCCGAAAGACAAGACCTTCGCGCCCTTCGGTGATGCTCGCTGGAAGATCGAGCACGGGAAGGCCAGTAAGGGCCGGGAGATGTACTTCGCGATCTACCAGGCGCTGGCCGGGGACGAGGGCCGCGCCGGGCTGTACCAGGAGTACGCCCGCGATTTCTTCGACCTGATCATCATTGATGAATGCCATCGGGGAAGCGCACGGGATGACAGCACCTGGCGGGAAGTTCTGGATTATTTCTCTCCCGCCACCCAGCTCGGTATGACCGCGACGCCATTCCGTGAGGAAAACCGCGATACCTACGAGTACTTTGGGAACCCGATCTACCAGTACAGCCTGCGCCAGGGAATCGAAGACGGCTTTCTCGCTCCCTATCGCGTGCATCGTGTGGTGACGACCTGGGATGCTACCGGCTGGCGGCCGACTGCCGGCGAATTGGACCGGTATGGCTATGAGATCCCCGATGATGAATATCAAACCAAGGACTTCGAACGGGCTGTCGCGCTCCGCGCCCGGACCGAGACGATAGCGGCGCATTTGTCGGAGTTCCTGAGGAAGTCCGGCCGGTACGCCAAGACCATCGTCTTCTGCGTCGATCAGGAGCACGCAAGTGAGATGCGGCACATTCTCAACAACCTGAACGCGGATCTCGTCCAACAGCATGCCGACTACGTGTGCCGGGTGACCGCCGACGAGGGAGAGATCGGGCGCGGACACCTCAGCCGCTTTCAAGATCCGGAGACGCTCACCCCCGCCATTCTCACCACGTCGCAACTGCTCACCACCGGCGTCGATGCGCCCACCTGCAAGAACATCGTGCTCGCACGTGTCATTGGCTCCATGGCCGAGTTCAAGCAGATTATTGGTCGTGGCACGCGGGTGCGCGATGATTACGGCAAGCTGTACTTCAATATTCTCGACTACACCGGGTCCGCGACCAGGCTGTTTGCCGATCCGTCGTTCGACGGCTATCCCGAAAACGCCACAATTGAGGTCATCAACGCCGGCGGCGATGTGGTCTACGCTGTTGACGACGCGGACGCCGGAGGCGCTGTGGATAGCGATGACGGAGACGTTGACGAATGGTTCTCCGGAGACGGATTTTCCAGTCCGTTCATTCTGGGCGATGAGGATCGTCCGGAGCGGCGTAAATACTACGTCGATGGCGGCCAGGTCGAGATCGCCGCTCATCTCGTCTACGAGCTTGATCCCGATGGCAAGCAACTGCGGGTGGTCACGTTCACCGACTACACCGCCGAGAAGGTGCGCACTCTCTATCCGACCGCCGCCGAGATGCGCGCGATGTGGGCCGATCCCCAGCAGCGCGCCGCGATCATCGAGCAGCTCGCCGACCGGGCGATCGATTTCGACAAGCTTGCCGCCGAGACGGGTCAACCCGACGCCGACCCGTTCGACTTGCTCTGCCACATCGCCTTTAACGCCCCCCTCCGGACGCGGCGTGAACGTGCCGACCGGCTGCGACAGGAGAAGCGCGATTTCTTCGAGCAGTATGGGCCGGAGGCGAAGGCGATCCTGAACGAACTGCTCGACAAGTACGCCGATTACGGGACGGCTCAGTTCGTCATGCCGGACGTCCTAAAAGTCCCGCCGATCTCCGCGCATGGAAACGTCAGCGAGATCATCCGGTTTTTCGGCGGCTCCGATCGGCTGCGGGAAGCCGTCAATCAGTTGCAGACGTTGCTCTATGTAGCGTAAGGAGTTGCCATGCCCGTGAAATTTGGTGACGCGCTAAGAGGATACGCGCATTCCGTCTTGAAAAGGGATGGGTTCACCTGTCGCTATTGCGGCTTGGATGGGACGCAGTGGCCGAACTGGCTATATCTGTCCTGGGATCACCTTCTTCCCCACGGACACGCTCAGCGGGACAGCCCGGATTTCATCGTGGCTGCCTGCCGGTTCTGCAACGAGGCGCATAACCGCACGCAATGGGATGTCGATGGTAAGACGCCGGATCAGCTCGTTGAACAAAAGAAGCCCTACGTGCTGGCGAAGAGGGCGGAGTACGGTGACTTTTGGGAAAAGGAGGTCGGCCAGTAATGGCGAGGGCGAAGCCGGGGAAATCCGCGCCGCTCACCACGGCCCAGCGGCTCGGCAGCATTGTCAAGTCGGCGCGCGACATCATGCGCAAGGACAAGGGCCTGAACGGCGATCTCGACCGGCTGCCGATGCTGACCTGGATCATGTTCCTGAAGTTCCTCGATGATATGGAGCAGATCCGCGAGGACGAGGCCTCGGTGCGTGGCGAGACTTTCCAGCCCACTATCGAGCCGCCGTACCGCTGGCGCGACTGGGCAGCGAAGGACGATGGCATCACCGGAAATGAGCTGATCTCGTTCGTCAACAACGACGAGGCCATGCGGCCCGATGGCACTCGTGGTCCCGGCCTCTTCGCCTATCTCCGCAGCTTGCAAGGGGGCGAGGGCGGCGGCCGGCGCGATGTCATTGCCACCGTGTTCCGTGGCACGGTCAACCGGATGATCAACGGCTACCTGTTGCGGGACGTGATCAACAAGGTCAACGACATCCATTTTGACAGCAGCGACGAGATCCACACGCTCGGCCATCTCTATGAATCGCTGCTCAAGGAGATGCGCGACGCCGCCGGTGACTCCGGTGAGTTCTACACGCCGCGTGCCGTTGTCCGGTTTATGGTCGAGGCTATCAATCCGCGCCTCGGGGAGATCGTGCTTGACCCGGCTTGCGGTACCGGCGGATTCCTCGTGGAGGCGTTCCGGCATTTGAAGGATCAATGTCATACCGTTCAGGATCGGCAGACGCTACAGCAGCGGAGCATTCTTGGCGGTGAGGCCAAGCCGCTGCCGTACCTTCTGGCCCAGATGAACCTGTTGCTGCATGGGCTGGAATCGCCCAGGATCGATCCGCTCAACAGCCTGCGCGTTCCGCTCCGTGAGATCGGCGACCGGGACCGGGTGGATGTGATCCTGACGAACCCGCCGTTCGGCGGTGAGGAGGAGAAGGGTATCCAGGGGAACTTCCCTGAGGACAAACAGACCGCTGAGACGGCCTTGCTCTTTCTCCAGTTGATCATGCGCAAGCTCAAGCGTCCGCCCACACCGGGACGGGCAGCGGTCGTTGTTCCCAACGGCACGCTTTTCGGCGATGGCGTGGCGGCGCGGATCAAAGAGGAGCTGATCCGGGATTTCAACCTCCACACGATTGTGCGGCTGCCGAACGGCGTCTTCGCTCCCTACACCAGCATCCCGACCAACCTGCTGTTCTTCGGTCGATCCCAGCCAACGAAAGAGATCTGGTACTACGAGCAGCCGTTGCCGGAGGGGCGGAAGCAGTACACGAAGACGCGCCCGATCCAGTTCGAAGAGTTCGCGGATTGCCTGGCCTGGTGGAACCATCGCGAGGAGAACGAGCGCGCCTGGCGCGTGCCGGTTGAGCAGGTGATCGAGAACGGGTACAACCTGGATCTCAAGAACCCGAACGCGACACCGGCTATCGAGCATCTGCCACCCGAGCAACTGGTCGAGGACATCCTGGCCAAGGAGCGCCGGATCATCGAGATCATCGAGGAGATCAAGCAGGCGCTGGCGGTGCCGGTGCGATGAACACCCCTTTCCCCATGGTGCGGCTCGGTGAGGTTCTTGCGCAATATACCGAGTTTATTGAGGCTCCTGAGCCACGCCTTTATCCAAAGCTATCCGTAAGGCTTTACGGTAGGGGTGTCGTGCTTGATACACCAGTTCATGGTGCGGCATTGAAGATGAAACGACACCAGGTCGCCAAGGCCGGGCAGGTCATACTGTCTGAGATTTGGGGTAAGAAGGGCGCAATCGGCTACGTACCACCTAGCGGGGACGGAGCACTGTGCACCAGCCATTTTTTCCTATTCGATGTGCACACAGAGAAAATCGATCCAAGCTATCTGCAAGCGATTTTCACCGCCAACTATCTCGAAAACCAGCTTGATGGAAAGGCCAAGGGTACAACCGGATATGCTGCGGTGAGACCAAAACACCTTCTCGCTGCCGCTATACCCCTTCCCCCGCTCGACGAGCAGCGGCGGATCGTGGCGCGAATCGAAGCGCTGGCCGCGAAGATCGAGGAAGCGCGCGAGTTGCATGAGGAGATCAGGGATAGCATCGATCGCCTTTATCGCGGGATCGTTTTTGGGAGCACGTATGCTTCCCGCACCCTTACTGCGATGGGCGAACTGGTTCGGCTAAGACCGGCCGATGTGGTGGTCAGAGGGGACGAAAGTTACTGTTTTGCGGGCGTTTACAGTTTCGGCAGGGGAGTCTTTCCTTCTCAAAGCAGGTCTGGGCTTGATATCTCCTACCAGAGGTTGTGTCGCTTAACAGTGGGAGATCTCGTTTACCCGAAGTTAATGGCATGGGAGGGTGCGATAGGTATCGTGCCGCCTGAGTGCGATGGCCTCTATGTATCGACCGAGTTTCCTGTATTTGAGGTTGATCGGGCTCGAGTCCTTCCAGAAGTTCTCGACGTGCACTTCCGTACCCCGGATGTGTGGCCGTTGCTCGCTTCAATCAGTACAGGGACCAATGTCAGAAGACGCCGGCTCAATCCCGCGGATTTCCTAGCTTTCCGAATACCGCTGCCACCAATGTCGGCACAAATCCAGCTCCGTGAAGTTAAGAAGAAAGGCGACAGGTTAATTCAGCTACTCACCGATTCTTCAACCGAACTCGATGCATTGCTTCCGTCGATCCTCGATAAGGCGTTCAAGGGTGAACTGTGACGCGGAAATCGACTCCGTGCAGTCTGCTTGTCGCCGCTTCCTCCGATATACCGACCGCAGTGCCCACTACCCCCACAAAATGATCTCAGCCCATATTCAGGCGCTCGCGGGAGTCCGGGGCGCGGGGAGGCCGGCTCCCGACCCCCCGGGTTTTCCGCAGTATGAAAAGGCCATACGCGGCGAGTGGGACGTAGAAGAACAGGATGCCCAGATAGGCGACCGGTGGGACCGTTCGGGAGGTAACCATTTGGCCGATTGAGAGAAAGGCCGCGAGATCGATCAGCGCGTGGGTCGCGATCATGGGCCAGATCGTGTTCGTGCGCAGGCGGAGGGCGGCGAACAGGAAGCCGAGCGGAATGGCGCTCG
>JBDZVF010000380.1:0-6335 GCA_040255575.1 Pseudomonadota bacterium | reverse complement strand
CCTGGCAAAACGGCTCGAACGAGTCTTTCAATGGCAAGTTCCGCGACGAGTGCCTGAGCATGCAGTGGTTCAAGAACCGCATCGACGCGAAGGTGATGATCGAAGAGTTCCGGCGCGGATACAACGAAGTTCGCCCGCACTCCAGTCTCGGGCAGCTCACGCCGCTGGAATTCAAACGGAAACTGTCGCAGTCTCGCTTGACGTCTGAACCAGAGCTTCTCCCGGCCCTCGCGGGCCGTGAGACTGCGTTGCGCTGAAGACGATGCAACCATCCATCAACAACAGAGCCCGGCGAGACCGTTCTCCAAGTTATCGATGGTCCGAAGAAATCCGGCAGGTCGCACTGCGCCCATGAGTTGTCACGCTGCATAACTGGATTTTTTCGGGGGATGCGGACGTTGATACGCTGCGCAGCAAACGCGCATGCTCATGCGCAACGCGACGATTCTCGTCGCCGAGCAACGGAAGCGATTAACTCACCCATATGAAAGCGGCATCTGCCGGTGTGACAGCACCGACAGATGCCTCGCCACCAAACGCCTAAAGAGGAGGCATTCAATGGCTGCCCATCAGTCTACGTCGATCGTTCGCGCAATCCGAATTCAACCGGAACTTATTTTGCCGCGGGACCCCGGCTGGACGCCGAACGAAGGGCCCTGCCCGCTATTCATCCGCGCGGGAGACGGGTTTCAGGAGGCGTCGGAGTCCGAGGTCATGGAGTGCGCGCGGCGGCATGCGCGTGCGAAGTTTACGATCGGCTCGCCGGTACTCAAGGACAAGCGCGTGCTCTATGACTTCCTGCTGACGCACATCGGCTCTCGGGACAACGAGGTGTTTGCGATGTTCCTGCTGGATTGCCGGCTTCGGCTGCTCGATTACGTGGAGCTGTTTCATGGGGATGCCGCCAGCTCGTCGATCTATCCGCGGGAGGTGGTGAAGTGGGTTGTGGCGACGCGGGCTACGGACGTGATCATTGCGCACAACCACCCGACGGGGGATGCGGAGCCTTCGCGGAACGATTTGGCGCTGACGGGGAGGTTACGGGAGACGCTGCGGCTGATTGAAGTGAGGTTGCATGATCATCTGATTGTGGGGAGGACGGTGACGTCGTTGAGGGAGTGTGGGAGGTTGGCTTTGTGATCTCGGCCATCGACACACGGTGGCTCCTATCGGGATGCAGAGCGAGAAAAGACTCGGTTGGCGCGCCAAAGAACAGAACCACACGCCAACCGGTCCCGCGATGGGGGAAGCGGCTGGCGATTCGTCGACCCCGTCGTTCGTTCCAGTTCGATAGCACTCGGCCCGCCACATACGCCAAGGCGCCCTGTTGGGGCGCCGGGACTCGCAGCAGGAGCGCACAGGCGAATGCCTCCACATGGTGCGCAGAGCTGGATCTCTACATGACCGGATACGTTCACGCCGCTAGGATTACCCGACTGCTGTCGTACGATGCGCGGCCCCACTGCAGCGCGCGCCAGGCAGCGAGCACAGGGCAATCGCATGACGGAGCATGTCGACCAATTTTTAGTAGGGCTGAGCCCGCGACACCAAGCAGCGCTTCGATGGTTCGCAGATCGAGCCGGCACAGAACAACCTTGGCCCGCACCCATCGAAACTCCCGAAGGCCCGACCTTGCTTGCTAGCAAGGCAAAGGGAATTTACAAGCCGGAGTGGACCAGTTACGCGCTGAGCGTAAAGCAGACATTAGGCGGCCCGTACCCTGACCTAGATCCTATCGAGACGCCGGACGGCTCATGGCTCTACCGGTATTTCCAAGAGAACGAAGATCCCACGGCTCGCGACTCCGAGTTCACAAATAGGGGGTTGATGGCCTGCATGCGTAATCGCGTGCCTGTGGGGGTCATGCGTCAAACCTCACTGAAGCCCAACACGCGCTACAAGATTTTGGGGTTGGCGTTCGTGGCGCAGTGGGACGATGGGTATTTCTTCCTCGAGGGCCTCACGCCAAACACGCCGCCCCCGACCCCCGGCCCGGAAACCGAAATCGATATGCTTGCGCGGATGTATGAGCAGCGGCGACTCCTGCAGGCCTCATTCGACCCGAAGAACACAATTGACGCCCGAGAACGTACCGTCGCTCAGATTGTGCAACGCAGGGGTCAGGCAGCGTTCCGACGCGAGCTGCTCGTCGCCTACGAGGGGAAATGCGCGATATCAGGTTGCGACGCCGAGCAGGCGCTGGAGGCCGCACACATTAGTCCATACCGAGGGAAAGACACTGATCGCGTGGAGAATGGGCTCCTACTCCGCGCTGACCTACACACACTGTTTGACGTGGGACTCGTCGCAGTCGACCCCAATTCGCTAAGCATTTTGATCGCGCCCAAACTTGCTGCGAGCTCGTACGCCAACATGGTTGGACTGTCCCTTCGCGTTCCGCAGCGGGAGGCTTTGCGACCGAGCCGCGCGGCTTTGCTTCAACATCGCGAGTGGTGCGGGTTCTAGGAGCGCCACCGGGAAGACCGTGAGACTCATCTGCGGCTGCTCCCCTCCCTCGGTTCGAGCGTCGCGCGTGATCCCATGGACAGCTTGTACTGCGGCAGTGGGGTATCGGGTGCGACATCCTCGCGCATCAGCAATCGGCGATGCGCAAACGCGGAACGAGTCGATGTCCCTCCGGCGCGGGCACTCATGATTCAGCAACGTTCGCCTCCAGTGCAGCGCTCGATCCCGCCTCCAAGTCCTCCGTGAGCCGCTGATAGCGATAGAGCTGCCGCTCGAAGAACTCTTCCGGGCCGCTCAACGTCTTGACTCCCCGAAGCTGCGCAAGCAGCGAGATCAGCGTCATCTTAAGGTAGAACTCCAGATTCGCGCAGAGTAGCGATTCGCTCACAGCCCGTCTCGCGCTGTGCACGATGTCGCATCTGGCACGCCAGATGCGCTGAATCTGCCAGCGAATGCGTCTCTCGTGCTCCCGAAGTAGGCAACGGTAAGCCGCCGGTTGAGTAATAGCGTCCAGAACTTGTGAGATCTTCCATTGCAGATACGGCTCCTTCGAGAATGCGTTAGCAACCTCTGCGCGAATGTCGGCGCGGGCAAATATGCGTAGAAGCTCCGCGGGCTCTCGCCGTAACTCGAGAGGGGCTTTGGTTACCGGATCGATGAGCGGCTCCGGCAGGCTAACGATCGTATAGCGCGCGTCCAGAAGCAGCGTTCGAGCATAGGCAAGACAGAGTACGGGAGTCACGTTGTTCTCGACGGCAGATCCGATCTTCGTTCCCCCCTTCAGACCGCGGACCAGAAACTCGATTGCCGTCCACCAGTTCGCCAGCTTGCTCTCGAACGAGTTGGCGTCCGCCCCGAGGCGATATAGCCGGAACGCCGAGAGCACCCTGTCGCGTCCTTCTTGGGAGAATCTCTCGGCGGACAACAGCTCGTCGACGCTCTGCACGAACCCTTGCAGATCCGGCAGGCCGGTAATCCCATCCGGATTTGGCACCAGCTTGGGAATGCGATGCCGCCGAATGCGATCCGGTCGGGCACTGTCTGCTATCAGAAACTCTTCCGCGAGATGCACCCGCTCGGGCTCGTACTCGAAGCGAGCCAGATCAAGGACATTGCTCACTCGTCCGTACGCATCTCTACCGGCCGCACGCACATCCTTGGCTTCCACCTGCACCTCAGCGAAAACTCGTGACGGCAGGGAGGTGAGATATGTGGCGACGGCACCGTGGCCGCAATCCCAGCCCTTCGGCTTGCGCGAGAAGGTGATCCCACCCATCGAGGGCGGGTAGTGTTCCGCGCTCTTGATGCGGTCAATCCTGAAGAGCACTCGGTGGCTAGTCGGTGTTCCCTTGAGAATACGCGCGAGCAAGTCCAGCTTTCTCTCGAAGACATACTTCCTCGGTCGTTCCAGCGGAATGAGAATCTGCCGGTACAGCTGAAACAGCGCCTCCAGGCTGGCGCCCTCATCCGCGAGCGTGCTCAGCAACCCACACGTGAGCGCCGACAGCTCAGGTCTGCGTTCCTCCTCTCCTTGCGCGCCTGCTGCGGGGACCAACATGTTGCGCAGCAAATCGAGTGAACATCCGACATACGCGCTATCTATGAAGTCCAGCAACTCCCGCGCGAAGTGTTGTACCAGCGAACTGCTGCCAGGCCTGGCTTTGCTCTCAGACTTTAGCAACCGAATCAGTGTCGCGGCATTTCGTGCGGTAGGCGGCTGAGCGAGAACGGGGTCGGCGGACAGCACTACGATTGCCTCATCCCGCACCATCGCTCGATCTTCGTCGTTGGGGTGGGCCCCTTCGTACATGCGCAGGAGTTCCCGCAAGACGTTTCGAGGATTCATGGTGCGAACGCGATGCGAATCGAGCGAATGTTGGTGCACCATGTTTAGCCAGCACGACGCGAAAAAGTGCTGCCTGGGGGTAAGCGGAATGTTCCTCGCCTTCGGATCTATACGCATCTTCGGACCTGCGTCGCTTTTCGATTACCAACAGCTGCGAAAAATGCACCGGCAGTTGCGAAAAAATGGACACGGAGTATTCTTCCGCCACCGATTACTAAAAGGGGCCAGGGATACGGGTTTGGGGTCGAGTCCCGCTGTATTCACTCCCCGATTCTGCAGAACGGCGCGCCTCAGGCGCGCCGTTCGTTTTTCGGGGCTATCCTTCGGCGTGCGTACGAAGAGAGACGGGCGGAACTCTCGCTTCCGTTACTCGGCACACGCGCGCCGCGCGATAACGTTGCGCTGCCATCAGGAGCCAACGCGCTGCCATTCTCGCGCGCCGCCCTACTTCATCACCCTCGAGGCGCTCAAGCGTCGGACGGCCCTCATTTGCGCGATAGGCTTCGCAGACCGCGGACGCCGCGGAAGTTGCCGTGCCGAAACCGACTTGATGATCAGCTTGCCCTTGCCAGTGCGGTTGAGGGGCACCTTCGCTGCAGCCACTGCCTGCTTCATCAGGCGTTGGACGGCTGCGCTATCGATCTGCGCCGGCGAATCAAGCGGGATGAAACGCACGACACTGCCCTTACCTTGAAGTAGTTTCTCGGGGTCCTGCAGATTGCACTTCATCGCCTGCAGGAAGAACAGGCTCACCCGCCGTGGGTACAGTGCGATGGAGAAGATGACATCGGACGCGCGTTCGGTAGGACTGAAGCCAATGCCGCACGCGTTGTAGTTGTCGTAGACAAGCTGGTGCGCGGTGGGGAGATGCTTACGCATACGCGCGAGCGCTCCGCGCGCAAGCCTGGCAACCTCGGGCGTGTATCGAGCGATGAAGCCGTTGAGTTGGCTCGCGGCGCTGCTGGACGGCATGCCCCGGAGCTTATCAAATAGTACTAACAGCCCGTAGTGCGGCACGAGCAGCGGTGCCATTTGCGCGTTCACGGTCGCGTGGCAGCGGCCGGACGCATTTCGCAAAGTGATCAGCATCATCGGCAGCTACACGTCCATCGGCTATCGGCCGGCCACCGCGAACGGGCCGATGGTTCCGGGCGGGGATCTGTATCCCACGCTCATTCGCAAGAATCCCATCAAGCCGATCCGCATCTTCCTGCAGGACGGGTCCGCCGACCTCGACAATGAGCACGGCAACTGGTTTCTGGCAAACCAGCAGATGCTCGCCGCGTTCGAGTACGCCAACGCGAATGCGGACAAGCAGAAAACCGCAGGCGCCCGCTACGACGTGAACCATGTGTGGGGGGACGGCGCGCATTCGGACGCGCACGGCGGCGCCATCCTGCCGGACATTCTCAGATGGCTGTGGAGATGACGCGGGGCGCGGCACGCTCGATCAGCCGCGCCAGTGCCCATCGATCGATAAGACAACCGGCAGCGTCGGCAGCGGGTGATATGAGTTTCGCGGATCACGCGTCCGTAGGCCGGTAGTCATGGAACATGCGCACTGGCGGGCGAGGCCCCAGTTATAGACTCGCGGGCAGGAATCTTCGGCAAAAGAAAGAACCGAGGGGGGAAAAGACCATGCGCAGCATCGCCCTGATCCTGCTCGCCCTGTTGCCTGCCAACGCAGCACTCGCGGGCATCACCCAGGCCAAGGTCACCGGTGGTGCGGTCAGTGGGACCGCAGAGAACGGCATCTCGATCTTCCGGGGCATCCCCTTTGCCGCTCCACCCGTGGGCGACCTGCGCTGGAAAGCACCGGCGGCAGTCAAGCCCTGGTCGGGCGTCAAGAAGGCCGATGCTTTCGCGAAGGCCTGCATGCAGCCGCCCAATTCACAGGGCAACACCGCGCCTGTCAGCGAAGACTGCCTGTATCTGAACGTGTGGACGCCGGCCAAATCGGCCAGCGAAAAACTGCCAGTCATCGTGTGGATTCACGGTGGCGGCTTCATCGGCGGCTCCACCA
>JBDZVF010000379.1:0-6347 GCA_040255575.1 Pseudomonadota bacterium | reverse complement strand
CGCGCGAGCTCGAGAAGGTTACGCACTTCATCGCGAGAGAAATCCGCCAGGTCGAGAAAGCGCTTCATGGCAGGTGCGACAGCGCGTCGGCGAGCATGTCGACGTGCTGTTCCTCGAGGATGAAAGGCGGCAACAGCCGCAGGATGTTCGGGTCGGTAGCCGTGCCCGTGAGAATGCCCACCTCGAGCAGCTGCGCATGGATCTGCTTCGCCGGCCGGGTGGTGCGCAGGCCGAGCAGGAAGCCTTCACCCTGCATGCCCGTGACCGGCCCGACCACGCACGTCTTGCGGATGTACTCCGAGATCCTGCGAACGTTCGCGAGCAGGTTCTGCGACTCGATGGCTTCGATGCAGGCTTCGATGGCCGCGCACGCCATCGGGCCGCCGCCGTAGGTGGTGCCCAGCGAATCGAGCTTGATCGCCGCGGAAACTTTGGGAGACGTCAGCAGCGCCGCGCACGGAAAGCCGTTACCGAGCGCCTTGGCGGCGGTGATCATGTCCGGCTTCACGCCGTACAGGTTCGCGGCGAACGGGTGGCCGACGCGCCCGGTACCACACTGCACTTCATCGAAGATGAGCAGCGCGCCCGTTTCATCGCAGCGCTTGCGAAGCGCAGCGAGGTACTCCTTGCCGAAATCGAATGCGCCGGCGAGCCCCTGCACGGGCTCCACGATCACCGCGGCCGTGTTCTCGGTGACGTGCTTCGCAATCGCGTCGAGGTCCTTCCGCGGCATGAAGCTCACGTCGAACGGAGTGCGCGGGAGCGCGTACCACTTCTGCGCGGCGCCCCAGGTCAGCGTGCCTGCGGCGGCCGTGCGGCCGTGGAAGCTGTACTCCAGCGCCGCCACGTGCGTGCGCTTGGGATTGACGCGAAACGCCATCTTCAGGGCGTTCTCGTTGGCCTCGGCGCCGCTGTTCACGAAGAACACGCGATCGAAGGCGCCGCCCGCGAATGCGGTGAGCCGATCGGCCGCGCGGGTGCGCACGTCCATCGGCACGGCATTGCTCTGGAAGTTGCAGGTTTTCGCCTGCTCGGTGACAGCGCGCGTCCAGCCAGGGTGGCCGTAGCCGAGCGCCGCGACGGCGTGCCCGCCATAAAGATCGAGCACGCGCTCGCCACCGCGCGTGAGCAGCCACACGCCTTCACCGGAGACCACGTCCACGGGGTATTGGGCAAAAACCGGGGCCAGGTGATCCACACCCTTGCCCGGTGGCTTCATCGACTGTGCGTCGGCGTTCATAGCGTTTTACTTTCAAGGCCCGCTCCGGCGGGCCCGGTCGTAGGTCAGGTCCAGCCGGCCGCGGGGGCCGTGAGGCCTGCGGTTTCCGGCAAACCGTAGATGCGATTCATCCATTGCACGGCACCGCCGGCCGCGCCCTTGTTGAGGTTGTCGACGCTGCACATCACGGCGATGGTCTTGCCGGATACGGCAGCGGAAAGGTGAGCGTAGTTGCTGGCGACAATTTCCTTGACGCGCGGGGCACTATCCGTGACGCGCACGAAGGGCGAGTGAGCATAGAACTCGCGCAGGGCGGCGAGAGCTCCCTTCGTGTCGAGCGATGACTTCAGGCGTGCCTGCAGCGTCATGTGAATGCCGCGCGCGAATGGGCCCGAGTGCGGAACGAAGTTGAACTCCGCCTCGACACCCGAGAGAGCCTTCGCAATCGCCGCCACTTCCGGCGTGTGCCGGTGAGCCAGGGCGTTGTACGAGTACACATCGCTGTGGCGCAGGGGATGGTGCGTGCCCTCCACCGGCTTGCGGCCCGACCCGGTGCTACCGGTGATGCCGCTGAGAAACAGCGTGGGCTCGACGAGACCCAGCGACAGCAGCGGCACCGAGGTGAGCAGCGCGGACGTGGCAAAGCACCCCGGATGTGCGACGTGCGGCGTTTCGAGCTTCTTCAGATGCTCGGGCAGGGCACAGGTGAAATCGCGGATGCGATCCGGCGCGCCATGCGGGTGCTTGTACACCGCCTCATAGGCCTGCGCGGAGCTGAAGCGATAGTCCGCGGAGATATCCACCACGCGCGGCTTCGTTTTCGCGGCCTCCGCACGCTTCAACAACGAGTCAATGAGCACGTGTGAGACGCCGTGTGGGGCAGCACCGAACACCGCGGACTGCGGCAACTCAGCGAGCAGACGCTCGATCTCGTCCTGCGACTTGAACTTGGTGTCGCCATACACGGCCGCCAGGTGCGGAAATGCCTTGCCGACAAGCTCGCCCGGCTGGCTGTCGGACAGGATCGCAGCGAGCTCGAAGTTCGGATGCCCTGCGATCAGGCGCAACAGCTCGCCCGAGACGTAGCCCGTGCCACCCAGCACGATTGTCGGGATCTTCGTTGTGGTCACGCTGCCGCCCCTTCAGGCGCGACACCCTTGCCCTTGAGGCCAATAGCCTCGATCACGCAATCGCCGAGCGCAGCGCCGGCACTCATCGCGTTGAACGCGGGAACGCCGAGCTGCTTCTGGATGATGTCCACACCCACGCTGTTGTCGGTGGAGGGACCCGTGACCACGCACGGATCGACACCGAACCGCTCGCGCAGCAGCTGCACGCCGCCCCAGGCGGCGACCGGATCGTTCGCGGAGAGCACCACGCCCGTGAGCGCGGCGCGAATGTCTTCGCACTCGAGAATGGCATCGACGCCGTACGTGCCGAGGATGCCGTCGCCGAGCTCGAACACGATGACGTCCGGCTTGCCGGCCGCAAGCTCGGTGAGCATGGTGCGCGTGAGCGCCGGGCCGTTCACACGGGTCGTCGTGACGACGCCCAGATCCGTGAAGATGAGCGACTTGCGCGCGCCCGCGTCTTCCATCGCGAGAATGTCGCGGCGGAGCGAGACACCGGTGGCCTTGAACGCATCGATGACGAGCCCCCGATGGCGCATGCGGCTGACGATGGCGCACGCCGCCGCCGTCTTGCCGGCCTCCATGCAGGTGCCGGCGAGTGCCACGACCGGCACGCCTTTCATGTCGAGCTTCGCTTCGGTATCGAGGCGCACCTTGCCGACGCGCGCCGGCACACCGATGCGCTCGCCCAGGAACGGGAACGTGAGCGCAACGCCGAGCACGCGGCAGTCAAACGGCTTGCCCTTCTCGGGATTCACCGAGTCGCACACGCCGATGACGCCGCCGATGTTGAGCATCTGCACGATGTCGCCCGGCTTCACCGACGGCGGAATGTGGCCCGAATAGCCGAACAGCGCCTTGCGATGGCCGAGCGCGCCCACCACCACATCGCCCTTGCCCACCTTGGCCATGCGGCCGCTCGCGAGCTCCAGCGTGTTGTACGTGGACTTGTTGTTCAGCACCTCGACCACGACGACCACGCCCTCTTCGGCGGGAATCTCGTCCGAGATCCGCACTTCGCGCGAGAGGCCGACGGCCTGCGTGACCGAAGCAATCTTGTCGACAACCACACTACGCATGCCCATCTGCTATTTACCTTTTGCCTGCTCGCCCGCCCGCCGGTGGAACACGCCGGTGAGTGCAACGATCTTCGAGAAACCCAGGGCGTCCGTGGCCGTCCACTCGCCCGCCGCTTCGCCGTACACGCCTTTCGATGCATTCATCAGCGAATACGGGGAGTCCACACCTTCGATGAAGAGACTGCCCGGACGGAAAAGCACGCGCACATCGCCCGTCACGCGCTCTTGCGATGAGAGCAGCAGTGCCTCGATATCGCGACACACCGGATCCAGGAGCTGGCCCTCGTGCACAAGATCGCCGTACGGGTTCGCCACAAGCTCCTTCATGCGCTGCTGACGTGGCGTGAGCACGAGCTTCTCCAGCTCGCGATGCGCGGTGAGCAGCGTTTCCGCCGCCGGAGCCTCGAATGCCACGCGACCCTTCGTGCCGATGATGGTGTCCCCGAGGTGAATGCCCCGACCGATCGCAAACGGCGCGCCCAGCGTTTCGAGCGCTTCGATGATCTCGACCGGGCTCATCGCCTTGCCGTCGAGCTTCGCCGGGCGGCCTTTCTCGAACGAGATGACGTGACGCTCGGGCGCCTTCGGGCTCGTGAACGCATCCTTCGAGAGCACCCACGCATGATCGGGGATGCTGCCCGAGGACGTGAGCGTCTCCGTGCCGCCGATGGTGACGCCCCAGAGGCCGCGGTTGATCGAGTACGCGGCACCATGTGGCGGCACCGGCAGGTTGCGCTTCTGCAGGTACTCGAGCTCGTCCTGACGCTTGAAGGCCTTGTCGCGCACCGGCGCGAGCACTTCCAGATCCGGCGCGAGCGTACGCAGCGCCACTTCGAAGCGCACCTGATCGTTGCCGGCAGCAGTGCAGCCGTGCGCGATCATGTTCGTGCCGAGCTCGCGCGCCATCCGCGCGATCGTCTGCGCCTGCATCACGCGCTCGGCGCCGACGCAAAGCGGATAGAGCTGGCCACGCCGCACGTTCCCCATGATGAGGAAGCGCAGCACCTGCTCGAAGTAGTCGGCGCGCGCGTCGACGATGTGGTGCTCGATCGCGCCCAGGGCTTTCGCGCGCTCGGCCAGCGTGCGCTTCGCCTGCTCATCGATGCCGCCGGTATCGACGGTCACCGTGATGATCGGCCGCCCGTAGTTCTCGGCCACCCACGGCACGAGGAACGAGGTGTCGAGACCGCCGGAATAAGCGAGGACGATGGGCTTGGTGCCCGGATTCGAAACTGCGTTGGGCATGGAGTTAAACCTGGAAGGAGGAGCGCAGGCGCTCTTCGAGCCTGGCCTGCGCGGAGGCGCCGTTGGTGGCGATGAAAATGGTGTCGTCGCCCGAGAGGGTACCCACCACCTCAGGCCATTCCGCCTTGTCGATGGCCACGGCGACGCTCTGGGCGGCGCCGACGGTCGTCCTCACCACCGTGAGGCACGGGCCCGCCGGCTTGAAGCCGCGAAAGAACTGCGCGACGGCGCGGAAGTCGCCGTTGGCGCGCGCGCTCTCTTCCGACGGCAGCACATAGCCGACGGCCGCCTTGAGCACGCCGAGATCGCGGAGGTCGCGGCTCACCGAGCTCTGCGTGACCTCGTGACCCTGCTTCTTCAGCAGGCGCACGAGATCCTGCTGATTGCGCACGGAGCCACCGCGCAGGATGCGCATGATGGCCTCGCGGCGGTCGGCTTGCTGGGTATCTGTGAGCACTTTGGGCTGGGGCGTGTTAGCGGGCGGGCTGCGGGTGACAGGGGTCGTGCATAAAAACGCGCGCAGTGTGCATAAACATGCGCACGGTGTCAAATGCTGTGATGTGCGCGTTGCGGGCGAGGCCCTGCCCCTGAGACCCGCGGCGAGGGACGCTATACTCCCGCGCCCATTGCAGCCATCCCACACAGGTCATGAGCCGCGCACCCGATCTCGTTCTCGTCGACGGCTCGTCGTATCTGTACCGGGCCTTTCACGCCCTGCCGTCCTTCTCCAACTCCCGGGGTGAGCCCACGGGCGCCGTGTTCGGCGTGCTGAACATGCTGCTCAAGTTCGTGAAGGACTACAGCCCCAAATGCATGGCGGTCGTGTTCGACGCCAAGGGCAAGACCTTTCGCGACGAGCTCTTCAGCGAATACAAGGCCCATCGCCCGCCCATGCCGGATGATCTGCGGGCGCAGGTCGAGCCGCTGCTCGCCATCATCAAGGCACTCGGCCTGCCGTTGCTGCGCGTGCCCGGCGTCGAGGCGGACGACATCATCGGCACGCTCGCCGTGCGCGCGGCGAAAGAAAGCAAGAAGATCCTCATCTCGACCGGCGACAAGGACATGGCGCAGCTCGTGAACGAGTCGATCACGCTCATCAACACGATGAGCAACTCGGTGCTCGATCGCGCGGGCGTGAAAGCCAAGTTCGATGTGTATCCGGAGCAGATCGTCGACTACCTCGCGCTCGTGGGCGACAGCTCGGACAACATCCCGGGCATCGAGAAGGTCGGGCCGAAGACGGCCGCGAAATGGCTGAACCAGTACGGCACGCTGGATGAGCTCGTCCGGCACGTCAGCGAAATCACCGGCAAGGTGGGCGAGAACCTGCGGGCCGGTCTCACGACGCTGGAGCTTTCGCGAAAGCTCGCCACCATCCGCACGGACTGCGAGCTGCCGCCCGAGGTGGCGGAACTCACACCCGGCGAGCCGGACGTACCGGCCCTACGAGAGCTGTACACGCGATACGAGCTTCGCTCGCTGCTACGGCAGCTCGAACCCGCCGCACCCAGTGCGAACGAAACGGGGTCGCTCTTTGGTGACTCGCCAGGTGGCGCGGGTGCCGCGGCCTCCGGCGGCGTCAACAAGGGCTCACACGTGCCCGGCTCTGCCGAGACGGCCGCTGCCCGCGCGGACGCGGCGCCCGGCGCGCCTGGCGCCGCGCTCGCAAGCGGG
>JBDZVF010000378.1:0-6361 GCA_040255575.1 Pseudomonadota bacterium | reverse complement strand
TGATGGAAGGCGTGGGCGAGACCTACAACCTGATGGAGCGCTTCAACCAGATCAGCGACCGCTTCGCCGAAGAGGTGGGCGAAGAGGAAATGACGAAGCTCCTCGAAGAGCAGGCCAAACTGCAGGACGCGATCGATGCCGCCGGCGGCTGGGAACTGGAGCGCAAGCTCGAGATTGCAGCCGACTCGCTGCGCCTGCCGCCCTGGGACGCGAAGATCGCGAAGCTCTCCGGTGGTGAGAAGCGTCGTGTAGCCTTGTGCCGCCTGCTCCTCTCCGCGCCCGACATGCTGCTGCTCGATGAGCCGACCAACCACCTCGACGCCGAGTCGATCGCGTGGCTCGAACGCTATCTCGAGGAGTATCCGAGCACGGTCATCGCCGTGACCCACGACCGCTACTTCCTCGACAACGTCGCGGAGTGGATCCTCGAGCTCGACCGGGGGCACGGCATCCCCTGGCAGGGCAACTATTCCTCCTGGCTCGAACAGAAGGAGAAGCGCCTCGCCCTCGAAGAGAAGGAGCGCGAAGCCCTGCGCAAAACCCTCGAGCGCGAGCTCGAATGGGTGCGTCAGAACCCCAAGGCACGGCAGGCCAAGAGCAAGGCGCGCCTGCAGCGCTTCGAAGAGTTGCAATCCCGGGAGTTCCAGGAACGCAACGAGACGAACGAGATCTACATCCCGCCCGGTGAGCGGCTGGGTGAGCTCGTGATCGAAGCGAACAACCTGAAGAAGGCCTACGGCGATCGGCTGCTGTTCGACAATCTGTCGTTCAAGCTGCCCGCGGGCGGCATCGTCGGCATCATCGGCCCGAACGGCGCCGGCAAGACCACGCTGTTCCGCATTCTCACCGGTGCCGAGAAGCCGGATGCGGGCGAGGTGCGCATCGGCCCCACCGTGAAGCTCGCGTACGTGGACCAGAGCCGCCACGCGCTCGACGACAAGAAAACGGTCTGGCAGGAAATCTCCGGCGGCCTCGACATCCTCAAGGTCGGCAACTACGAGACGTCCTCACGTGGCTACGTCGGCCGGTTCAACTTCCGCGGCAACCAGCAGCAGCAGACGATCGGTGAGTTGTCGGGCGGTGAACGCAACCGCGTGCACCTCGCCAAGGTACTCAAGAGCGGCGGCAACGTGCTGCTGCTCGACGAGCCCACCAACGACCTCGACGTGGAAACGCTGCGCGCGCTCGAAGAAGCGCTGCTCACGTTCCCCGGCTGCGCGGTGGTGATCTCGCACGATCGCTGGTTCCTCGACCGCATCGCCACGCATATCCTCGCGTTCGAGGGCAATTCGGAAGTGGTCTGGTTCGAAGGCAACTATCAGGAGTACACCGAGGACTACAAGCGGCGCAAAGGCGAAGACGCCAACCAGCCTCACCGCATCAAGTACAAACCGCTGACTCGCTAGTCCGCCAGGCGCCTGTCCTCGAACCGGAGCCCATGACCGCCAAGGCCGCCACCGAGCCCGAGCCATCGAGGATCTGGCGCTGGATCGGCCCCGTCGCCGCGCTCGCCGTGTTCGGCGGCGTGGCGTATGTGCTCCACCGCGAGATCGCGAACCTCCACATTCGCGATATCTTCCGCGAGCTGCGCAGCATCCCCACGATCAACATCGTGACGGCGCTGCTGATCACGGCGCTCAGCTACTGGGTGCTGAGCTTCTATGACTTTCTCGGTCTGCGGTACGTGCGCAAGACCATGCGGTACTCGCGCATGGTGTTCACGTCGTTCATCGCGTATGCCTTCGGGCACAACCTCGGCCTTGCGGCGTTCACCGGCGCCGCCATCCGCTTGCGGCTGTATGCGTCGGCGGGGCTCACGGGGATCGACGTCGTCACGGTGCAGGGCTTCTGCAGCCTGACGAGTGGCATCGGGCTCGCGACGCTCGGCGGGCTTTCGTTGCTGCTGGAGCCGCAACAGCTGCACGAGGCTGTGCATTTGCCGCTCTGGTGGACTCGCATCGTCGGCACAGCGCTGTTGTGCCTCGTTGCGGCCTACGCGATTGCAAGCGTGTTTGCGCGAAGGCCGCTGGAGTTTCGTGGCTGGCAGCTGCGCATTCCCCGCCCCTCCATCAGTTTCCCGCAGATCGTGCTCGGGCTCGTGGATCTCGGCATCGCGTCCACCGTGCTCTACGTGCTGCTGCCGGATAACGCGAACATCAGTTATCTCGCGTTTCTCGGCGCGTATGCCGCCGCCGTTACCGCTGGAATCGTGAGCCACGTGCCAGGCGGCATTGGTGTGTTCGAGACAGTCATCATCCTGGCGATTCCACAGGTGCCGGCCGGCCAGCTGCTGGGCTCGATGCTCGTTTATCGCGGCGTGTATTACCTCGTGCCGCTCGCGGTTGCCGCACTGCTGTTCGGCCTGAAGGAGCTGGAAGCACGGCGATCTTCGATCGCCCGCGCGCACGAGCTGATGTCGCTCTATCTCGCGCCGGTCGTTCCTCAAGTGGCGGGCACGTTGATCTTCATCTCAGGCGCGGTGTTGCTGGTCTCCGGCGCTACACCTGCGATTGACACCCGTCTCGACGCGCTCTACCGAATACTCCCGCTTGGAGTCGTCGAGCTATCGCATCTTGCCGGCAGCGCCATTGGTGTCGCGCTCATCGTGCTGGCGCGGGCGCTGTTCCGGCGCGTGCAGGTGGCGTACCACATCTCGTTCTGGCTTCTTGTTGCGGGCATCGTGGCTTCGCTGCTCAAGGGCCTGGATTTCGAGGAAGGCATCATCCTCGCCATCGTGCTGGGCGTGCTCACGCTCGGGAAGCGGGCGTTCTATCGGCCGACATCGATTCTGGAGGAGCGATTCACTCCGGCGTGGGCCGCTAGCGTGGCGGGCGTGATCGCCGCGGCCATCTGGATCGTGATGCTCGCATACCGCCACGTCGATTACTCTCGCGAGCTGTGGTGGACCTTTGCGTTCGACGCCAACGCACCTCGCGCCTTGCGTGCGACGCTCGTGGTCGTGTTGCTCGCCACGACCTTCCTGCTGCTGAACCTGCTGCAACCCGCCCGACCCGAGCCTGCCGTCGCGAATGAAGAAGATCTCGAGCGCGCCCGCAAGATCATCAACCACGCGGATCAAACGATCGCAAACGCTGCGCTGAGCGGCGACAAGCGCCTGCTGTTCAACGATGCGGGCGATGCCTTCGTGATGTATCAAGTGAACGGCCGCAGCTGGATCGCGCTCGGCGACCCGATCGGCCCGCGCCAGAAGTGTGAAGAGCTGGTGTGGCGCTTCCGGGAACTGTCGGACCGACACGGCGGCCGCACGGTGTTCTACCAGGCGCGCGGTGAGCGGCTGCCACTCTATGTGGACCTCGGCCTCGCCGCGCTGAAGATCGGCGAGGAAGCGCGCGTGCCGCTGCAGGAGTTCTCGCTCGACGGCCCCGCGCGAGCCGGGCTGCGCAGCGATCATCGTCGCGCGGTCCGGGGCGGCGCTTCATTCGAGATCGTGATGCCGGAGCAGGTGCCGCCGCTGCTGCCGGCGCTGAGGAGGATTTCGGACGCCTGGCTCGCCGAGAAATCCACGGCCGAGAAACGCTTCTCGGTGGGCGCGTTCACGGAGAAATACGTCGCCAACTTTCCGATCGCGCTGGTTCGCACCGAAGGCAGCCCTTCGGCCTTCGCGAACCTCTGGCCGACCGGCACGAAGGACGAGCTCTCCATCGACCTCATGCGTTTCGGTCCCGACGCGCCACGCAGCGCGATGGATTATCTCTTCATCGAGCTCATGCTCTGGGCGCGCGCGCAGGGCTACAAGTGGTTCAACCTCGGCATGGCGCCACTCGCCGGCCTCGAGCGCCACCCGCTCGCGCCGGCCTGGCACCGGGTCGGCAATTTCGTGTTCCGCCACGGCGAGCACTTCTACAACTTCGAAGGCCTGCGTCGTTACAAAGGCAAGTTCGACCCGGTGTGGGAGCCGCGGTATCTCGTGGCTCCCGGCGGCGTGGCCCTGCCTCGCATCCTGGTCGATGTGTCCGTGCTGATCGCGGGCGGCATGAAGGAGCTCTTCGCCCGCTGACGGTGCGCCCCCTTTCGGGGCCTTCGACGAAGGTCCCGGCTGCCGCAGATTGAGACTCAAGTCCGCCGCCCTCCCGCCGTTACCCCAGTCAGTGAAGATCATCGTCGAATCTGCCGGAGCACCTGGGACATGGCTTTCAATCGTCCATCGAGCCTCGCCGCCTACCAGAGCGTCGCGACCCACGGCGGGGTGGCCGCGGCCGACCCGCATCGCCTCATCGTGATGCTGATGGATGGGGCGCTGGAGCGGCTCGCCAAGGCCAAGGGATGCATGCAGAACGGGGCGGTGGCCGACAAGAACCACCTCATCAGCACCGCCATCGCCATCATCGATGAGCTGCGGGTGAGCCTCGATCTCAAGGCCGGTGGCCCGATCGCGGCGAATCTCGACGATCTGTACGATTACATGTGCCGTCAGCTCGTGAAGGCGAACCTCAACAATCGCGTCGAGACGCTCGATGAGGTGGCGCACCTCCTGGGGGAGATTCGCAGTGCCTGGATCGCCTTGCCGGCGGAGGCGCGTGCACTGCGTCCCAATCCGCGCTGAAGGCGGTTGGGTCACCCGGTCGAGTTAAGTCACAATCAGGAAGCCTCCCGTCAGCGGGCGGTTAAAAGGATTCTTCGGCTTCCCGCAAATCGTCTCAGGAACGCACGACGATGTACGACGGCTCAGACACAGTCATCCTGTTCGAAGAACTGGCCTATCACGATGTGCTGCCAGTGGCCTGGCGTGCGCTGCCCGACCAGATCGATCCCGATCTGGCCGCGAGCTACGGGGCATCCAACGTGCGCGTCCTGCAGGCCTGCACGGCATTGCAGGAGCAGGGGCAGGTCGAGAAGCCGGACGACAACTCGCCGCATGCCGCCGATTTCCTGCGCATCGAGTTGAAGATCAACCTGCTGCTCGATGTGGTCGGGCGCATTCTGGCGGCCAATCAGCCTCGCCCGCCCGCTGTGGCGATCCGCTTCAACGCGCTTGGCGCCACGTTTCACGCGGCGGCGCCGCTTCCGAGGCCGGGCGCCCAGGGTGCGGTGGAAATCTATCTGCGCGAGTGTGTCGCGGAGCCGCTGCGGCTCATCGGGCGAGTGGCGAATGTCTCCCCAGGTGGGGAAGTGAAGGTGCGATTCCTTCCGCCGGGCGAAGCCGTGTCGGACCTCCTCGAGAAGCTGGCGTTCCGGCGTCACCGCCGTGCGGTGGCCGGCAGCCGGCAGCCACCCTCCCGCCCTCGCGGGCGCTGAGAGCTTCTTCCGCTGGCGTTATCGGCAAGCCCTTGCCGTCGGCAAAGGGCTGCCGCCCAGCATAAGTACGTACTGTGAGACGGGTCACGCGTACCCGTGCGAACACACGGCGTGCTTCACGTCTTTCGGGGTGTCGCAAAATTAACAATAGCCCCATGCACCCACAACAAGCAGTCGGCGTTCGCAGCAGCGCACTGACGTCAGACGCGAGACCATCGATGAACGATCAACGGGGAATTAGCCAGATGAACGCAGTGCCCACGAACGAGCGTTCGCGCGCCCGCCTCCCCACCGGCACCTCCAAAGCCATCCTCGACGTGATCTCGTTGATCAGGCAGGTGGCCGAGCACGACTCCACCGTTCTGATCCTGGGTGAATCCGGCACCGGCAAGGAAGTGGCGGCCCGCGCCATCCACGACCTTTCGCCCCGCCGCCAGCGGCCCTTCGTCGCGGTGAACTGCGGCGCCATTCCCGCGGAGTTGCTCGAAAGCGAGCTCTTCGGGCACGAGAAAGGCGCCTTCACCGGCGCGGTATCCGCCCGCAAGGGCCGTTTCGAGATCGCCGAGGGCGGCACGCTGTTCCTCGACGAGATCGGCGACATGAGCCCGACGATGCAGGTGAAGCTGCTGCGCGTATTGCAGGAGCGCGTGTTCGAGCGCGTGGGCAATCACGTGCCGATGCGCTGTAACGTGCGCATCATCGCCGCCACCCATCGCAACCTCGAAGAATCCATGGCTCGCGGCACGTTCCGCGAAGACCTCTTCCATCGGCTCAACGTGTTCCCGATCGAGATGCCGGCGTTGCGCTCGCGTCTGGAAGACCTGCCGCTCCTGATCCGCGACTTCGCCGCGCACAACGTCGCCGAAGGCCGCGCCGAAGTGCAGCTCGCGCCGCGCGCGCTCGCCGCGCTCGCGATGTGCCACTGGCCCGGTAACGTGCGGGAGCTTGCGAACCTCATCGAACGGCTGTCGATCGTCACCGCCGGGCGCATCGCCGACATCGGCGATCTGCCCGCGAAATACCGGCCGTCGGACTGGTCGAACTCGTGGGTGGCCCCGCAGTTCGCGAGCGAGATCGCCTCGCTCGACACGACGCTTGCCGCACG
>JBDZVF010000377.1:0-6362 GCA_040255575.1 Pseudomonadota bacterium | reverse complement strand
GGCGGCCGCCACGGCTGCCGCGAGCGCTTGCCGCTCGCTTTCCTCCGCGAGCCGGCGTGCCGTGATGTCGGCGGTCGTGCCGATGATCACGGCGGATCGGCCATGGGATGCCGGTTGGAGCCGGCCATTGAACTCTATCCATCGCAACTCTCTGTTCGGTTGGCGATAGATCCGGCCCTGGAAGAAGAATGGCTTTCCGGTCTCCAGGGTGCGCGCCGCTGCGCGCTTGAAGGTCTCGATATCGTCTTCATGCAGGTAAGAGCTGACGAGGCACGCTGTGTTGAGGGTGTTCCCGCTCGGTCTGAGCCCGAAGATTTCGTAGGCCCGATCGTTTTCGGGCTCAACGCTGTCCGCCACCGGGTCCCATGTCCAAAGGCCGAGGGCGCCTGCGTCTGCCGCCAGGCGCCTTCGCGCTTCGCTGGCTTTCAGTAGGGCAGCGAGCTCTGGGCCGGGGCCGCCAGGCGCCGCGGAATGAAGGGACGTCGCTATTGGTTCGCGCGAGCGCGGATGTGGGGACGAGTCGGGCACGAGCACTCCTCCAGCCGACCCGCTGCCGTACGCGTCGTCGCGTACCGAGACACCTGTCTGTCAAGCGGGCCGCTCGTCCCATCATGCACCCGAACACCGCCGAATCGCTTGGAAGTGTTGTTGACCTCGATCAAGGCCACCGGCACGGATGCGAGTCTCGCGGACCTCATGGTGCAGGCAAGGTGATGAGCGCAAGCGGGGTCGCGTACGTTTTCGACAGCAAAGCGATGGCTTTGCGTGCTCCGCGTGTGTGCTGGCACGTCGGCCCGAGCAGGGCTCGACGCCTGTTCACGCTGGCACAGAAGCTCCATGACCGCGACTGGGGCTTTGCCTCCTTTGAGGGGAACACCGAAGCAGACGTAAGCTCAACCGATGGCTCGTTCAGGGCCTGCTCGATGCCATGTTCCCGCAGAGTATTCGCGATGGTTCCCCGACCGACCTCATGCCCCATATTGGCCAGTGCGCTGCGGATGCGCGTGTAGTTCTGGCGCGACGGGCAGGCCCGTCGCAGTCACGAAGGCGGCGCCTGCCAGGAGAAGGCGCTCACTGCTTGCTGCCTTTTGCCTGATTCTGATACTCGAGCGCGAACGTCGGGTCGCACTCGTACGGGTACACGTGGTCGCCGGTCTTCTTCTTCCAGCCGATGAAGCGCGCGCCACGGTTGTCGAGCACGAGAGGGTCCTCGAACTCCTGTGTCGCGTGCAGTTCGCTGCCGTCTTCGCTCAGCCGGAAGCGTTCGATCACGTGCACCTTGTTGCTGTGTGAGAGTCCGTTGTTGGTGATCGTGGCGGCCTCGAGGTGCGTGGTGTCGACGACGAGCGTATCTCCCTCCCAGTGACCGACAGAAAAGCCCGTCTTCGAGTCCGGCGTGCTGGCGTCGGGTTTGCGCCCGTCCATGAAGACGACACGCATCATGTCGAAATACTCGAGCTTGATGATGATCAGCTCGGTGCCCTGGTAGATCTCCATCGGGAACGGGCCCTGCATCGCGTAGACGATCGAGGGCGGCTTGCATGCGTTGCTGAGCGACATGTCCTCTCGCGGATCCCATTTCTCTGTGGCAGCCAACGCGGCCGGCTTGACCTTCAGGCCGCCGTATTCACCACGCGGAAACTCCGGGGCGCCAGTGTCGGCCAGGAGGACGGTGTTGGCGGGCAGGCGCTGCGTGAGCTTCTTGTCGGCTGGGATCTTGTCAGACAGCCACCAGTAGCCGGAAAGGTCTGGATGCGAGGCGGTGCGCTTCGGCGGCGCATCGGCCGCGGTCGCGCTGCCCGTGATGATCAGTACGACGAGCGCGACGCCCCAGGATCGATGAGTCATACCTCGCATCCCTCAATCCTCCATGCCGAACGGTTTGCCGATCACTTCGCCATTGGCGCGCTTCGCCGAGCGCAAGCGCGCATAGTGTGCGTCGTTACGCCCCGGCCAGCCTTCGACAGTAATGGTCTCGCCAGCCTTCAGCGTATCGGGCGCCCAGCCGCGGCGGCGCAGGATGGACGGCGAGTTGGTTTCGATCTTCCATTGCTCCACGACGCCGGCGTCGTTCCTGACATTCAGCACGATCACTCCGTGCGGATTGACGAACTTGTACTCGGTGACGACGCCGGTGATCGTGATCGACTTCTGCGAGTCGAAGAAGACCGCGAACGAATGATGCGCGAATGCGCTCAGGGGAAGCGATGCGACGATAGTGAGCGCCACGAGTTGCTTCGACAGGGACCTGATCATGGGATTTGCCTCGAGTCAGCAGGCGTGTTCCCCCGGGGTGACAGTTCGCCGCCCCGGGGGCCACGCGTCCTTCAGAACTTCACACGGAAGCCGGCGGTGTAGTAACGCCCGAGCGTGTCATACAGCGCAACGTTCGTCTGGCCACCGACGAGTGCGCTCGACGGAATCAGCGGTGGATCCCGATCGAACACGTTGGCGACGTTGACGTAGAAATCCGGCGCGCCAGGGAATGCGGCAAGCTCGTAGTGCGCCCCCATGTCGACCGTCAGGCTGCTCGCGACCTGCATGAAACGCGGATCGAGATCGCCTGGGCGGTACGTCGCGTTGTACTTGCCTCCGTCGATGTATCGCGCGTTCACGTTGAAGCCGAGTGCACCGACGGTCGCGTTGGCACTGGCGATGAGCAGCCACTTCGGGTAGCCCAGGCTCATGTCGCCCACTCGGTCGGTGAACGTCGCGCCAGTGAGGTTGGGAACCGTGGTGGACTGCTCCAGCAACCGGGTGCCGAGCAGGCGGAACACGGTCCTTGCGCTGCTCAGGGTAGTGCGATAGCTGAGGTCAAAATCCACGCCTCGTGTGCGCGCTTCGCTCAGGTTCATGGTGCGCTGACGGATGCCCACCAGCTGCCCACCCGAAATGATCAGGTTGTCGCAGTAGAGCTGCTGGCCGCTCGCGCAGCGGTCCACCGTCTCCTGCGCGCTGACTGTCGCAAGCGCATCCTGGATCTCGATGTCGTAGTAGTCGAATGTGGCGCCGAAGCCCGGAAGCCAGTCTGGCTCATAAGTGAATCCATAGGTTTTCGTGTCCGCTTCCTCCGGCTTCAACGCCGGATTGCCGGAGAGAAGGATCGGCGTGCTCACGGAGCCGTTCTGATAGTTCACGATCGTGTTCGGCCCGGAGCTGTCCTTGCTGTAGAGATCGCCGATACCGGGTGCGCGAATGTCGCGGGAGCGCGTGGCGCGCACCATGAGTTCGTCGATCGGCCTCCAGGTCAGGCCCACCTTCCAGGTGTGGACGGAGCCGCTCTGCGAATAGTCCGTGTAGCGGAACGCGCCGTTGAGATCGAGCGAGCGCGCTGCGGTTACGTCACGCGCGAGAGGTACGAGCGTTTCGACGAAGGCTTCCTTCACGTTGTAATCGCCCTGAAGCGGCAGCACGTTGCTGGTGGACCAGTCGCCGACGCGTCCGGCGAGCGAGGTGGGGAGGCCGCGGATCCCGGTCTGATCGGGCACGGTATGCGAGCCGGGATCGGACGACACCTCGCCCTCGAGCTTGCGGTACTCGAGACCGCCGCCGATGGAAACCGGTCCGGCCCACGAGGAGAACGGCTCACCGCTGATGCTCGTTGCAGCGACCTGCTGGTGCATCACGTTGTAGTTGAACGGCTGCGAGTCGCTGTGGATGTAGTCGAGCGCGGCCTGCGAAGGCGCACCTTCGCCGAACGGATTCAGCGGCACGCAATTGCCATATGCTGCGGGATTGACGAGTGCGCTCTGGCACACGACGGTGCCGTTCGGTGCGACCACGGCATCGAGCGCACGATACAGCCGCGAGAACGAGATCTGGCTGCGGTAGCCGAGCCTGAAAGAGGTGCGGCCGTTTTCGTAGTAGGCATCCCAGTTCCAGGTGTCGCCGAGCTTGCCCTTGAGGCCGATTACTGCGTCCCAGGCGCGGTAGTTCGAATCCAGATCGATGTTGCCCCAGGATTTCGGCACGATGTTGAGCGCGAAGCTCGGCGTGTTGAGCGTGGTCATACGCTCCTGGATCGTCTCGGGAATGAACGGATTGCCGCTGAAGATCGTGAGCGGCGTGGCGCCGAAGAAGTAGGGTGGCGTCTGCGGGTAGTGCGCATCGGCCCGGCCGACGGTCAGTTGCAGAAAAGCGTTCGTATTATCCGTGATGTCGTAGAGCGCATGCCCGAAGAACACCTTGTTGTCGGTCGGCGTGTTGAAGTTCACCGTGTCGCCGACGAAGTTGCCGTCGCCTCCTACCTGGAGGTTGGCGCTACGCAATGTGCCGTAATTGAAGGGCTGAGGTACACCCCCGGGTCCGAAGGAGATGCCCTCATTCGGTGTGACCAGCGGGCCGGAGATGATCGCCCCGCCATACGAGGCATTCGGTTGCGTCAATCCGCAGGCGATGGTCTGGCGCGGATTTGCCTCCGACTGGTTCGCGGAGGTGACGCCGGGAATCGGGGTGAGTCCGCAGTAGCGGCTTGCCCAGTTTCGGTTTTCCTTGTAAGCCTGCTGCGTATGGCGCCAGTCGAACGAGCCGATCAGATGAAGCCGCCCATCGAGGAAAGCAGAGCCTGCCGAGACGGCCACGCGTTTCGACTGCCCGTCATAGTCGTGAGTCGACGCGCCGACATTCGCCTCGAACTTGAGACCCTCGAAGTGCGTGTTGAGGATGAAGTTGGTCACGCCCGCGACCGCGTCTGAGCCGTAGGCAGCCGAGGCGCCGCCGGTCACAACGTTGATGTTGGACACGAGGCCCTGCGGCAGCAGGTTGATGTCCGTGTTGCCCGCGATGTTACTCGGCACCAGACGGCGCCCATCGAGCAGCACGAGATTACGATTCGTGCCGAGATTGCGAAGATTGAGGAAGCTGCCAGGCCCCAGCGTACTGCGGCCGCCCATCGACTGCGGAGTGGTCGAATTGGTCATCGACGGCAATTCCGCCAGTGCCTGGGAGAGCGATTGCGGATTGTTCTGCAACACCTCATCGGTCGTCAGAGCCGTCACCGGAGTAGGCGTGGTCATACCTTCCCGGATGATGCGTGAGCCGGTAACGACGACTTCGCGCACCTCGTCGGCTGGCGGATCCTGCTCCTGCGCGTGACCTGGCGCGGCCCCGCACATCGCGAGTGCGAAGACCACGGCGCGGTACACAGGCGTGTTGCGACGAGCGTTGACGGCGCAGTGAGGCGCGAACGAACCCCATAAGGACATTGAATACCCCCCTCAGATATTTCGTATACGGATCTGCCGGCGATGGCGATCGTCTGCTATACGCTCCGCCGGGCGATTTCCCTCACGGGATGTGCGCGTGAGGGATTTCTTCAGCTCGTGCGTATATCAAGGTGGCGCATTGCGTTTACTTGTTGTCTCATTGAGTGAAGCAGGGCCATTCAACCAGGAAGCAGGGGGATCGATGACACGTTTCAGCAGGTTTGGTTTGGCGTTTGCCTGTATGGCAATGGTGACGGTTCTGCACGGCGCCGCATTGGCTGCCGACTCCGGCACGCTCGAGCAGAACAAGAAGCTCGTCACTGCGTTCTACGATGCGGCGATCAACCAGAAGAACTACGACGCCGCGGTGAAGTATCTCGGCGCAGAGTACAAGCAGCACAATCCCACCGCGGCGAATGGCAAGGAAGGTCTGAAGGCATTCATCGACTTCCTGAAGGCTCGCTTCCCCAGCCAGCGCGGCGAGATCAAGCGCGTGGTGGCGGAAGGTGATCTCGTGGTGCTCCACGTTCATTCGACGCGCGGAGATGGGCCGGGGCGTGCGATCGTGGACATCTTTCGGGTGAAGGACGGAAAAGTGGTCGAGCACTGGGACGTCATCCAGGACATCCCCGAGAAGGCTGCGAACTCCAACGGCATGTTCTGAGGACGCGATGGCTTCGAGGCTGGATTCGCAACTCGCCGCGCTGAGCAGGGTTCGCCCACAGCACTACCTGATGGGTCGGCTGGAGCAACTCGTGTGGGAGCGCGTCACGCTCATCGAAGAGCGCGTCCAGCAACGCCGGGTACGCTCGTCCGTGCTGATCTTCAGCATCGCGGCCGCGTTCGTCGGCGGCATGATCGTGGGCGGACACGAAGCCCACGAGCGGCCGCACGGGCTGCTCGTCGACGATGCGGAGCTGCTCTTTCCTGCCGGCATCAACTGAAGCCAGCGCGGAGCGGGATGTGTCTGCCCCGGCTCTCCCGGCGCCTCAGCCGCCACAGGATACGGATGGTGCGCTGGCACGGCGCACCGTCGGGGGCGATGAGGCGGCATTCTCGATACTCATGCAGCGTCACAAGGCGCCGCTGTACCGCTTCATTCGCCGCTACATCGGCCACGATGATGACGCGTTCGATATCCTGCAGGACAGCTTCGTT
>JBDZVF010000012.1:0-33075 GCA_040255575.1 Pseudomonadota bacterium | reverse complement strand
GCTCCATCTCACATCACCTATGCGGTTGGCCTTGCCCTGATTTCGCGCAGCGGCCCCGCGCCGGGCGCCAAAACAGTGCGCCGGCAGCGTGCCATCACGCGCAACTCTTGGAAAGTTCTGCGGAATCTGCCGTGGCACAGAAGGTGCACTCTGCCTGCGCGCTTCACAAGCATACGCACGCATGGTGCGCGCGTCTGCTTCCGTGACCGCCGCGCAATCGCTCGAACAAGCAGATTACGAATCGAACAGCCCTCCGGGAGAGACCATGCGCACTGCTCTTGATACAACCACACTAAAGCGATTCGGCCTCGCCGCCGGCGTCGCACTCGCGGCCCTGGCGCCAGCCCTGGCCTTTGCACAAGACGCGGCTCCCGCAGCCGCAGCGGCACCTGTGCCCGACAAAGGCGATACCGCGTGGATGCTCGTATCCACCGCGTTCGTGCTGTTCATGGCCATCCCGGGGCTCGCACTCTTCTACGGCGGCCTGGTCCGCTCGAAGAACATGCTGTCGGTGCTCATGCAGGTGTTCGTGGGCTTCTCGCTGCTCATGGTGCTCTGGTGCATCTACGGCTACTCGTTCGCCTTCACCACGGGCAACGCCTTCTTCGGCGGCACCGACAGGCTCTTCATGAAGGGACTGTTCGACTCCTCGACCGGCGCTTTCGCGCTCGGCGCGACGTTCAGCAAGGGAACGCCGATGTACGAAGTGGTGTTCGCCGCGTTCCAGGCGACGTTCGCCGGCATCACCGCGACACTGATCGTCGGCTCGCTGGTGGAGCGCGTGAAGTTCGCCGGCATCCTGCTGTTCCTGGTCATCTGGTTCACGTTCGCCTACATACCCGCCGCGCACATGGTGTGGTTCTGGGCCGGTCCGGATGCGTACACGTCGGCGGATGTGGTTGATGCCACGAACGCGACTGCGGGCTACATCTGGCAGATGGGCGCGCTCGACTTCGCGGGCGGCACGGTGGTGCATATCAACGCCGGTGTCGCCGGCCTCGTCGGCGCCTTCGTGCTCGGCAAGCGCGTCGGCTACGGCAAGGAGTCGATGACCCCGCACAGCCTCACGCTGTGCATGATCGGGGCCTCGATGCTGTGGTTCGGCTGGTTCGGCTTCAACGCGGGTTCGGCCCTCGAAGCGGGCGCGGGCGCGGCGCTGGCGTTCATCAACACCTATCTCGCCACTGCGGCGGCCGTGGTGGCCTGGGTGGCGGCAGAGTGGATCATCAAGGGCAAGCCTTCAATGCTGGGGGCTGCATCGGGCGCCGTCGCGGGTCTCGTCGCGATCACGCCGGCGGCCGGCAACGTCGGCATCATGGGTGCCCTCGTCATCGGGCTCGGCGTGGGGGTGGTGTGCCTCTGGGGCGTCACCGGCCTCAAGAAGCTGATCGGCGCGGACGATGCGCTCGACGTGTTCGGCGTCCATGCCATCGGCGGCATCTTCGGCGCGCTCATGACCGGCATCTTCAATTCGCCCGATCTCGGCGGCCCGGGCTTCGTGACCGACTGGGTCACGGCAGCCACCGGCTACAGCAGCATTGCCTCGCAGTTCCTGGTGCAGCTGAAGGCGGTCCTGATCGTCATCGCCTGGAGCGCGGTGGTCTCGCTGATCGGGTTCTACATCGTGAAGTTCACGGTGGGCCTGCGGGTCACGGAAGAAGAAGAACGCGAGGGTCTCGACATCACCTCGCACGGCGAGCGTGCCTACACGGCGTAGTCTTCGAGTTCATCGCCGACAACCAGGGGGGCGCGCAAGCGCCCCCCTTTTTCTTTGGAGGAAAGCCATGGCGCCAGCGCTTCGCTACGCGCGGACTTCGCCGAGGCTTCCCAGTGCGTAGTCCGTCATGCCGAGCGCCAGCTCGCGCTCGCCCATCACGACACGCCCGACGCCCGCCCTCTCGAAGTGCTCGCGCTCGTGGTCGTTGTGGGTGCGCACGACGGTGTCTATCGCAGGATTGACCTGGCGCGCGAGATCGAGCACGCGGCGCGCGGCGTAGCTGTCCGGCGAGGCAATAACGAGGAGCTTCGCCGTGTCGATGTGAGCGGCATCCAGCACACCCGAAGCGGAGGCATCGCCATAGATCGCGCGCGTGCCCCGCTCGCGCAGCACTTCCACCAGCCGCAGGTCACGCTCGATGACGACGAAGGGCAGGCGCTTCGACGCGAGGGCGTCGCCGATCATCCCGCCCACCCGACCGTAGCCGACGATCACCGCATGCCCGCAAATGGGCTTCGAACGCGGATTCTGCGGGAGCGTCGCGAGCCGCGTAGCGCCCCGCTCCACGAGCGCGTAGAGCGAGGGTCGCGCCCGCACCCAACGCGTGACCGGCGTGATGGTCCCGAACACGAACGGATTGAGCGTGATCGAAATGAGGGCACCCGCCAGCACCAGATCGCGCCCCTCCGGCGGCAGCAACCCGAGCGAAACGCCCATCGCGGCGAGGATGAAGGAGAACTCCCCGATCTGCGCCAGGCTCGCCGACACCGTGAGCGCGGTAGCCACTGGATACCGGAACAGCAGCACGATCAGGAACGCCGCGAGCGACTTGCCCACCACGATCGCGAGCAGCACCGCCAGAACCGCAAACGGATCGCGCACCACAATGGTGGGGTCGAACAGCATGCCGACCGACACGAAGAACAGCACCGCGAACGCATCCTGCAGCGGGAGCGAGTCCGCCGCGGCCTGGTGACTCAATTCCGATTCGGAGAGCAGCACGCCGGCGAAAAACGCGCCGAGCGCGAACGAGACGTCGAAGAGCACCGCCGAGCCGTAGGCAATCCCCAGCGCAATGGCGAGCACCGCGAGCGTGAAGAGCTCACGCGAGCCGGTGCGCGCGATGCCGTCCAGCAGCCACGGCACCAGCCGCCGGCCGCCCACCAGCGCCAGCGCGACGAACAACACGATCTTGCCCACCGTGATGCCGAGCTTGGTGAGCAGCGCACTCGCGGTAATGTGCCCGCCGGCTGAACCGTGCATCACGTCCGCAAGAGCGGGCAGGAACACCAGCGCCAGCACCATCGCGAGGTCTTCGACGATGAGCCACCCTACTGCGATGCGCCCATGCTGCGAATCCAGCTCGTTGCGCTGCTGAAGCGCTCTCAGCAGCACCACCGTGCTCGCGACCGAGAGCGCGAGACCCAGCACGAGCCCGGCCCCCACGTTCCATCCCCAGCTCATGGCAATCGCCATGCCGATGACGGTTGCCACGACAATCTGCGCCACCGCGCCCGGCACCGCGATACCCCGCACCGCAAGCAGGGTGTCCAGGGAAAAATGCAGCCCGACGCCGAACATCAGCAGGATCACGCCGATCTCGGCGAGCTGGCCGGCTATCCCCGAGTCGCCCACAAAGCCGGGCGTGAACGGCCCCACCGCGATGCCGGCGATGAGATAGCCCACGATAGGGGGCAGCCGCACCCGCGTGGCGAGGTACCCGAATGCGCATGCGAGGACGAAGCCCATCGCGACCAGTGCGATGAGGGTTGTGTCGTGATGCATCCCGCAGTTTCCTCGTCTGTGACACAGTTCAAGCGGCGGACAATGCGAGCCAGCGATACTCCGCCAACCGGGGAGGCCGACCCATGATTCGCATTCTAGCCATCGCAGGAGCCCTGCTCGGGCTCGCATCCGTGGCCCAGGCTGATGTCTGGCGCTGGACCGATCCCAACGGGACCGTTCACTACAGCGACAGCTGGGTGCCCGGTTCCACGCTCATCAAGACCGACTCGCGCAACAGCTACAGCGCGCCCGCGCCTGCCGAGGCGGTCGCCAGCGAAGGCACCGCGCCCACCCCGTCCGAGCAGGCCGAAGCCCAGCGCAATCAGCGCACGGTCGAGCAGGATGTGGCGAAGGCCAAGGCCGACCAGTGCAAGAAGGCGACCGACGCCTACGAGCAAGCCATTCACAGCCGGCGCATCTATCAGGCGAAGGACGGCGGCGAGCGCGAGTATCTCAGCGACAAGGACGCGGACGCCTACCGCCTGCAGCTGTTGAACGCGCGCAAGCAGGCCTGCGGCTCCTGAGCCAAAGCGGGCGTCTGCCGGACGCCCGACGAGGCACGCCTCGCCAACCGCCCCGTTCCCGCGCGAGCACCTGACGCGCGGACCCTCTATAGTTCGCGCGGATCGTACGGAGGGTGTCAATCATGCGCGTCGGATTCATCGGTCTTGGAGCCATGGGCTCCCACATGGCTCGCAATCTTCACCGTGCCGGCATGCTGGCGGGCGTGTGGAATCGCACCGGTGAGAAAGCGCGCTCGCTCGCCTCGGAGCTCGGCATCTCCGCGCCGGCTTCGCCTGCCGAGCTCGCTGCGTCCGTTGATGCTCTCGTTTTGTGCGTCTCCGCCGATCAGGACGTGCTGGATGTGGTGAGTGCAATCGCCCCAGGCCTCGAGCCCAGCGCACTCGTGATCGACTGCTCCACCGTCAGCTCGGAGACGGCGCGCAAGAGCGCAGAGATGCTGGCGGCGCGTCAGGCCCACTTCCTCGACTGCCCCGTGAGCGGCGGCACCGAGGGTGCGCGTGATGCCACGCTCGCCGTCATGGCGGGCGGCTCGGAAGAGGCCTTTGCGCGCGCTCGCCCGGTGCTCGAAGCGATGGGCAAGACGATCACCCACTTCGGCCCGACCGGCAGCGGGCAGGCGGCGAAGGCCACCAACCAGATCATGTGCGCGGGCATCATCGAGGCGGTCTCGGAGGCGATGGCGTTCGCGAAGGCGCAAGGCCTGCCGCTCGATCGCGTCGTCGACACGCTCGGCAAGGGCGCGGGGTCGAGCTGGTACTTCGTGCATCGCGCGCCAAACATGGTTCGCGGCAGCTACCCGGCGGGCTTCCGCGTGCGCCTGCACGCCAAGGATCTCGGCATCTGCCGCGACATGGCGGCGCGCTTCGGCGTGACGCTGCCGGTGGTGGAGCGCATGCTCGACGAATATTCGGAGCTCGTTGCCCGCGGCTACGGTGACGAAGACATCTCCGCCACCTACCGCCTCAAATCCGAGCTCTTCACGCCGGGGGCCGACCAGAAAGGCGGAACCTGAACCTGCGCCCCCCATGAAGCACGACGCGTCGGCACCGGCGGCGAAAGACAGCCCGAACGCCTATTACCTTCCGGATTTCTGCACGTCGCGTGCCGCGCTTGCCGTTGTGCTCATCGTCGAGCTGACCGCGCTCGTCATCACGCTGTCTCGCTCGAACACCGAGATCGGCTTCTGGCTCGAGCTGTCCCGCACCTCGCTCTTCCTCATCTGGATCGGGCTCACGGGTGCGGCGGCTCTGTGCTGGAGCCGCGCCGCGCTGCGCAATCTCAGCGCGGCGAAGGTTTCCGCCGTGGTGCTGGGGCTCATCGCCGCGATCATCACGGCGATGTCGGTGCTCGCCTGGTGGGCCGGCCGCACCGATGTGGTCCAGGCGATCGGGCTTGCGCCCCTCTTCCCTCACGCGCTCGTCGATTTCACGGCGCGGAACCTCACCATCGGGCTGGTCGTAACCGTGCTGGCGCTGCGTTACTTCTACGTCGCGCATGAGTGGGAGCGAAACGTGGAGATGCAGGCTCGCGCACGGGTGCACGCGCTCCAGGCACGCATCCGGCCGCACTTTCTGTTCAACAGCATGAATACGATCGCGTCACTGACCCGAACCGATCCGGCGCTGGCGGAGTCGGCGGTGCAGGACCTGGCGGACCTCTTCCGCGCCAACCTCAGCGAGAAGCGCAACACCATTACGCTCGCGGAAGAGCTCGAGGTCGCTCGCATCTACCAGCGCATCGAGCAACTGCGCCTCGGCGAACGTCTTCGCGTGGACTGGAACATCTCGCAGCTGCCGATGCAGGCGCTGGTGCCCGGGTTACTGCTGCAGCCCCTCCTCGAGAACGCGATCTATCACGGCATCGAGCCGCAACCGGGCGGCGGCGTTGTCACGGTGACGGGCGACGTGGCGGGCGGGCTCGTGACGGTGGTCGTGCGCAACCCGGTGGCGGACCGCCAGAACGAGCGCGAGGGAAACCGGCTCGCGCTCGCGAACATTCGGGAACGACTCTCGCTGATGTACGGTGAACGCGCGCTCGTGAAGGCGGGCCGGTTCGACGATGAGTACATCGTGACGTTGCGATTTCCTCACGTCGAGAACCGGGCGAAGTGGTCCGCATGAAGCTCCGTGTTCTGATCGTCGATGACGAAGCGCCGGCACGCGAGCGGCTGAAGAGCCTGCTCGCCGAGATCGGCGGCGACCTCGAGTTCGCCGGTGAGGCGACCAACGGAGAGGAGGCGCTGAAGCTCGCGGTCGACCTGTCGCCGGATGTCGTGCTGCTCGACGTTCGCATGCCCGGCATGGATGGCATCGAGGCCGCTCGCCAGCTCAACTCACTGGTCGAGCCGCCTGCGGTGATCTTCACGACGGCGTACGACGAGTACGCGGTGAATGCCTTCGAGGCGCAGGCGGTGGGCTATCTGCTGAAGCCCATCCGCAAGGAGAAGCTCGCCGCGGCGTTGTCGCAGGCCGGTCGGCTCACGCGGCCGCAGCTTCAGCGAATCGCCGCCACCGCGGAAGCCACGCCGAAGCGCACGCATATCGCCGCGCGGCATCGCGAGGGGTTGCGGTTGATCCCGATCGAAGAGATCCAGTTCTTCTTCGCCGAGCAGAAGTACACGACCGTGCGGCACCTGAAGGGCGAAGATCTCATCGAGGACTCGTTGCGGTCGCTGGAGGAAGAGCTCACGACGGCGTTCGTGCGCATCCACCGGAATGCGCTGGTAAGCGTTCGCTTCCTGGAGCGCATCGAGCGTAATGCCGAGGGGCAGTACTTCGTCAGATTGCGCGGCTGCCCCGCGCCGCTGCAGGTGAGCCGACGCATGGCGGGCGAACTGAAAGACCGCTTCAGGATCTAGCGGCAGCCAGTTGCGAGCAGGCGGCGCTTCTTAGACAGCATGGCCCGCCATGAAGGAGCGGACGCCCCTGGCCGGCCGGCGATTGAGAGCTTCTTGCATGAGGACCCGGCTGGACGGTCGACTGTGAGGGGTCTGAGCGCTAAGCCGGCGTCGTGCGCGGCGCGTAGTCGAACGAGTCGAAGTGCAGCCGCTCCTCCGTCACCCCGCGCGCCGGGAAACTCGCCCGAATCGCTTCGATCATCGCTGGCGGCCCCGCCGCATACACGTCGAACGCCCCGAGGTTCGGGTAATCCGCGAGCACCGCTTCGTGCACCCACCCGGTCCGCCGGTGCTCGTGCTCCACTTCCTCCGCGTTCGCCTCCGACAGCACCGCGGTGAAGCGCAGATTCGGAAACTGCCGCACCCATTCGAGCACCGTCTGCTCCTCATACAGGTCGACACTGTGTCGCGCGCCCCAGTAGAGGTGGATCGGCCGCTTCACTCCCCGCTCCAATGCATGCCGCAACATCGACTTGATCGGCGCGAACCCGGTACCCCCCGCGATGAACAACGCGGGCGCCGCGCTATCCCGGTAGATGAACTGCCCCAGCGGCCCCTCGATTCGCAGCAATGCGCCCGCCCGCAGCTTCTCGAACAGGGTGCTGGTGAATCCGCCGCCCGGCACGTGCCGCACGTGCAGCTCGATCTCGCTGTTGTCGTGTGGCGGGCTCGCGATGGAAAAGCTACGTCGCTTGCCGCCGTCGAGCAGGAAATCGAGATACTGGCCGGCGTGAAACTGCAGGGGCTCCACCGCGGGCAGGCGCAGGAACACCTGCATCACATCGGGCGCCAGCCGCTCCATGCGCGCGATCCGGCACGGCAGGATCTTCACCTCCGCTTCCGAGACGTTCGCGATGATGCGGGCCTCGACTCGCAGGTCCGACCGTGGTCGGGCCTGGCACAGGAGCACGTATCCACTGGCAGCCTCCTCCGCCGTGAGACCCGCCGTTCGACCGTTCGGATAATGGATCTCACCGCTCAGGAGCCGCGCCTTGCAGGATGCGCAATGACCCGACCGGCAGCTGTGAGGCAGGTTGAGCCCGGCCGTGAGCGCCGCTTCGAGCACCGACTGGTCCTCGCGTACACGGAGTGTTCTTCCATGAGGCTCGATGCGGACGTTGTGCTCGCGTGCTGTCATCCGGGTGTATTCATGCGCTCTGCGTTGATTACCTGGGCGAGGTTAGCCCTTCCGGGCGAGACCGGGGCTCAACAGTTCGGGTATTCTCGCCGCATGCGCATCGATTTCGTGAAGATGCACGGTGCTGGCAACGACTTCATTGTGTTCGACGTGCCGGCCGGAGCATCGCTGCCCACTGTGGAGCAGTGGCGGAAGCTTTCCAATCGCCATACCGGCATCGGCTTCGACCAGGCACTCGTCCTCGAGCCCCCGCGTCGCCCGGATACTGCGGTCTTCTACCGCATCTTCAACGCGGACGGCATCGAGGTCGAACAGTGCGGGAACGGGGCGCGCTGTATCGCCGCGTACGTGCACCGCCGCGGCCGCGTGGAGTCGGATTCGTTCACGATGGACAGCCCCGCGGGCCTCATCCGTGTGAAGGTACTGGGGCCGACACTCGTCTCGGTAGACATGGGCGTACCGAATTTCGCGCCGTCCGCGCTTCCGTTCGACGCATCCAGTGAAGCTCACGTCTACCCGCTCGATGTGGCCGGAACGCAGGTCGAGATCGGCGCGGTTTCCATGGGCAACCCGCACGCCGTGCTCACCGTTCCTTCCGTCGATGCCGCACCGGTCGATCGCCTCGGTCCGGCTATCGAGAGTCACCGCCGCTTTCCGAAACGCGTGAACGTCGGCTTCATGGAAGTGCTCGACCGTTCGCACATCAACCTTCGCGTCTATGAGCGCGGCGCCGGTGAAACCCTGGCCTGCGGCACGGGCGCATGCGCGGCCGTCGCGGTGGGCCGACACCATGGTCGACTGGACGAGAGCGTCGAGGTGCACGCGCGTGGCGGCGAGTTGCGCGTAAACTGGCCCGGCCCGGGTCAGCCCATCTGGCTGACGGGACCTGCCGAGGTGGCCTTCGAAGGCCGAGTCGAGATATGAGATCGGGGAGCATGCAGAAATGACCACACGAGACGCCCGGGGGCTCGCCACCACCGCGGAGAACCAGGAAGAGTCGATTGCGCGCTACCTGCAACACAACCCGGATTTCTTCGAGCGTCATCAGGCGCTGCTCACGCGGTTGAAGCTGCCGCACGCCCGCGGCGGCTCGACCATCTCGCTCGTCGAGCGGCAGGTGGAAGTGCTGCGCGAGAAGCAGTCGGGCGTCGAGCAGAAGCTCGCGGAGTTCGTGCGCGTGGCACGCGCCAACGATGCGCTCGCAGAGAAGGTGCACAAGTTCACCCGCCGCCTCGTGCGCGCCCGCGCCCGCGCGGACGTGATCGAGCAGATCGAAGCGAGCCTGCGGGAAGACTTCGATGCGTTTCACTCCACGCTGCTGCTGGTCGGCCCGCCGGCCGAGGAAAGCGGCAACTTCCTGCGCACGTGCGCGCCGGATGATCCGCGCCTCAAGTCTTTCGAAACCTTGTTCGCCACCGGCAAGCCCCGCTGCGGCCAGGTGCGGGATTCGCAGCGTGAGCTGCTCTTCGGACAGGATGCGAACGACATCGGCTCGGTCGCGCTCGTGCCGCTCGGGGACCACGGTTCGCTCGGCCTGCTGGCGCTCGGCAGCACCGATCGCGACCGCTTCCACCCGGGCATGAGCACCGAGTTTCTCGCGCGGATGGCGGAGCTGATCACGGATGCGCTCAGCGGCCGCTGAGCTCGAATGGCTGAAGCGGTTCCGGCGTTACATCACCACCGAACGCCGGCTTTCCGCCCACACCGACAAGAACTACGCGATCGATCTCGAAGCGTTCGTCACGTTCTGCGAGCAGCAGGGCATAGACCAGTGGCACAAGGTCGATAGCCAGCACGTGCGGCTCTTCGCGGCCCGCCAGCATGCGGCGGGGCTCGCGCCGAAGAGCATCCAGCGCCGCCTTTCGGGTGTGCGGGCCTTCTTCGAGTTCCTGGTACGGGAGACGCTTCAAGCCAGGGGCCGAGCGGACTCGCCCCAAGTCACCACGAACCCGGCGGTCGACGTACGGGCTCCGAAGGCCAGACGCGCGCTTCCCGTCACCCTTGATCCGGATCAGATGGCGAAGCTCCTCGAGCTGCCGGCCGGGGATGCGTTCACGGCCCGCGATCGGGCGATCATGGAGCTGCTGTATTCGTCCGGCCTGCGTCTTGCGGAGCTCGTGCGGTTGAACCTCACGGACCTGCTTCCGGACGATACGGTCCACGTGGTCGGCAAGGGCAACAAGGCGCGCATCGTTCCCGTCGGCAGCAAGGCGCGCGAGGCGTTGGTGGCCTGGAAGCAGGAACGTGCCAGTCTCGCGAAGCCCGATGAGCTAGCGTTGTTCGTAGGCAGGAACGGCAGGCGACTGGGGCCGTGGGGAGTGCAGGCAAGGGTTGCGCACTGGGCCCGGCAGCAGGGACTTCAGCAGCATGTCCACCCCCACCTCTTCAGGCATTCGTTTGCTACGCATCTGCTTGAATCCAGTGGAGAACTTCGTGGAGTTCAGGAGCTGCTCGGCCACGCCGATATCGCGACCACGCAGATCTACACTCACCTTGATTTCCAGCATCTGGCCCGCACGTACGAAGCCGCCCACCCGCGCGCGCGAAAAAAGACCCGGTAGCCGGCAAGGCCAATTGCCCCGCTGCCGCATCCCGCGCCCGGCGTGAAATCTGCTATCGGGAGTGTCATGAGCGAATCGTCTGGTTTCAATCCTCACAGCACCACCATCCTGGCCGTTCGCAAGAACGGCGCGGTCGCCATGGGCGGGGATGGGCAGGTCACCCTCGGCAACACCGTGATGAAGGGCAACGCCCGCAAGGTGCGTCGGCTCTTCAACGACAAGGTCCTCGCGGGCTTTGCCGGCGGCACGGCGGATGCCTTCACGCTGTTCGAACGCTTCGAGGGCAAGCTCGAGAAGTTCGGCAACATCACGCGCGCGGCCATCGACCTTGCGAAGGACTGGCGCAGCGACCGCTATCTGCGCCGGCTCGAAGCGCTGCTGCTCGTGGGTGACAAGGAGAAGCTGTTCATCATCTCGGGCAACGGCGATGTGATCGAGCCCGAGCACGACGTGGCGGCCATCGGCTCCGGCGGCTCGTTCGCGCTGTCCGCGGCGCGCGCGCTCGCGGAGAACACGAACATGGAAGCGAAGGACATCGTCGAGAAGGCGATGGGCATCGCGGCCGACATCTGCATCTACACCAATCGCAACCTCATTCTCGACGAGATCAAGTAAATGACCGCCACCGAGCTCACTCCGCGCCAGATCGTCGCGGAGCTGGACAAGCACATCATCGGCCAGAGCGCCGCGAAGCGCGCCGTGGCCATCGCCCTGCGCAATCGCTGGCGCCGCATGCAGGTGCCCGAAGAGCTGCGCCAGGAAATCACACCGAAGAACATTCTGATGATCGGGCCGACGGGCGTCGGCAAGACCGAGATCGCCCGGCGCCTCGCGAAGCTCGCCAATGCGCCGTTCGTGAAGGTCGAGGCGACCAAGTTCACCGAAGTGGGCTACGTCGGCCGCGACGTCGACTCCATCGTGAAGGAGCTCGTGGACGTTTCCGTGAAGATCACGCGCGAGCAGGAGATGGAGAAGGTGCGCGTGCGCGCGGCGGATGCCGCGGAGGAACGCGTGCTCGACGCCCTGCTGCCACAGCCCCGCCGTATGGGCTTCTCCACGGACGAGCCGCTGCAGCCGCGGGACGGCGAGACGCGTCAGAAATTCCGCAAGATGCTGCGCGAAGGGCAGCTCGACGATCGTGAGATCGAGCTCGAGCTGCGCGCGCTGCCGATGGGTGTGGAGATCATGGCCCCTCCAGGTATGGAGGAGATGCAGCAGCAGCTGCAGTCCATGTTCGCCAACCTCGGCGGCAACAAGACCCGTACGCGCAAGGTGCGTGTGAAGGAAGCGCAGAAGCTCCTCCTCGATGAGGAAGCGGCAAAGCTCATCAATGAAGACGAGCTGAAGTTGCAGGCCCTGCGCAATGCCGAGCAGAACGGCATCGTGTTCATCGACGAGATCGACAAGGTCACCCGCCGGCAGGAAACGCTGGGCGCGGACGTGTCTCGCGAAGGCGTGCAGCGGGACCTGCTGCCGCTGGTCGAAGGCTCGACCGTGTCCACGAAGTACGGCACGGTGAAGACGGATCACATGCTGTTCATCGCGTCGGGCGCGTTCAGCCTGTCGAAGCCGTCGGACCTGATCCCGGAGCTGCAGGGTCGTCTGCCCATCCGCGTGGAGCTGGATTCGCTGAAGGCTGAGGACTTCGTCCGCATCCTCACCGAGCCGGATGCCTCGCTGACCACGCAGTACAAGGCGTTGATGCAGACGGAAGGCGTCGACGTGAAGTTCGATGAGAGCGGCGTGAAGCGCATCGCGGAAATTGCGCATCAGGTGAACGAGCGCACCGAGAACATCGGCGCCCGCCGCCTGCATACCGTGATGGAGCGGCTGCTGGAAACGGTTTCGTATGACGCGTCGGAGAAGAGCGGCAGCACGCTGACCATCGATGCGAAGTACGTCGACGATCACCTCGGCAACCTCGTGAAGAACGAGGATTTGAGCCGCTACATCCTGTAGGCCGATTCCTCTCTCTTTTGGGAAGGCGCGCTCACTCTTCTGGCGAGCGCGCCGCGGTCAGTATCCCGGTACCGTATTCGTCCTTGGGTCAGACACCCCCGTGCTGAACCGAAAGACGCCGCAATGCTGTACCTGGACCCCATCATCGATCGATTGAGAACCGCCACCGTCGTGGTGCGCGCGCTCGCACTGCTGAAGGGCGCGGGCCCGTACGCGGCGATCGAGCTGCTGCTGCCGGGCGGGTCGTTGATCGCGCTCGGCCTGTGGCTGTATTCGAGGCACAAGAGCGGCAAGCCCCTGCTGCCGTTCAGGCTGGGCGTCGGCGCGCTTTTTCCTACCAGACCTTGCAGACATCCTCAGGTCGTTTGACCAGCTTCTTGCCCGCCTTGCAGCTGAAGGCCGCCGCGAACTCGGGCATGTTCGTCACCAGCCCGTTCACGCGATACCGCGCTGGTGAGTGAGGGTCCGTAATCGCTCTGGCTCGCAGGTCTTCAGGGCGATCATTGGAGCAGGCCCACTGCGCCATACCCACGAAGAACCGCTGCGGCGGCGTGAGCCCATCGATATCCCGCAGGCGCATTGCCTTCGTCTGCTCCTGCCACGCCGCCCACGCGAGGATGAGCCCGCCGAGATCGGCAATATCCTCGCCTGAGGTCAGCGCGCCGTTGATCCTGATGTCATCCACGATCGTGTACTGCGAATATTGATCGCGGATGCATTGCGCGCGCTTCTCGAATTTCTCCGCATCCTCCTTCGTCCACCAGTCCCGCAGATTGCCGTCGCCATCGAACTGGCGACCCTGGTCGTCGAAACCGTGTGTGAGCTCATGCCCGATGGTGCCGCCCGTGTCGCCGTAGTTCGGCGCGTCGTCCATCTTTACGTCGTACAGCGGGGGCGCCAGCACGCCCGCGGGAAAGTTGATGTCGTTCAGCTGCGGGTCGTAGTACGCGTTGACGGTGGGCGGGCTCATGATCCACTCGCCCCGATCCACCGGCTTGCCGATCTTCGCGGCCTGTCGCCGCGTCTCGAAAACGGTGGCGCGACTCACGTTCTCATAGAAATCCGCGCGCCCGACGGTGAGCGCCGAATAATCGCGCCAGATGTCGGGATAGCCGATCTTGTTCCGCATCTTCGCCAGCTTCTCGAGCGCCTGCGCCCTGGTCTGCGCAGACATCCAGTCGAGCTGCTGAATACGCGCCTTCATCGCCTCTTCTATCTGATGCGTCATCCGCAGCGTCTTCTCTTTCGTGGAGGGCGGGAACACTCGAGCGACGTACTCGCGGCCGAGCGCCTCGCCGAGATCGCGATCCACCCAGGCCACACATTTGCGCCAGCGGGGGCGATCCGCTTCGGCACCGCGCAGGTACTTGCGATAGAACCCCACGTGCTCGTTGACGAACGGCGAGGCGAGATAATCCGCGGAGGCGTCGACGAGCGCCCAGCGCAGGTAGGTCTTGATGTTCTTCAGGCTCTCCCTGCCGATCCGCGCATTCAGCTCTTTGAAGAACGCGGGCTCCGCGACGTTGAGCCACGGTTCGGCTGCAAATCCAACCGTGCCGAAGTAGGTGTTCCAGTCGAACGCAGGCACTGCCTTCGCCAGCGTCTTCATGGTGTACCGGTGATAGATGTTGTGCGGGTTGCGCCGCTGCACCCGGGTGAACGAGGCTCTGGCGAGCGCCGTTTCGATGCGCATCACCGTCGCGGCGTTGGCCTTCGCAACGTCAGGCGCGTCGCCGAGCAGCTCGAACATCTTCTGCACGTGCGCCCGATAGCGCTCCCGGATCTCGACCGACTTCTTGTCCTTCTTCAGGTAGTAATCGCGATCGGGAAGGCCGAGTCCGCCGGCATCGACTGTCGCAATGACCTTGGTGGCATCCCGCGCGTCCTGCTGGGAATACACGCCGAAGAAAAGGCCGCTGCTCGAAAGATGCTGATGCAGGTCGCCCAGCAGCGCAGCGAGCTGCTTGCGATCCTGCAACCTGTCGATCCTCGCGAGATCGTCCTCGAGCGGACCTATGCCAGCGCGTTCAATCGCATCGGTGTCCATGCAGGATGCGAAGTAATCGCCGATCTTCTGCTGAGTCGGGGTGCGCCCCGTCACCGCCTGCGCGGACTCCTCGAGGATGCCCCACAGATAGCGTTGGTTGTTGACGGTCAGCTTGGAGTACACGTCCCACCGCGACTGGTCTGGCGGGATGGGGTTGTTCTTCATCCAGCCGCCACACGCGTACTGGTAGAGGTCATCACAGGGATCCGCCGTGCGGTCCATGGACGTCACGTCGAGACTGGGGGAATACGGCAGCTCTTTCAGCGGCGTCTCCGGCGCGACCTCGGCTCGCGCCGGCGGCGCGATGCCGCTCGGGCCTGGGGCCGTGGCATCCTGCGCTCGTGCGGCTGGCATCGGCAGGAACGCGCCGAAGATTCCACCCAGTAGCGCCGCCGTCACCACCTGAGTGATGTGTCCGCCGCGATTCCGCATCGAGATCCTCCGCAGTCTGGTCGCGCAACACTACGCGCGCGGGTCCATCCGAGTCACGTGACGCGCGATCAGGCGCGGTGGGGCTGCGGCAGGTTGCGGCGGGAGCCGTAGCGATGGGCATACACCTTCGTGAACTCAGCCCCGAGCAGGAAGATCTGCGCGGAGTAGTACACCCAGACCAGCACCAGTATCACGGAACCCGCGGCACCGTAGCTCGAAGCCACGGCGCTGTTCCCGAGATACAGGCCAATGAGCGACTTGCCCACCGTGAAGAGTGCGGCGGTGATCACCGAGCCGATCGCCACGTCCTTCCAGGCGATGCGCACCGACGGCAGGATCTTGTAGATCATCGCGAAGAGCAGCGTGACGAGCGCGAACGACACCACGAAGTTCACGATCTGAAGCACGAGACCGGTGCCGGCCGCCGGCCCCCATCGCCGCGCAAATGCACTCACCAGCGCGCTGAAGACGAGTGACACCAGCAACAGGAATCCCAGGGAAAGGATCAGCCCCACCGACAACAGCCGTTTGCGCAGGAAATACCAGAAGCCGCTCGTCCTCTCGGGCGGCGCCTCCCAGATCTGATCGAGCCCATCCTTCAGTTCCGCGAGTGCGGTGGTGGCGCCGATGGCCAGGGTGACGAGTCCCACGATCGTTGCGATGACTCCCGCCCCCGGCCGGCTCGCGTTGTGGATCATCGCCTGGATGGCTGCGGCTGCATCGGTCCCGAGCAGGTCCTTCACCTGCGTGTATATCTCGCCCCGCGCGGCTTCCTGCCCGAAGAAGAGCCCCGCGATCGCAATGGAGAGGATGAGAATCGGCGCAAGCGAGAACACGGTGTAGAACGCCAGGGCGGCGCCCTTGCGCGAAGCCCGGTCATTCACCCATTCGCTCACCGCCTCGTAAGCGAGATTCCACATGCCGCGAACCATGCTCATACGGCACTCCTCACCTCGCGGAGCGGAACGGCCTCCGGCGCGACTACCGCTTTGACCGGGAAGTGATCCGACGCATACCGCGACAACCTGGAGCGATGCACGCTGAAGTGAAGCAGCGAGCCGCGCGGCCGTACCCACACCCGATCCAGCGCGAACATCGGCGCATAGACGGGGAAGGTTCGCTGCCACGGCGGCTTGCCCATCAGCCCGTGCAGCCACCGCAGGGGCCGACTGAGCGGCAGCCACTCGTTGATATCCCCGACCACGACCACGGTGTGATCCCTGGGCAGCGCACGGAGGATGTGGAGCACCTTGCGCATCTGAAATCGACGCTCCACGGGCAGCAGGCCGAGATGCATCACGAACACACGGACGGAGGCTCCCCTCACGTCGAGGTGCACTTCGAGCGCGCCGCGCGGCTCGAAACGCAGAAAGCTCAGGTCGTGACGACGCACATCCAGAATCTGCCTCCGGGTCAGCAGCGCGTTCCCATATGAGCGCTCATGGTTGAGGATCGTCGAAGCCGCAATCGCCTGCATGCCTGTGGCGTTGGCGAGAAATTCGAGCTGTTGAGAGTCGCTATGCTCACCCGGCCGGCTGTCGACTTCCTGCAATCCGACGGTGTCGCAGCCCATCTCGTTGATGACATCGGCCACACGCTGCACGTCACGACGACCATCCGTGCCTACGCAACGATGGATGTTGTACGAGCCCACGCGGAGCGCCTCAGACTCCGGCGGCGGCGGGGCCGCAACGGCTGGGTCAGGCAGGATGTCCGTTACGGCAGCCATGAGTCGTGGGTACGGAAGCCTGACCGAAGAGCCATCGGCGCACGATGCGTGTGCCGATGACGAGCGCGATCACGAGTGCGCCGACGAGCCAGAGGTTGATCGAGCGCGGATCCTTGAGCCCGGACACCAGCTGGTCGCCGAACACGGTGGCGACGAGCGTGCCAGGCAGGATGCCCAGCGCGCTGCCGAGCATGAAATCCCGGAATCGCAGATGAATGGCGCCCGCTACCACGTTGACCACGGCGAACGGCGCGAGCGGCACCAGACGGACCGCCGTCATCGCGACGACGCCGCGATGACGCATGATCTGGCTCATGCGCGTGAGCCTGCCGCGCGCCAGCCGGCGCACGGTGTCGCGATTCATCCTTGTGCCCACGTAATAGGTGAGCACGCACGCGAGCAGGACTCCGCACATCGCATAAGCCAGCCCGTGCCACGGCCCAAACGCCGCCACCGCGATCACCGTGATCAGCGCCCGAGGAAAAAGCACGATGCATGCTGGTGTGTAGGCCAGTATCACCAGCACGGGGGCCCACCAGTAGCTGGAGAACTCCGCGGTCCACGCGATCGCGCTATCGGCATTGGTCCATGCCGCTAGGGGGGTATAGCGCCACATGGCAGTCAGTGCGCAGGCGATGATCAGCACAGCAAGCGGAAGAATCCAGCGGGGGCGGCGCGCCGCGGCGCGCTCTTCGGGCGGAAGCTGAGCGATCATCGCGTCGAGCGACACCGGCTGCTCCGGGTCGGCGACGCTTGCGACCGTCACCAGCGCCTCAGGGACATCATCCAGACGCTCGTACTTGCGAAGCGAACGCTCCTCGGTCGCCAGCGCATCGATCGCTCGCTGCACGGAGCCGCCCGCGGCGCTGATCGCGGCGTCCACCCGTTCCGCGCTCGTGTCGAGGTGCTCGGCGAGCAGCGCGTTGCGGAAGCCGCGGATCACCCCGGCGATGCGCTCCTCTCCACGTGCCTCGATGGCCGCGTCGCATTCTGTGTCGAGCCCCATCGACCGGTTCGAGAAATTCGCGGAGCCGATGCGCACGACCTCGTCATCGATGATCATCAGCTTCGAATGCAGGTCGCAGCACTGCCCCTCCGGCAAGCCGGGGATGTGCGGGAAATAGGCGTGGAAGCGGCCAAACCGGTCGGCGTCCCGCAGCTTCTTCAGCAGCACCGTGCGCAAGGTGCCCATGGTCGGTGCTTCGAGCCAGCCCTGCGTCGATAGCCGCAGCACTGCGATGATCTCTGGCCCATCCTCCTCCGCCAGGCGCGCCGCGAGCGCTTCGCCCAGAGCGTTGGAGGTGAAGTACTGGTTCTCGATGTAGATCGTCTGTTTGGCGCGGGCGATCATGTCCAGATACAACGCCTGCACTTCGCAGATCTGCGGGTCGTCGTTGAACGCGGCGCGGGTTCGGGCCACTCCGACATTCACGTCGCCGATCGAAACGGGCAGCGCCGGCGGCCAGGGGTCTGACCCCTTGGCGAGCGTCCGCTTGAGCGGATGACCCGTCGCGCGAAACCACCGATCGCGCACGATCTCCTCGATGACGCGCGCCGCCTCGTCATCCATCGCCATCATCGTGTCGTGGAACGGCGCGTAGCGATCGTCGTCGCCTTCGTTGGTGCGACGGTGATCGCCGGGCACGTGATCGTTCGTGTCCCAACGGCTCCGTGTGAGATCGAGGCCGCCGCAGAACGCGAGCGCGCCATCGATGACGACGAGCTTCTGGTGCTGGGATGCCCCGACCGGATAGTGATCGTCGTAGCGCAATCTCACACGCCGGTGCGGACGCCAGCCGAGCCCGTAGATGGGCGAAAGCTCACGGCCCTTCGAGAACAGCACCGGGTAGTCCCACGTGAGAATGCGGATGTCGAGCCGGCGGCGCCGCTTGGCGAGGAAGTTGAGGAAGTCGCCGAGCATCTCCGGCAGCCCCTCGATGCCGTGATGTAGCTGCGTGCGGCTGTGAAAATCCCACCCGACGATCAGGATGGAGCGCGTGGCGCGCAAGGCTGCGTGCACGAATGCGTTGAAATACGCCTCCCCGTCGATGATCAGGGACACGCGATCCGCGTGGCCGACGCGATAGCAGTTCCGCCCAGGCTCGAACAGGCTTGCGTGCCGCATCGAGAGCGGGCTCTTCGCCGCCTCACGGGCGAGTTCTTCGATTCTTTGCGTTGTGACGGACATGGGAACGCGCGGCGGCGGCACTACGCGCCGCGATGGCCACGCTTCAGCAACCGCTGTTCCCAATTAACGCATCGCGCACGCTGGAGGTCCCGCATGCGCGATGCGGATTCAAGGTCAGGCTCGGCCGGGCTGGTGAGTAGTCGTTGGCCGCTTGCTGGTGGGCGCGCCTGTGGGGAATTGCAGGTTGAGCGACGACTTCTGTGCCTCCGAGAGGCGCGCGGCGATGTCCGTCCAGTTCCAGACGTTCCAGATGGCTTCGAAATACTTCAACTTCTCGTTTTGATACTGCAGGTAGTACGCGTGCTCCCACGCGTCCAGCACCATCAAGGGAACGCTGCCCATGAGGGCCTGGCCCTGATGGTCATGAATCTGCGCTGTCAGCAGGCGGGAAGAAATGGGGTCCCACATCAGCGCGCCCCATCCGGAGCCCATGCTCGTCGCCGCTGCCTGCGTGAGCTGCTTCTTGAACGCGTCGAATCCACCGAAGTCCCGCTCGATCGCTCCGAGCAGTTCGCCCTGCGGCTTACCGCCGCCGTTCGGCGAAAGGTTCTGCCAGAAGAGACTATGCAGCACGTGCCCCGAGAGATTGAACGCGAGCGAACGCTCGATCGCGGCCATGCGCGTGAAGTCGCCTGAAGAGCGCGCGTCGCCGAGCATCTCACATGCCTTGTTGGCGCCGTCGACGTAGGTCTTGTGATGCTTGTCGTGATGGAGCTCCATGATGCGAGCGGAGAGATGTGGCTCCAACGCGCTGTAGTCATAGGGAAGGTCGGGGAGCACGTACTGCGTCATGGCTGATGTCTCCACGTGGAAGGGGGCTGTGGCGGGCCGAAGCTGCAAGCAACGCGTATACCCGCGCAGTCAGTACCGGCGAACGTCGCATATTCGCCGGTGAACGTATTGAACGAGCGTGCAGTTCAACGCAGGCTTTGCGCTACGATGCGCGCGCCATGAGAACTGACACGCGCCAGACCGACCCGTATATCGGCGCAGGGATCGCGCTCGCGGTCCTACTGTTCATTCTGTACGTGTATCCCGGATTCCTCATTCCGGTCTCGCCGCACTTCGATGGCTCCTGCAAGACGGTCGGGCTCGAGCAGAACGCTGAGGATCTGCTCGTCGATCCAACGAATGGTCTCGTCTACCTCACTTACGGCACCGGCAACATAGGCACGCCCGGCACGGTGATGCTGCTGGATCCCAACGCAGCGGAGCCGCATGTGCGGGCGGCATTGGTAAGCGACCCCTCAGGCTTTTCGCCGTCAGGCCTCAGCCTCTACACACCGGCCACGGGCGCAAAGCGGCTGTTCGTGACCAGTCGTACGAGGCCAGGAAGTCACTATGTGCAGGTATTCGAGCAGTCGCCGACCGGCGCCTTCACACCCGTGGAGACTATTCGGGATCGGCTGCTGTGGAGCCCGACCGCGATCGTTGCTGTCGGGCCGCGGCAGTTCTACGTCGTGAATCAGGTTGGGTTCAAACGTGGCTATGAGGGGCGGCCGTGGGAAGCGAAGGATCGGCTGCGCGGTAACCAGAGCACCGTCGTCTACTACGATGGCGAGAAGATGAAGATCGTGGCTGGCCGCCTGAAACTCGCGAGCGGAATGGCGCTGAGCCTCGACGGCAAGAGTGCCTACGTGGCGGAAACGGCTGCGGGTCGGATCTCGATCTTCGACCGTGACGCCGCCACTGGCGAGCTGAAGCGCTCGGGAAGGGTTCGTGTCCGAGGCGCGCCTTACAACATCTCTGTGGACGGCAACGGCGCCCTGTGGGTGAGCGTGCATCCCCACGCACTGGCCTTCATGGATTTCTGGAGCGAACCGGAGGAGCGGGCACCCACGCAGATCGTGAAGCTCACTCCGGGAGCCGCGCCCGAACAGCAGGTCGAAGAAATCTACGTCAATGACGGCAAGGAGCTTTCAGCGGGCACGGTTGCCGCGCCCCGCAGCGCCACTCAATTCGTGGCGGGATCTCGTACGGATCGGAAGCTGCTCCTGTGCACGTGGTCGGGCGCGACGAAGCTCGCGCAAGCTCCCCACGAAACCTGAGTTAATTCTTTTTCTGCGGCGGGATGACCTGAAGCGACTGCGCCACGATCTTCCATGGCGCTTCTGGGGTCGCACGCTGCCAGACATTCACGTAGGCCGCGGATGGCGCTTCCGATTGCGCATCGCCGACGTAGCCCCAGGCGTACCCGAGCGTGCCGTCTTCAGACTGCGCGGCAAATGCATGCCCCCAGACACCGTTGAGTTTCTGACTGTCGAGCAGTGCCTGGCCCGCGTCGATGCCAACGGCAACCGGAACGCCTCTCGCCATCACCCTGACGTCTGCGGAAGCAAATGATCTGAGCGCGGACTTGCTGTCAGCGGTTGCCGCGGCAGCGAATTGCGCCTCGGCGCTGCCGATGGGCTGATGCCATCCGCCACCGACAGTCGTCGCCTTCGTCGGGCCAGCGGGGGACGACGTCAGCGCGGCCGGTGGGTTCGCCGGCTTGGCGTGGTTCACACCGCAATCCAGAACCACGCGCCACGTGTCATCCGGCTGCTTGCGCCACACCGACAGAAACGTGCCTTGAGCGGCGCCCTTCCCGTCGGCGGAGCGGTATCTCCACGGGCCGATGGTGTACCCGAGATCGCCGCTGCCGGCGGTTTGCGAGATCGCGGGGTACCACTCGAGCGTATCGTTGTTGGGTTCATCAGCAGTGGTGGAGACAACGCCGTTGACCGGGGCCGGACTGCAGATCATGGAATCCGGTGCCAGCCACTTTAGAAAGGCACCCCGCACACCCAACGGCTTTGCTGACTGTGCGAAGACGTATTCCGCCTCAATGACACTCGTCGGCTCGCTCTCGGCTGCAGACGCAACGACTGTGAGTGCAAACAGGGGTAACAGCGAGGAGAAGACGGCTGCCTGGCGCATGCGCCGAGCATGCCTCAAACCTGGCCCCGGGGGGCGCGCGTATGCGCGCCACTTCCCGGGGCCGACCCATCGAGCGTGGGCGCGGGCCGCCCAAGACTGCCGCTAAAGACGCAAAGCGCAGTCGCCCTCCAGCGGGCCGCTCGATCCCCCGCCGCTACTGGCGTGGCGACGTGGCGCCCGGGTCCGCGGTACCCGAGTCCGCCGGGGGTGTAGTGGTGCTGTTAGGCGTAGTCGATTCGTCCGCGGGCGGCGTAGCAGTGGTGTCGCCCGGTGGCGTTGCAGTGGTGTCGCTGGGCGGCATTGTCGTGGTGTCACTCGGCGGCGTCGTCGACTGCTCGGCGGGTGGGAGAGAGTCCTGAGTCGGCGTATTGGCTGACTGCTGCTTCGAGCAAGCCGCGACCAGCAGGAGCGCGCCCACGCTCAGGAACAAAGCACTGCGATTCATACGGTCACCTCACTGTTTGGGTTGCGCTTCCCGGGCCACGGTGTGGGTTGTGACCACCGGGCGCTCGGTCGTAACGCACGTCCCACTCAAGCGTTCCGGTGTCGCAATCAGGGTTAGCTCTTCCGAAGGAATCCGGTGCAAGCTCCGCCAAAGGTGTCTGCTACTCTTGCGCGCCGGAAGCTTGGCCTGAGGCAATGTCTTGAACGCCGCCATTGTGGGCTGGGGGAAGTGTCTCCCTCCTGCCGCCCTCACCAACAAAGACCTGTCCACGATCATCGACACGAGCGATGACTGGATCACCACGCGCACGGGCATCCACGAGCGGCGCATCTCACACGTTCCGCTCGAGGAACTGGCCTACGTTGCCTCCGCTCGAGCGCTCGCAGCCGCCGGCATGGAAGGCGCCGAGCTCGACCTGATCGTGTTCGGAACCTGCAGTCATGATGATCAGGTGCCGAACATGGCGTCGGGGATTCAGGCGCGGGTCGGCGCCAGTCACGCAGCGTCGATGGATGTGAACACCGCGTGCACGAGCTTCCTCTACGGCCTGTCCACTGCGACCGCGATGATCCGGACCGGCGTCGTGCGCAACGCGCTCGTCATCGGGGCCGAGCTCATCTCGCCTTTCATGGACTGGACCGATCGGAACGTCGCCGTGCTGTTCGGTGATGGCGCGGCCGCAGTCGTGCTGCAGGCGACGGACCGCCCGGAAGGTCTGCTTGCAGAGAAGCTTGGGTGCTTCGGTGACGCGCGCGAAATCCTCCGGGTGCACGGCATGGGCGGTCGCTATGCGAACCAGGGCGTGCTCTACGGCGTGACTCGCTGGCAGTTCGAGGGACAGGAAATCTTCAAGCGCGCCGTGCAAGGAATGGGCGACGCATGCGAGACCGTGCTGAAGAAGATCCAGGCGTCAGCGGATAGCGTTGGCCTCCTGGTGCCTCACCAGGCGAATCTGCGAATCATCGAGGCGGTTGCGAAACGCTCGCATGTGCCGATGGAGCGGGTTTTCGTGAACATCCAGCGGTACGGGAATATGTCGTCGGCGACGGTTCCGGTCGCGCTCTGCGAAGCGCTCGAAGAGGGCCGCGTCAAACCGGGAAGCCTTCTGTTGATGCCGGGGTTTGGCGGGGGGCTCACGTACTGTGCGCACGCGGTGCGCTGGGGTGAGCGCGTGAAGCCCTTGGGGGAGTCCGGGGCGGAGCTGCCTCCGAACGACCGACCCGCCCTCGAGCTCATCCGTGAAGTGATCGCTCGCAAGACCCGGCCGGTGAGCTTCGCCAGGGCGTGGTCGGAGGGTGGCGTCGCGCCCGGGCGGGGGCCCGGGGCGTAGCCGGACATGTCCTACTTCTTCGGCGCCTTCGCGGCGGCCGCCTTCTTCTTGGCCGGATCCTTCGGACGGGACTTGCCGAAGGAGCCCCGGTAGATCTTGCCGCGACGGCTCTTGATGTCACCCTTACCCATGAACCAATGCTCCAATAACGGGAAAAACGCGGGGCGCAAGTCTAGGAGGGGGCGTGCGAAATAGCCACCGGCGCGCTGAGCCCCCGCGGCCCTGGCGCGAGGTTCATACAACCTGGCGCACGGACCCTCACGCATGACCGAGGCCGCATAGCCGAGGGGCACGTGGCCTGGGGCGCATGGGTTAGGGCGCATGGCGGACGGCGTGGGCTCGCGCGTGTTGGCCTTTTGTCCAATTTCATGACCATATCCCGGCTATGGAATACGAGCGATTGTGTTATCGATAAAAAAGCGCTAGGCGCTGTCTTGTGCGGTAGCCGCACCTTCCTGTATCGTCCCGCCCGGTATCGCGACCTTTCCCTTTCCTGCCGCCTGTCTGGCCCTTATGCGCCGGCTTCCGACGAAGAAAAGCCGAATCGTTCTCGATCCAGGTGGCAGCGTGACGGTCTCATCCCCAGCATTCTGCCGGTTTGTTTCCGGATGCGTGACTCGCGCCGCTAGGAGCGGCCGGGGCGTATCTGTTTCAGGAGTCTGATTCTTTTATGACGAAGATCTATGTCGGCAATCTGCCGTTTTCCGCTAGCGAAAGTGAAGTCCGTGACCTGTTCTCACAGCACGGTACGGTCGAGTCGGTGAGCCTCATCACCGATCGCGAAACGGGCCGCCCGCGCGGCTTCGGCTTTGTCGAAATGTCTCGCGCCGATGCGACGCGAGCCATCCAGAGCCTCAATGGCAAGGATATGGGCGGACGTCCGCTCCGCGTGAACGAAGCGCAGGAACGCGGTGCCGGCGGTGGCGGTGGCCCCCGCGGCGGTGGCGGCGGCGCTCCGAAGCGCTGGTAATCGCCTTAAGCAACCATGTTGCTTTCATCGGGCGCCTTCGGGCGCCCGATCTTTTTGCGCCCCTCGCGTCGCTCTTCTTCAGCGATACCGGGCCAGGATCTTTTCCAGTCCCTGCGATCCAGGTGAGAGCTTTTCATACGGCACCTTGTTGAGCGCCGTATCCGGTGTCCCGCTCAGGTCGTGGAACTCGGTCTCGCTGGCTTCTACATAGAGGAGGCCAGTGAGGTATTCGCCAGCCTTCATACGCTCCTGGATGTGGCTTTGCGCATTCAGCCGATCGGTCGGATCGTAAGCGCCATCGAGCTTCCGCAAAACAATGCGGCTCCCATCGTGCATTACGAGCGGCAGCGCCTCGCCTTCCTTGTAATCCGCGACGATCTCCCGCTCCAACGGCACGAAGTCCGTGTGAACCGCGGGCTCATAGTGCTCGCGCGTGTAGGCGTAACTCTTCGTCGAGCCCTCGTGATCGTTGAACGTGACACAGGGGGAAAGCACGTCGATCAACGCAAACCCCTTGTGCGTGAGCCCCGCCTGGATCAGCGGCACGAGCTGCTGCTTGTCGCCCGAGAAGCTGCGGGCCACGAAACTTGCGCCCAGCGTCATCGCGAGCAGCACCGGATCGACGGGCGGCTGGAAGTTCGTCTCTCCCTTCTTCGCCTTGGTGCCCACGTCGGCAGACGCCGAGAACTGACCCTTCGTGAGCCCATACACCCCGTTGTTCTCGATGATGTAGAGCATGTTCACGTTGCGCCGAATGGCATGGCAGAACTGCCCGAGGCCGATCGACAACGTGTCGCCGTCCCCTGAAACCCCGATGTATGAGAGCTCGCGATTGGCCGCGTTGGCGCCCGTCGCGATCGAGGGCATGCGCCCGTGCACCGAGTTGAACCCGTGCCCGCCGGAAACGAAATACGCCGTCGTCTTCGACGAGCAGCCGATGCCGGAGAGCTTCACCAGGTTCTGCGGCTCGAGTGAAATTCCCCAGCACGCCTCCACGATCGCGGCGGTGATCGAGTCGTGCCCGCAACCCGCGCACAGTGTGGAAAGCGCGCCCTCGTAGTCGCGGCGCGTGAGCCCGAGGTTGTTCTTCGGCAGCGAGGGATGGGCGACCCGGGGTTTGGCGAGATACGTCATTGGCAGTTCCTCAGCCGGCCACGCCGAGCGCTTCCTGCCGCCTCGGCTGTGGACGCAGATGTGCGAGCACGCCTTCGACGATGAAGCTCGAAGAGATCGGCAACCCGCTGTAATGGAGCAGGGACAACAGCTTCGACTTCTCCACCTGGGTCTCCAACGCGAGCAGGGAGCGGAACTGCGCGTCGCGGTTCTGCTCGACGACGAACAGCGTCTTGTGTGCAGCGAGAAAGCGCTCGACGTCTTCGGAAAACGGGAAGGCTCGCACGCGCATGTAGTCCACGCGCACCCCGTGCGTCTTCAGCACATCGATGGCTTCGTGGATCGCTCCGTCACAACTCCCCAGCGAAACGATGCCGATATCGCTGCCCGCCGTCGCGTCGATAACCGCGCGTGGCACGAGCTTCTTCGCCGTGTCCCACTTACGCAGCAGCCGGTCGAGCACGATCTGGTACTCGGCGGAGTCTTCGGTGTACGTGCCGTACTGGTTGTGGCCCGAGCCGCGCGTGAAGTACGCCGCCTTCGGGTGCACGCCCGGCAACGTGCGATAGGCGACGCCGTCACCGTCCTTGTCGAAATAGCGGTAGAACTTCTCGAGCTTCTCGACGTCTTGCCTGCCCAGTACCTTGCCGCGATCGGGCCGGTAGTTGTCGTCCCACTTCAGGTCACGGCACATCCAGTCGTTCATGCCGATGTCGAGATCTGACATCACGAATACGGGCGTTTGCAGGCGCTCCGCGAGATCGAACGCCTGCACGGCCATGTAGAAACACTCTTCAGGGTTCGCGGGATACAGGCACACGTGCCGGGTGTCGCCATGGGACGCATACGCCGCCGCCATCAAGTCGCATTGCTGCGTACGAGTCGGCATGCCCGTGGAGGGCCCCACGCGCTGGATGTCGAAGATGACGGCCGGCACTTCCGCGTAATACGCAAGGCCGATGAACTCGCTCATCAGCGAAATGCCGGGGCCCGAGGTGGCCGTGAACGCACGCGCGCCATTCCACATCGCGCCGATCGTCATGCCGATGGCGGCGAGCTCGTCTTCCGCCTGGATGAATGCGAAGTTCTTGCGGCCGGTTTCGGGATCGACCCGCATGCGATCGCAGAACGCCTTGTAGGCATCCATCAACGAAGTGGATGGCGTGATCGGATACCACGCGGCCACCGTCGCGCCGGCAAACACGCAGCCCAGGGCGGCGGCCGTGTTGCCGTCGATCATGATGTGGCCGCTCGTTCCGGACATCTTTACTACGCGCAGCGGCAGCGGACATTGGAAGTTCTGCTTCGCGTAGTCGTAGCCGAGCTGGATCGCCTTCATGTTGCTATCGACGAGCTGCGGCTTCTTTGCATACGTCTCGGCCAGCAGCGCGCGAATCTGCTCGAGATCGAGATCGAGCAGCGCAGCCAGCGCACCCGCGTAGCAGATGTTCTTCATCAGGATGCGCGTGCGCACACCGTTGAAGTTCTCGTTGCACAGTTTCGCGAGCGGCACACCGAGCACGGTGATGTCTTCCCGCTTCAGCAGCGCGGGGCGGGGCCAGGTGGAGTCGTAGATCAGGTAGCCGCCGGGCACCACTTCCTTCACGTCGCGTGCGTAGGTCTCGGCATTCATCGCGACCATGACATCAACCGTGCCGGAGCGCGCGACGTAACCGTGCTGCGTCACGCGGATCTCGTACCAGGTGGGCAGGCCCTGGATATTCGATGGGAAGTAGTTCTTCCCCATCACCGGGATGCCGCTGCGGAAGATGGACTTCATCAGCAGCGTGTTGGCGCTCGCGGAGCCGGTGCCGTTCACCGTTGCGATCTTGATTGCGAAGTCGTTGATGCGGGTTGGAGTCGTCGGTGACATGGCTGGCTTTTGGCTTGCTATGCGCTTACGCGATTTTTGGCTTCTTCGCCTCTAGGGCCCGGCTCTCATCTGCCGCGTGAGGCCACTTCACGAAGGACTTCTGCATGTCCCAGGCGGCCGTCGGGCACCGCTCGGCACACAGCCCACAGTGCACGCAGATGTCTTCGTCCTTCACCATCACGCGCCCCGTCTGCTTGAGCGGGGCGGAAACGTACAACGCCTGTTTGAGGTTCTTCGCAGGCGCCTTGAGCCGCGAGCGCAGGTCCGCTTCCTCGCCGTTCTGGGCGATGGTGAGGCAATCAACGGGGCAGATATCGATGCAGGCATCGCACTCGATGCACAGCTTCGCCTCGAACACCGTCTGCACGTCGCAGTTGAGGCAGCGCTGCACTTCCTGTGCGACCTGCTCGGCGGTGAAGCCGAGCTCCACCTCGATGTTGAGCTTCTTGAAGCGATCCTTCAGCGAGACGTGCGGCATCAGGCGGCGCTCGACGGGCGCGTAGTCATTGGCATACGACCATTCGTGCATGCCCATCTTGCGGCTCTGGAGGTTCACGCCGGGCGGCAGGCGATCCGCCACGGATTCGCCCTGGCAGTGCCGGTGGATCGAGATGGCGGCCTGATGGCCGTGCTCCACGGCCCAGATGATGTTGAGCGGGCCGAAGGCCGCATCGCCGCCGAAGAAGATGCCGGGGCGGGTGGATTGGAACGTCACCTTGTCGACTTTGGGCACGTCCCACTTGTCGAACTCGATCCCGAGGTCGCGCTCGATCCAGGGGAAGGCATTCTCCTGCCCGATGGCGAGAATCACGTCATCCGCCGGCAGAAAGGTTTCGCCGACGACGCGCTCACCGACGATCCTGCCGCTCGCGTCGATGTCGTACTCGAGCTGGTCGAACATCATGCCGGTGAGCCGGCCGTTCTCGTGCACGAACGCCTTCGGCGAGTGGTTGATCACGATCTCGACGCTTTCTTCCTCGGCGTCCTCGAGCTCCCAGGCGGAGGCCTTGAAGAAGGCGCGCGGCTTGCGTGCCATCACTTTCACGCTCTTCGCGCCGAGCCGCAGGCTGGTGCGGCAGCAATCCATCGCGGTGTTGCCCACGCCGATGATCAGCACCCGCTCCCCGATCTTCTCCACGTGCCCGAATGCCACCGACTCGAGCCAGGCAATACCGATGTGGATGTTGGCCGCTGCGTCCTGCCGCCCCGGGAGCTTCAGCTCCTTGCCCCTGGGCGCGCCGGAGCCGACGAACACGGCATCGAAGCCGCCTTGCTCAAGCAACTCACGCAGGCTCTTGATGGGGTGGTTCAGCTTCAGCTCCACGCCCATGCCGATGATCTGCTGGATCTCATCGTTCAGCACATCGTGTGGCAGGCGGAACGAGGGGATGTTCGTGCGCATGAGCCCGCCCGGCAGGCCGTACTGCTCGAAGATCGTGACCTCGTAGCCGAGCGGCATCAGGTCGTTCGAGACCGTGAGCGAAGCGGAGCCTGCGCCGATGCAGGCCACCCTCTTGCCATTCTTGAGACGCGGAATCTTCGGCAGGCGGGCGGAAATGTCCTCATCGCGCTCGTCGGCGGCTACCCGCTTGAGCCGACAGATGGCGACCGGCTTGGCTTCCACGCGACCGCGGCGGCAGGCGGGCTCGCAGGGCCGGTCGCAAACGCGACCCAGGATGCCGGGGAAGACGTTCGAGTGGCGATTCACCATGTAGGCATCGGTGAACCGCCCCTGTGCGATCAGGCGGATGTATTCGGGGACATCGGTGTGGGCAGGACATGCCCACTGGCAATCTACGACTTTGTGAAAGTAGTCGGGATGCGAAGTGTCAGTCGGCTGCATTGAACGCCCCGCGCGGTGCCGGGGCCCCCTCGTGACGCAAGGCGGACAAGTATAGAGAGGCGCCGCGGATTGTCACATCGACGGCACGCCAGGTGGCCGCGCCGGCGCCACGGCAAGCCGATTCCGCCCGGCGCGTCAAGTAGTTGCGCAGCATCCGGCGCTGTCACGGTCACGGAGCGGTGGACGATCGACGTGGCAGTGGATTTTCGACGTGGCGGTGGACTCCCCGGGACCAGCGAACTCCCCGGGGGCGGGGGATTCGCCGGGAGCAGCGGACGCCTCGGGTGCGCGGTAATCGGTCAGGACTGTGAAAAAAATCGCGCAATCGTGGGACGACAAGTCACGCGGTGTGAAGGCAGAATACGGACCGCGCGCGCACGGGAGGAGTCGCCCGGGGCTTGTCTGGTCGACGATACAAATAGCTCCAGCGGTGGCACCAGGGCGGCTCGGCAGCGGCGTGCACGAACTCGAAGGGGGGTCGCTCCGTCACAGGGTGGGCGATCCGGGTCTCAATTGGCCGAAGGCGGGCTGTTGCCGGACAGTGACACGGACAGCACGGGGAAAATGGCTCTGAAACTACTCGTCATCGACGATCATCCTCTCATCCTGGAAGGAGTCGCCGCGGCCCTCGAAGGCCTCGGCCATGGAGTCCGGATCGTCGCGGCCCGCACGGCCGAGAAGGGACTCGCTGCCGCGGCAGCCAATCCGGATCTGGATCTCGTGCTGCTCGACGTTGCGTTGCCTGGCGTCAGCGGGTTCGTGCTCATCAGCAAACTGCGTGAGCGCTTTCCGCTGCTGCCCATCGTCGTGCTTTCCGCGCTGGACGATGCCGCCAGCGTGAGCCGCGCGATGAATGCCGGCGCCATGGGCTTCGTGCCGAAGTCTTCCGCCACGCGCGTACTGATCAACGTGCTGAAGAGCGTGCTGGAGGGCAATGTGAGCCCCGCCACGCTCTCGGCCACCAAGCCGGCCTCGGTAGCCATGGCCGCCAGTGGCGTGAAGGACAGTCAGGTATCTCTCCTGACCCTGCGTCAGATCGAAGTCCTGTCGCGGGTCTGCCAGGGCAAGGCCAACAAGCAGATCGCGACCGAGCTCGGCCTTTCCGAGAAGACCGTGAAGGCGCACGTCACGGCCATCTTCAAGGTGCTGGGCGTGGCCAACCGCACCCAGGCCGCTCTGGCCGCACGGTCTGTGGGCGTCGTTTTCGCAAGCTGAGGGGCAGCGGCGCGCGAGCAACCCTGCGCGCCCACTGCTGGCGGCAGAAGCGGTCCTCTTCGGCAAACGAAGCGGACAGGGCAAAATCGTTCACGAGAATCGTTTACGATTTTTCCCATGAACATGCCCGACCACACCCCTACCGAGATCAAGCTGCGCTCGAAGTCGCGCGTCCTCGAAGTGAGCTTCGCGGACGGGCAGCGCTTTGAGCTGCCATTCGAATATCTGCGAGTTCACTCGCCTTCCGCCGAGGTGAAGGGCCACGGCCCCGGGCAGGAGGTGCTGGTGCTCGGCAAGGAGAACGTCGGCATCAGGGCCGTCGAGCCCGTTGGGCGATACGCGGTGAAGCTCGTGTTCGACGACGGGCACAACACCGGGCTCTACACCTGGAATTACCTCTACGAGCTCGGCAGCGAGCGCGAGCACAAGTGGGCGTATTACCAGCAGCGGGTGCGCGAACGGCGCGGTGGCAAGTAGTACGTCGGAGCCGATCTCGCGCCAGAGATAAACCCCGGAAATAAAATAGGCCGGGAGTTTTGGCCCCCGGCCCAAGTTACGTTTCAAGACCCCCGAATTGAGTCGGCCCGATTCTGCGCAGCCACGACTCGAAAATGCAACCTCTCCGGACCGAATATTCGCAGTGAGTTTTGCTCAGGCTCCACGCTTTCACCGATTGCATCGCCAATCCGTTTGCGTGCTAGCTAACTATCTGTATACGGTAGCGGGAGCGCCACAGTTTGCGTGGTCTAGAATGCCGCCCCCATGAGCAACACCGATTCTCCTTCCGGCGAAACCCACTTCGGCTACGAGCGTGTGGCCTGGAACGACAAGGCCCGCCGCGTGCGGGGCGTGTTCGACTCCGTCGCCGGCAACTACGACCTCATGAACGACCTCATGTCCGGTGGCCTGCACCGGATCTGGAAGCAGTTCACCCTCAGCCTCACGAATCTGCGACCCGGTCAGAAAGCACTCGATCTCGCGGGCGGCACCGGCGATCTCGCGGCAGGGATGGCGAAGCAGGTCGGCGAGCGCGGCCTCGTGATTCTTTCCGACATCAACGCAGCCATGCTGTCGCACGGGCGGGATCGGCTGATCAACGACGGGCTCGTGGCCAACACGGGGTGCGTGCAGATCAACGCAGAGAAGATCCCGTTCCCGGATAACACGTTCGATTGCGTGACCATCGGCTTCGGTCTGCGCAATGTCACGGACAAGCCCGCCGCGCTGCTCGCGATGCGGCGAGTGTTGAAGCCCGGCGGGCAGCTGCTGGTGCTGGAGTTCTCGCACCCCATCGCCCCGCTGAAGCCGATCTACGACGCGTACTCATTCCGAGTGCTGCCGTTCCTCGGCAAGGTGGTCGCGAAGGACGAAGCGAGCTACCGCTATCTCGCCGAGTCCATCCGCATGCATCCGGATCAGGAAACCCTCCTCGGCATGATGAGGGGCGCAGGCCTCGAAGGCTGCCGCTATCACAACCTCACCGGCGGCATCGTCGCCGTGCATCGGGGCTACAAGTACTAGGCCCCGGACGCTCATGCTCACTGAAACGATCGAGAACGTGCTGAATCGCGGACTGCCCCGCTCACCCCGCGCGCGCCAGTTGTGCCGCGAGCTGCAAGGCCATCGGGTCGGCGTGGAGATCAGCGGCTTCGGGCAGCTCGTCGTGGAGTCCACCGGCGAGACGTTGCAGCTCAAGCGCGATGCGACCGCCACCACCGAGGCGCAGATCGTCGGTGGCCCGTTCAGTCTGCTCGCGTTGGCCGGCGAAGCGCCCGAAGCCGTGATCCAGCGGGGCGATGTGCAGATTCGCGGGGACATCGAGCTCGCGCAGCGTTTCCGTGAGCTCGCGATGCTTCTGCGCCCGGACGTCGAAGAAGAAGTCTCGAGGGTGATCGGTGACGTGCCCGCCCACCATCTCGGCCGCTTCGCGCGCGCTGCATTCGGCTGGGCGCGCAACGCCGCTTCCACCCAGGCGCGAAACATGGCGGAATATCTGGCGCACGAACGGCAACACCTGGTGCCGCGTGCCGAAGCCGACCAGCTGTTGAAAGGCGTGGACATCCTGCGCGAGAACGTCGACCGTCTCGAAGCGCGCATCGAACTGCTCGCAAGAAAGCCCCATTCGTGAAGCTGCGCGTCCTCGCCCGGCTGCTCGAGATCCAGCGCGTGCTCATCCGGCATGGGCTCGATGATTTCGTTCGCGCCACGCACCTGTACCGTCCACTGCGCTACGCGACGCTGCTGTCGCCCGGCATGTGGTTCGCGCGTCGCCGTGGTGGCACGCGCGGCGAGCGTCTGCGGCTGGCCCTTGAGGAGCTGGGGCCCATCTTCGTGAAGTTCGGCCAGGCCGTTTCCACACGGCGCGACCTGCTGCCACCCGACAGTGCCGA
>JBDZVF010000376.1:0-6373 GCA_040255575.1 Pseudomonadota bacterium | reverse complement strand
GAAAACCGTCGCCACCTGCGCGTGGCTCGCATACCTGCGCCGAACGGCGTCAAGCACCACCGGGCGCAGCTTGCTGTCGACCGACGGCGCCAGATACACGTCATTGGTGAAATAGCTGCCGAGCAGGATGGGCCCGGGGAGATGCAGCTCCGCCGCGACGTCGGCCCCCACATTCTCGGGCGAAAGCCGGGAATCCAGTCTCTCGGCAGTCGGAACGCCCCGAGGCTGATTTCGTTCGGGAATATCCAGCCCGCCGTGATCGGCCGTCAACGCAACCACGTAAGACACACCGGTTGCGTCCAGGTGCTTCACCAGCTGCCCGATCGTCTTGTCGAGCGCGACCTGCTGCGCGCACATCTCGGCGCCCTCCGTACCGAAATAGTGGCCGACGTAGTCGGTGGCGGAGAAGCTGACCGCAAGCACATCGATGGATTTCCGCTTCCCGAGCTGCAACGTGTCGATCGCCGTCTTCGCCATCTCCAGCGTCAGCGCATCGAGGGCCGGCGTCGCCCGCCAGTGGCCTGAGCGGCCCTTCGCTTCACGCAGCTCGCCGACTTGCAGGGCGTCACCCACGTCCACTGCGCGCGATCGCGCTTTACATTGCGGTGGCAACTTCGGACGCTGTGTCGTTTCGTAAGCCGATTGAACGTCGGCATTGACGCGATCGATCTTCTTGCGCATGTCGGGATCGACGTTCGCATCCGCGTACGTCACGAAACCCTTGCCGGCCGCCCACCACAGCGTGAGGAATGCGTCGTGACCGCCGAGCATCACCGCTGCGCGATCCTTGCCGGCGATGGCCACCGTGCGCGAGGCTGGATCGGCCGCTCGCAGACGATCACCCAGCGTCGGCACGAGCAGCGGCTTCGATGAAACGATCATGTTCCCCTGCGCGTCGAGCTCGTCCACGCAGTACCAGTCGAAGGCTTCCTTGCCTGCTTCGCGGCGGGGACGCTTGGGTGCCTGCCACTCGTTGGCGATGATGCCGGTGTGCCCGGGCCGCGCGCCGGTGAGAATCGTCGAATGGCCCGGGCACGTCTCAGTGCCGGCGTGACTCTGATACCCGCTCGGGAAGACGGCGCCACGAGCGAGCGTTGCGAGCCCACCGGTATAAAGCGAGCGGTATTCGCCGAAGAGATCTGCGGAGAACTGGTCCACCACCACGGTGACGATCAGCGTCGGTGAGGAGGGTGCCGCGGCCGTCGCAAGGCCAGGGCATGACAACAGAATGAAAGGAAGCAGGCGGAAGTAGCGCATAAGGGCGCGAATGTACCGCATCTGCATCGGATCGCGAGCCATGCGCCCGAGACAACCGCGCTCTTTCAGTCGACATCCGCCTTCGGCGTGGGTGAACCTGGATACCGAGGCGCGCCCCTTCCTGGCAACGATGCGCAAAAGACTGTTCCGCCTGAGACAAGCCGGGCTTCCGGTCGGCGCATAGTGTTGGTCCGGCGTGGCAACGACCCTGCCCACCACTGACGAGCCGATCAGCGCCGCCCAGATCCGGGTCGTGGCGCTGTGTGCGCTGGTCACGTTGATCGAGGGCATCGACCTCACGCTGATTCCACTCCTCGCGCCACGGATCACGCAGGCGTGGTCGGTGCCGGCGAGTGCGTTCGGCATCATCCTGTCCTCCAATCCGATCGGCCTCATCGTCGGCGGGGTGGGGGTCGGCTATCTGGCCGACCGCATCGGCCGGCGCAACGCGTTGGTCTGGGCGATGGTGCTGATGACGCTCGCGACGCTTGCCACCATGCTGGCGCGGAACGTACCGGAGCTGCTGATCTGCCGTTTGATCACCGGCATTTCCTTCGGTGGCGTCATTCCGGTGGCGGTGTCGCTGGTCTCCGAATCGGCCGCCGCGCGGCTGCGGGCGAGCGCGGTCGCCTTCGTGTTCCTGGGGCAGGCGGGCGGCGGTTTGCTGGCCGCATTGCTCGTGAAGATGCCGACACTTTCGGACGGCCCCTGGCAGACGCCCGTGCTCTATGTGGGTGCCGGATGTGCGCTAGTCACCCTGTTGTTGCTCGCGGCCTTGCCGGAATCGCCGCGCTACCTGCTCGTGCGCGAGCGGCAGAAGAATCGGTTGCGTGATCTGTTCTCGAACGGCAGGGGGTTGGGCACCGCGCTTCTGTGGGCCACGTTCATCGGTGTGTGCGCGACGGTGAGTTTCTTCACCACCTGGCTGACTTTGATCATCACGTACGCCGGCAAGCCCACTGAAGTGGGCGTGAACGCCATTGCCGTTTATTCGGCGGGCGCAATGCTGGGCGGCCTGGTGTTGCCGCTGTTCACGCGGCTGTGGCACATGAACAAGGTTCTGCTGGGGACTATCGTCGCAGCGGTCGTGAGTTGCGTTGGCATGGGCGCGGTGCTGACTGCGAGCAACACCGTGATACTCGTTATTGCGACGATTTCGGGCGTGTTCGTGTCGGGCGCATTCTTCATGCTGTATCCGCCAGCGGCGCGGTTTTACCCGACGCACATCCGCTCGACGGGTATTGGATCCGCGGTTGCATTCGGGCGTATCGGGAACATGCTCAGCCCTGCCGCTGCGGGATTCATGCTGCAGGCGGGGGTGCAGCCGGCGACCGTGTTCTACGCCGTCGCGGCGCCGATGGTTCTCTCCTGTGTGGCGCTCGTTGCGTTCGACAGGGTGACGTCGAAGAGCGTGGCGGCCGATACGCAGGACTGAGCTGCCGTCTCGCGATCAGATGATCGGCGGCTGGCTGGCCCGGTATGCCTCGTATTCCTGCTCGAAGCGCGCCGTATCGCGCTCGAGCTGGCGGATCTCTTCTTTGAGGCGGCCGGCGCGCTCCGCCATCTGAGCGGTATCCGCCACGGCATCCGCGCGCTCTTCCTTGCTCGTGTCCTTGCCGATCGCGGTGGCGGCGCTCTGCACGATGCCGTGCTCCACTCTCTCGAGCTCGCGCCGCTTCGAAGCGAGTTGGGATTTCGCTTGCGAAACGCGTGAGCTGAGCGTGTACAGCTGGTGCCCGGCCTCGTATGCGTTCAGGAAGTTGTCTTCCATATCGGCAGGGCACACGCCGCCGTAAGAGCCGCCTCGCGAGCCCAGTTGATAGCCATTCGCAGGCTTGCAGTACTCGCGCAAACCCTGGGTCCGACCGGACTGGTACTGATTGAGATCCGTCTGCACGCCGTACTTCGCACAGGCCTTTCGGTGTTGCCCAATTCGATCGCCGGAGTATCCGGCCACGCCATCTTCGTAACCGACCGTGCGCCAGTCCACGGCGAGGCACTCCGACTTGCTCATGGTCGAACAACCGGACAGCGCGAACGCGGCCAGTAGAAGGGCCGCAGAGAGAAACCGGGGAAGTGCCGCGGATGGCATATGTCGCCTGCAAGCAGTGGCGGATCCGAGGCGGCAACCTACCGCCGCGGCTCGATGCTTCATGTGATCGGCTTCACGTGCCGTGAATGATGCCGTCCGCAGCCGGTTACAGCCGGGCGTGGCGGGCTGAATTTTCGCGCGGACCTGCGGTAAGTGACGTTCGGCGGCGGCGCGTGATCGCGCGGTACGTGGCCCCCGGCGCCGGTAGGTCATCGCGCGGTTAGTGGCGCCGGCGCCGATGCATGATCGCGCGGTGAGTGACCCTCGGCGCGTGTGATCGCGCGGTAAGAGATCCTCGGTGGCCGGGCTTCGCAGGTATCCTAGCGACCCATGTCCCCGCGCGACGACGATTCCGTACTCCGTCTCGAGCTCGAGCCGATAGGGTTCGTGCGCAATGGCCTCGCGACCAAGGTGGAGGCGGCGCGCCAGCCCCGCGCGGCGCAGGGCGAGCCGGCCCGCATCGAGTTGCTGCCGGGCCGGAATTTCGAGCACGCGCTCGAGGATCTCGCGAGCTGGAAGTGGATCTGGGTGATCTTCTGGTTCCACCAGAACCGCGGCTGGCGGCCCAAGGTGCTGCCGCCTCGAAGCGTGACGGGACGCAAGGGTGTGTTCGCGACGCGCTCGCCGCATCGGCCGAATCCAATCGGCATGTCGGCTGTACGCCTGGAGCGCGTCGAGGGGCTGACGTTGCACATTCTCGATGCCGATATGCTCGACGGCACGCCGGTGCTCGATCTCAAGCCGTACGTGCCGTACACGGATGCGCATCCGGATGCCGGGAACGGTTGGCTCGATCACGGCCAGCCGGCGCCCGGCTCCGCGGAGCCGGCCGATCCGCTGCGCGCTTACGAAGTGAGTTTCGATGCGCTCGCCGCGGAGCAGGCGAGGTGGATCGAAGCGCGTACAGGGCTTGCGATGGAATCGCGCATCCGTTCGACGCTGTCGCTGGGGCCGGAGCCGCACCCCTACCGGCGGATTCGCCGCGTGGCTGACGGCATGCAGCTCGCGGTAAAGGAATGGCGCGTTCGGTTCAGCGTCGAGGGACAGGTCGTTCAGGTGATCGAGATCCTTTCCGGGTACCGCGTCTCGCAGCTCACGCGACCTGCCGGAGCGGCTGGATCTGCCGCCGGAACAGCCGGAACTGCCGGAACAGCCGGAACTGCTGGCACTGCTGGAACTGCTGAGCCGGCTGGACCGGCAAAATCTGCTGAGCCTGCTCGGCTCGCCGAAAACGCGGACGACAACGCGCTGCAGCCTCACCGCGAGTTTCGCGAAAAGTACGGTACGGCACGCTGAGCGCGCTGCTTCCGGGATTCACCGTGGACGGGCATTTTCGCGCGTCGCTGGTTGAGGCATGCGATTCAGCCAGCTGAGGCAAGTCCGCGTGTTTGCCTGGCCGATGGATGGCGGTTCGAGGGTTCAAGACACGCGGACTCGCAACCATAATGCGGCCTCCGGGCGCGCCGGCGCACCGGCTCATATCCGCAGCAGGTTCCTAAAATGATGCAGCCGAGCAGCCCGATGCACACGAACCGCCAGGCGCTGTCGAGCGGCTCCGCGCGCGCGAGCGCTCCAATGCAGCCGAGCACCCGGAGGCACCTCATCCGTCACCGAGCCCTCGCCGGGATTTCGCTGTTGTTGCTGCTTGCGGGCGCACGCACCGAGGCCCAGGAAGTCGCCGACCCCGGCTTCAAGAGCGTAGGTCGCGGCGCGCCGCTCGCCGTCGCATTACACGCGCCGTCGCGCGAGGCCATTCCAGGCGGCACGCCGCCCGCTGAGCTGCAACGAGTGCGCGCCGAGATGGAAAGCTATCCCTTCGTCGGCGCCATGCGCATCCCGCTGATTCGCGGCGCCGGCAGCAGCGAAACCGATCTCGTCATCGGCTCTGCGTGGAACGGCGCCGCGCCTCCCGGCATCGAGCCGTTACCCGTGGACCTCTTCACGTCGAAGGACTTCTACAAGGACCGCGCGCTCTGGACCGATCCGCGCTACTACCGCTGCAACAGCCCGCAAGCCATCGAAGCACAGCGGGGCGCGGTCGCGCCGGTGTTCCTGAAAGTGATCGGCGAAGAACCGCCGCACACAGCCGCATGGGGCAACTGCAATCTCGACTACCCACGCGAAGCAATCCTGAGCCCATACGCATTCACGACGGCCCAGGCACACTACGAAGCACTACGCGAGGAGGCGCAGCGCCGCCACACTCTGCGCGAGCGCGGGACGCGCCCATCCGACGAATCGAGGCCAGCGAATGGCACGGCGGCACCGCCGGTGAGCCGCACAGCCGTCGCCGCACAGCCAGGCGGCAGCACGTCGGCCGCCACGCCGCTCCACGTCACATCGATTCCCGACGATTGGACCGGCCGCTACCGCGCCGTCTCCATGCTCGAAAATTGGTACAGCATGATGCTCGTCAACCAGGCGTCAACGATCGTCTCCCTGCTCACGCCGGAGTATCAGATGCGCACCGTGCAGGACCTGTATCACCAGGGAAATTCCGGCGCGCCCCAATGGACCGGCCAATACTGCTGGCCGGAAGGCTTCATGCGGCGCTGGTACTTCCTCGCCACCGGCGTGCAGCCGCACTACATCCTCGCGACGCCGAAGTTCGTGCAGATTCGCACCGGCGTGGCGCGCAACTTCATCACGGACGTGAATATCGGCCGGCAGTTCAGGATGGACGGCAGCGTGCCGCGGCTCGGCCCGGACGTGGCGCGGTGGTATGGCGAAACCATCGGCTTCTGGGATGACGATGTGCTGATCACGTGGACCTCGAACATCCAGGGCTGGACGGCGCATGGCGCATTCGAATGGTCGAACAAGATGCAGGCGGTGGAGATCTACACGCCCAAGCGCGATGCCCGCGGCCGCATCGTCGGCCTCAATCACGAAGCCGTGTTCTACGACCCGGAGGCGCTGGTGAAGCCCATCCGCATCGTGCGCAATCTGAAGCGCATCGGCGATCTCACCGACGGCGACCCTTACGAAGCCATCGAGTGCATGCAGAACATCTTCCCCGTGAAG
>JBDZVF010000375.1:0-6384 GCA_040255575.1 Pseudomonadota bacterium | reverse complement strand
CCCCGCGCCACGAGCAGCGTTTCGCCCTCACGCACGAGATCGCCGAGCTGTTCGCCTGTGTCAGCGTCCGTTACGACGGTGCCGATGGGCACGGGGATGTAGAGGTCTTCGCCCGCAGCGCCCGTGCAACCGTTGCCCGAACCGGCGACGCCGGGCCTCGCCTTGAAGGTGCGCTCCACACGGAAGTCCGCGAGCGTATTGATGCCGGGGGCGGCGCGCAGATACACGCTCCCGCCGTGCCCGCCGTCACCCCCATCGGGCCCGCCGAAGGGCACGAACTTCTCGCGCCGGAAGCTGGCGCAGCCGCGCCCGCCGTTCCCGGCGTGGACTTTCATTCGCGCTTCATCGACGAATTTCATGATGTTCCCGAGGGGTTCGAACCCCTGTGCCCGGCCACTCTTCAGCCGACCGGCGACCGAGGGCTCGTTGCTTCTTGAATGCTACAAACACAAACCCCGGCGCGAGGCCGGGGCTGGTGCGATTCTCACCTGCTGCGTGAGCAGCGATGAATTAGTTCGTGGTCTCCGGGACCACGCTGACGAACATGCGCCCCTCAGTGCCCTTGCGGCGGAAGGCCACCTTGCCGGCCACCGTCGCAAACAGCGTGTGATCCGACCCCATGCCCACGTTGGTGCCCGGGTGCATCTGCGTACCGCGCTGGCGGACCAGGATGTTGCCGGCCAGAACCGATTCGCCGCCGAAGCGCTTCACGCCCAGGCGTTTGCTGTGGGAGTCGCGGCCGTTACGAGTGCTGCCGCCTGCCTTTTTATGTGCCATGTTGCTGGTACCTGAAACTGCGCTGGCTCAATCAGCCAGCGGTGAAATCCGTGATCTTCACTTCCGTGAAGGGCTGACGATGGTTCTTTTGACGCAGGTAGTGCTTGCGCCGACGGAACTTCACGATCGAGACCTTCTCGCCCTTGCCGTGGCGAACCACCGTGGCGGTCACCTTGCTGCCCTGGAGCAGAGGGGTGCCCAGCTTCACGTTGGCGCCATCGCCCATGAGCAGCACCTCGCCAAACTCGATGGTGGAGCCTGGTTCGGCATTCAGCTTCTCGACGCGCAGCGTGGCGTCTTTGGTAACCCGGTATTGCTTACCACCGGTGGCGATGACCGCGTACATGAGGAATATTCCGGAAAAGGACGTCGACTCGACGAAAGGCCGCGCATTCTACTCAGCGCCCCCCACCCGGTCAAACCTGGGTTTCCCTAAGCCGAATGGGCACTTAGCCTCGGTTCGGGCGGATCGTACACGGCCGTTTCGCCCGGGCCGGGCCGTCGGCTAGGATGCGGGGCCCCGCAAGGCACCCCTTTGGCAGTGATTCCAGCCCCTAAATGACGCTCGAAGAAGTCCGCGCCCTCGTTCGTTCCGACATGGCCTCCGTGGACAACGTGATCCGCGCGCGCCTGAAGAGCACCGTCCCGCTGGTCGACCAGGTGGCGGAACATATCATCGCCGGGGGCGGGAAACGCCTGCGGCCGCTCATCGTGGTGCTCACCAGCCGGGCCTGCAGCGGTCAGGGGGAGAAGCACTTCGAAGCGGCGGCCTTCATCGAGTTCATCCATACGGCCACGCTTCTGCACGACGACGTGGTGGACGGCTCGTCCATGCGCCGGGGCCGGGACACTGCGAACGAAGTGTTCGGCAACCAGGCCAGCGTGCTGGTGGGCGACTTCGTGTACTCCCGGGCCTTCCAGATGATGGCTGCGCTCGCCTCCCAGCGCGTGATGGAAATCATGGCGGACGCCACGAACATCATCGCCGAAGGCGAAGTGCTGCAGCTGATGAATGCCAATGATCCGGAGACCACCGAGCAGCGCTATCTCGAAGTGATCTATCGCAAGACGGCGCGCCTGTTCGAGGCCGGTGCGGAAGTGGCCGCGGTGCTCGCCGATGCACCCCACGAGCTGCAACGCTCACTGGCGCAATACGGCCGCCATCTTGGCACGGCGTATCAGCTGGTCGATGACGTGCTGGATTACCGCTCGGACCCGGCCACCCGCGGCAAGAACATCGGCGACGATCTGGCGGAAGGCAAACCCACTCTTCCGCTGATCCACGCGCTCAAGCAAGGCACGGATGCGCAGAAGCAGGTGATTCGCCACGCGATCGAGCATGGCGGTATCGACCAGCTCGACGCCATCATTTCCGCCATCGACTCCACCGGCGGACTCGAGTACACCACCACGCTCGCACGGGCCGAATCCGACAAGGCTTTGGCCGCGCTCGCCGGCCTTCCCGAAACCCCCTACAAAGAAGCCCTCGGCGCCCTGGCGCGATTCGCCGTCGACCACACCACCTGACCGGAACTGCAACCGCCGACTGCCGCGCCGTGTCATCGGGACGGCCGAACACTTATATATAGGGAGAACGTGATGGTTCTCAGATTCTCACGTGCCGCCATTCTGTCCCTTGTGGCGGCGACGGCTGCTGCGTGCCTCAGTGGTTGCGGGCAGGTCGGCGTCGACGGGCCAGTTGACGTGCCCGCCGGCGGCAGCGCTGAAGGCGCCACGACTATCAACGGAGCCGTCAACGTAGGCGATGGGGCTACGGTCGGCGAGGCTGCGACCGTGAATGGCAGCGTTCACGTCGGCGCGAATGCCAGTGCCAACTCGGTGCGGACTGTGAATGGCGGTGTCGATGTGGGTCCGGGCGCGCGCATCGCGCACGACATCGACGCGGTGAATGGCGGCGTCCGGTTGGGCAAGGGTGCGGATGTGGGTGGGCGTGTGAGGAACGTCAACGGTGGTATCCGCCTCGAAGCCGCTCATGTGGCAAAGGGCATCAGCACGTTTACCGGCGACATCGAAGTCGGGCACGGGTCACATGTCGAAGGTGGGATTCACGTAGAGAAGCCCGACTTCGGCAATGAGGAGAGCCGCATTCCACGCGTCGTCATCGGGGCGGGTTCCGTGGTGGACGGCACGTTGAGGTTCGATCGCGAAGTGCAGCTGCTGGTGAGCGACACGGCGAAGATCGGGCCGGTCGAAGGGACGACCGTGCAGCTGTTTGCGGGGGATGATCCGAGTCAGGTGATTGAGCCTGGGGTGGAGGCAGCGGGGGTTGCTGGTGCGGAGGAGTCGCCGGGCGACACGACTGGCAATAAGCCCGGAGATAAGCCCGCAGGTAAAGCTGTCGATAAGGCAGCTGCTGCAGCCCCGGGTGGCGCAGGGCAGAAGCCGTAGAGACCAGGGGACACGGCGCCGGGACGGCCTGAGCAGCACCGGGTAGCGCGGGCGTTTCCGCGGCGGGACGCCGAATGCGGGACCTGGGTCAGCGAGACGCGGTCGCAATGGCTCAGTGTGCGGCGGCGTCTGGGGTCGGCCTCCAGGGCTGCGGCGCGAGCCCCCCGGCTCACGCAAATTGCCAATTGCCGCTATCCCGCGAACCGCCACTATCGTTTCGTTCTTCCAAATGGCCACCGAGATCGAACATTTGATGCCGGCCAGCCCATTCAGTACACTGCGCGCCCTTCGCCGAATTGCCCGCCCGCAGGCCTTCCGAGGCCACGCGCAATTCCGATCCCTCGGGATGTAGCTCAGCCTGGTAGAGCACTACGTTCGGGACGTAGGTGTCGCAGGTTCAAATCCTGTCATCCCGACCAGTCACGTCAGTGACTTAAGCCGCTCCCTGATCCCCGCCGGCAGCACGCCTGCGGCGGGAAGCACGTGGGAAGCACATTTGCTCGCGAATCGATTCGCACGGCGGCAATCGACAGCTCGACCCGTAGACCGGCGTCATTCGACGCTCACGCTCCATCGCAAAGGCACTCGGATCGCGGGAAGGTCTTATCTACTCCGCGCCAAAACGCCACCCGCCCGCGGGTAACACGGATCGCCACCACCGACTTCCACTCAATTCCGGCCGGACGCTGCCTTGGCTCCCGAGCCGTAGACAGCGAATCGCCTGACTTGAAAATTAGAAGCTACGATTCTAATCTTCACAAATGATTCCTCGCAACGCCCAACCGAACCTCAAGCGGCTGGCCTCCCAATTCCCTGCCGTTATCATGCTTGGGCCCCGCCAGTGCGGAAAGACAACTCTCGCGCGTCATTTCGTCGATGGACGCTACTTCGATCTCGAAAAGCCGTCGGACTTACAAGTATTCACCGGCGATATCGAATACGCGCTGCGCCAACTAAAAGGCCCCCTGATTCTGGATGAGGCACAGACGCTGCCGCCACTGTTTCCGGTGCTGCGCTCCTTGATCGACGAGTCGCGCCGCTCGCATGGTCGCTTCTTTCTGCTGGGCTCGGTTAGTCCCGAGCTCATTCGGAATATCTCGGAAACGCTCGCCGGGCGTGTCGGCATGCTGGAGCTCACTCCTTTCCTGTTTCCCGAGGTGGCCGGTCGGCGAGGCGTGAAGGTCGAAACGCTCTGGCTCCTGGGTGGCTTTCCTGACGCATTTCTGGCGCGCGATGGGAAACAATGGCAAGAGTGGCAAGAGAGCTACGTGCGCACGTTCGTCGAGCGAGATATCGCGCGGCATCGGCTCACGCTTTCGTCCTCTGAAGTGCGACGCCTCATGACGATGCTCGCGCATTCACACGGCGGCGTTCTCAATTATTCGAGCCTTGGCCGCTCCCTTGGCTATTCGTATCACACCGTGCAGAGCCTGCTTGACCTGCTTGAGGGCTACTTCCTCGTCCGCAGACTCCCGCCGTACCACGCAAATCTGGGCAAACGCCTGGTGAAGGCCCCCAAAGTGTACATTCGGGATAGCGGGATGCTGCACCACCTGCTCGGCATCCGGGATCTGGACGCATTGATTACATCACCCGCGCGGGGCAATAGTTTCGAGGGATTCATGATCGAGCAGATCGTGGCTCTTGAGAATCTGCACGTATCCGGCAGCGGGTTCTACTTCTTCCGCACGCATGCCGGTGCGGAGATCGATCTACTCATCGATCGCGGCCAGACGCGTATCGGCTTCGAGTTCAAGGCCGGCGCGTCAACAACACCATCGGATTGGGCGCACTTGCTGGCGGGCATTGCGGACAAGGTGATCGACCGCGGAATCCTCGTCTACAACGGGACGCGAGCGTTTGCTCCCAACGAGAAGATTCGCGTGATCCCGGCTTCGGACATCTTGACGACAGCGGGAAAGTGGTGAGGCTCGACCCAACCGATGCAGCCATTTCGAGGTGCTGTCGCACCAATTCCCAACCGACTCCAGAACGAGCAAACCCACTGAGTTGGCCGATCATTAATACCCATCGTGAGCTGTGAGCTGGTTTCGCCGCGTTAGCCGCCGCTCACGATGAACTATCCGCCGCAGACACCGCCGACGCCCCCGCTCCCAGCCGCCGCGCACCCTGCTCCCCTCCCCGCTCCATGAACTCGTACCGGCGAATCTCCGTGAAGTACAGCAGTATGAGCGACACCCACACCACGCCATACAGCAACATGAAGCAGCTGGATCGGATGCGAAGCACGTCCAGTAACGCACCCCAGATCACCGGCAGCAGAAACCCAGCCAGTCCGCCCGCCAGCCCGACGATGCCCGTGACGATGCCAATGCTATCGGGATAATCCTGACCGACGTACTTGAACGTCGAAGCCATGCCAAAAGCGAGCGCGACGCCAAGGGCGAATAGCAGCAGAGTGAAAACAGCTGGCGCGAGAGCGATCTCGAAAACCCGTGGGCCGTCGATCGTCTTCACCACGAGCTCGGTCTGCGGATAGGAGAGAAGAAACAGCGCGATCCACGCCGCCCAGAGCACCCACCATGTCACCGGCTGAGCGCCGAAGCGATCGGCCATCCATCCTCCGACCGCGCGCAAGGCGCCCGCCGGCAAAGAGAAGCACGCTGCGAGAAGCGCGGCGTGTTGGATGTCAAAGCCGTACTCCTGCACGTAGTACTGCGTCATCCACAACGAGAGCGCCGTGAACCCGCCGAATGCCAGCGAGTAGTACTGGCACAGTTTCCACACGCGCCAGTCCTTGAGCACAGAGAACCGCTGCGCGAGGGTGACGCGTGCCTGCGGAGAAGAAACACCGGGATCGGGAGCACTGAACGCCCAGAAGATCGCGGCGGTCGCGAGGAGGGCCACCGCATAAGCGCGCGGCACCGCGTGCCATCCCCACTCCGCCACGATCTGGGGCGCAACAAACATATTGACGGCGGCGCCGACTGTGCCCGCGCCGAAGACGCCCATCGCAAACCCGCGACGCTCCGGCGGGAAGAACCGCGCGACGTAAGGCGTCCCGACCGCGAATGCGGCGCCCACTGTCCCGAGAAAGAGACCGATGAGGAGGAATTGCCAGAACGCGTGTGCGTAGCTGACGAGAAACACCGGAACGGCGCACGCCACCAGCAGCACCATGAATACGACGCGCCCGCCGAAGCGGTCGGTCCACATGCCAAGTGGCAGACGCATGAC
>JBDZVF010000374.1:0-6416 GCA_040255575.1 Pseudomonadota bacterium | reverse complement strand
CCGAGGCGTGGGGCGTGGTCTGATACAGCTCCTCGGCGCCATAGAGATAAACGAGCACCGAGATGAGCGAGAGGGCGACGCCAATCAGGGCGGGCCACTGCGAGATCCGGCGCAGCCTCGCGTTTTGCGCATCGAGCAGCAGCAGGGAGATGGCGAGCAGCATCACGCTCACCGCGCTTGCCGCTGAGCTGCGCCCCGGGAACGGCCCGCCGCGGGCGATCACCGCTTCAGGAAACAGGAGCTGATCGATGCCCAGATTCCGGTGAGTGGCGTACTCGAGCAGCGTGAGAGTGGCGATGACGAGCGGCACGAGCGCGAACGCGCGGGTCAGCGCGACCCTTCGCGGGCCCGGCACGTACGGCGGCTTCAACACCGAGCTCGCGAGCATGGCGCAGCCGAGCGCGACGAGCGACACGGCCGTGTTCGGCTTCATCGCCATGGAGTCGGCCAACACCGACTTGAGCAAGTCGATGCCCAGCGCCCAGCCGAGGAGCGCGAGCAAACCTGCGGCGGCGGATGCGTAACCCGCGGCGACAGCCCAATGAGGGCCGCGAGGCGAGGTTCGCTCGCTCGCAGCCGATTTCGAACGGGAGGGCAGAAGAGGCTCCGGACGCGCCGATGACTGGGATGCACCGGTATGCCAGAGGGGGTCGGGGGGCGAATCCGGGCCTTCCACATCACCTCCCGACACGCATCACACTCCGGGAGCGCTGGATGCCGGACTGACCGACCAGGTCCGCCGCGACTTCAGGCGCTCGGACATCTCCTCGAACGTGAGCGGTTTGTCGAACAGGTAGCCCTGCATCTGGTCGCAGCGCAGGAGCTGGAGCATGCGCGCCTGCTCTTCCTGCTCCACACCTTCGGCCACGACCGTGAGCTTGAGCGAGCGGCCCAGCGAGACCATGGTGGAGACGAGCGTCATCGCGCTCGTGTCCTCGAGCATGGCGGAAACGAAGTGGCGGTCGATCTTGAGCACCTGCACGGGCAGGCGGGCGAGATACGCAAGCGAGGAGTAGCCGGTGCCGAAGTCGTCGATGGCGATGTCGACGCCGAGGTTGCGGATCGCCTGGAGCTTCGCGATGTTCGCGGCGACGTCTTCCATGATGATGGATTCGGTGACTTCCACATCGATGCCGTGGTCCTCATGCCCCATGCGCAGGCTGTGCGCGAACACGTCCACGAAATCCTGTCTGCGCAGCTCGACGGTGGACACGTTGATGGCGATACGCGGTGCCTGCAGGCCTGCATTTGTCCAGCTCCGGCGATCGGAGATGGCCTTGCGCAACGCCCAGCGGCCGGCTTCGACGATGAGACCTGTCTCTTCCATCAGCGGAATGAACTGCGCGGGTTGCACGAGACCGAGCTCGGGGCTGCGCCAACGGACCAGCGCTTCCACGCCCACGAGCCGCCCGCCGCGGGCATCGATCTTGGGCTGGTAATGGAGGACGAACTCCTCCTTCTCCAATCCGTCGCGCAGCTTGATCTCGAGTGCCAGGCGCTCGGCGGTGCGCGAGGACATGTCCTGCGTGTAGAAGAGGTACGTATCCGCAGTGGTTTTGCACTTTTTCAGTGCGGTCTGCGCGTGTCGCAGGAGCGTCTCCGGATCCGTGCCGTCGTTCGGGAACATCGCGATGCCGGCCTTGCCCGACAGGCGCAGCTCCGCCGCGTGCGTGCGGAACGGCGAGGAGAAGGCGCGGTTCGACCAGTCGATGACCGCGCGCGCCACGTCGTTCTCGGAGCGCGCTTCCGGGATGAGGGCGACGATCTCGTCGGGCCCCACGCGCGCGGCGCGCCCCGGGTCGCCCAGCGATTGCATGAGCCGGCCGACCAGCGTTTTCAGCACCTGATCGCCGACGTGGCGGCCGAAGGAGTCGTTGATGTTCTCGAACCGGTCGATGTCGAACACGACGAGCGCGAGGCTGTGCTGCCGGCTCGCGGCCGCTTCGAGGTCGCGCGCGAGCCGTTGCAGCAGCAGGGTGCGGTTCGCAAGCCCGGTGAGCGCATCGTAGTAGGCGAGATAGTCGAGCCGCTCGGTCTTCACGATGTGATCGAGCGCGAACGAGATCTGGCTTGCGAGTTCCTGCAGCAACTTCACCTCGGCTTCGTTGAAGAAGCCGGTCTCGCCGGTATGGAGCGCGAACACGGCGGTCGCCTTGCCGTCGACGATGAGCGGCAGGACGATGGCGGCGCGATAGCCCACCTTGACGAGCTCCGCAGCGGAACGCAGGGGCTGCTGCACGGCCTCGAGATCGTTGCACACCGCGGCGCGCCGCATCGTCACCGCTTCGTGCACGAGGCTGCGCCCGTAGGCGGGATCGATCGGACCGGGCCGCCCGATCCGCTCGAAGAGGTGCGGTTCGCCGCCCGCGGCAGCCGTCGGCGTGCAGGTTCCAGCCTCGGTATCGACGAGACCGGCCCACGCGAAGCGGAACTTGCCGTGCTCCACGGCCATGCGACAGGCCTCTTCGAGCAGCCGGTCGCGTTCGTGAACGTGCACGATGGCGGCGTTGATGCTGCTCACCATGGCGTGCACGCGGTTCAGCTGGCCGAGCTCGCGGGCCGCGCGCTTGCGTTCGGCGACTTCGACTTCGAGACGGGCCGCATGCAATTCCAGACGGGCATTGGCGGCGCGCAGCTCTTCGGCCTGGCGGGTGAGCTTGTCCGTCATCAGGCGCACGTGGCGCACGCCGTAGCTGCCCGTGATCGCGTTGGGGTCGGTCGGGGGCGATGCGCCGAGCGCGTGGTCGACGGCTTCGAGCACATCCGCGGGCTTGCAGGGCTTGCGCAGCACGCGGGTGACGCCGGCGGCACGGGCGAGCTCGGTGGCATCGCCCTCGTCGTACTCGGCGGTGAGGAAAATGACGGGCGTCTGGGCGGTGCGCGGCTCGATGCGCAGGCGGCGCACGAGCTCGTAGCCGTCCATCGCGGGCATCATGAGGTCGGAGACGATGAGCTCGGGGTTGCGGCTGCCGGCAAGCTCCAGAGCCTGCTCGCCGTTACCTGCCTCGATAATGGTGTGGCCACGCGGACGGAGCACGGCGGACAAGAGCCGCCGCACGGCTGCATCGTCGTCCGCGATCAGCACCGTGGCCATAGGATCTCCGTAACGGCCGCCGATGATAGCCAAGTGCCCGGGACCTGTTGCGTGCGTTCTGCCGCAAAATGGGGGCGTGGCGCGCGCGCAGTCGCGCACGTTTCCGGACCGGCCCATCGGCATCGCCACGGGCCGACCACGTGCCGGGCGCGCCGTAGTATGCTCCGCACCATTGTTTGTTCGTGGGGCCAGCCGAACACGCGGGGTCTCCAGGGGACGGTGCAACGGGCACGGGAGTGCCGACACCGGCCATAGCGAAGCCAAAATAAACATGACCCAGCCACAGACCACATCGGTGCCCGGCGCCGTACTCGATATTCCTGCCTGCGACGACAAGCCCATCTGGGATGTGTGGCTGTCGATGCTGTGGCTGCCGGCGGTCACGGTGGCCGATGAGCTCGAGATCTTCGAGAGCCTGGCCCGCGAGCCCGCCACGGCCGCGGAACTGGCCCAGCGTCACGGCTTTCAGCTGCGGGGCGCGGAGATCCTGCTCTCCCTGCTCACCGCCCTGAAGTTCTGCGTGTCGCATCTCGGGCGCTATCAGGTCACCGAGCCGACGCGGACCTACCTGCTCCGCGCGAGCCCGTTCTACTGGGGCGGCGTGTTCTTCCAGCAGCGCACCTCCAATCCGGTTCACGCGGCGATTCGCGGTGCTGTCCTGAAGAAGGAACACCAGATCGTCGGTCAGTCGGCGAAGGAGCCGCCGGTCGAAATGTGGGAAAGCGGGGAGATGACGCTGGAGACCGCGCGAGGCATTGCGGCCTTCATGCACAGCCACTCGCTGGCCGCGGCCACGGGCATGGCCTTGCAGTTCGACCTGTCCGGCGTGAAGAGCCTGCTCGATGTGGGCGGTGGCTCCGGCTGTTTCTGCATCACGCTCGCCAAACGGAACCCGCACCTCCGTTGCGCCGTGATGGACCTGAAGCCGATGTGCGAGGTCGCGCTGGAGTACATCCGTGCCGCCGGCGTGGCGGATCGCGTCGGCACCCATGCCGTGAACATGTTTCGGGACACCTGGCCCAGCGGCCATGACGCGATGTTGTTCTCGAACATCTTCCACGACTGGGGCCCGGAGACGAATGCCAGGCTGGTGGCGAATGCCTTTGCGGCACTCCCAAGCGGCGGTCGCATCTTCGTGCACGAGATGCTTCTCGACGATACCGGCAATGGCCCGCTGACTACGGCCTCGTTCTCGACGCTGATGCTCGCGAATACACGCGGCCGTCAGTTCACGTTCTCGCAGATCAAAGCCATGCTCGAGAGCGCGGGATTCACGGATGTGGATGTGCTGCCGACCTACAGCTACTACTCCGTGGTCAGTGCTACCCGGCGCTGAGGGCTCGGCGCGTTCATCCGCGCGTTCTGTTGCACGATGGTGGAGCGTAATGGGGCCACGTTCTTCGTGGCGCCATGCGGCCAGCGTGAGTGCGCCAAGGGGCCAGGCCGCCGGGGCGCGCTGGTGGCCCCTGGCGAATCGTGCTATTCAAAGCAACGCTCGATGATTTGGGGGAGTCAGGCAGTGGATCACCGCAGTCCTGTCGATCGCCGCGATTTTCTGAAGACAACCACCGGCGTCATCACCGGCGTGCTGGCCGCGGGCAGCCCGCTCGCGCTCGTGGCGCCCTCGCGAGTGTGGGCCGCCGATCTCAAGGCGTTCACCAGCGCGGAAGGCACGGCGCTCATGGCTCTGGCGCGCACCATCGCGCCTCACGACAAGCTCGAGGACCCGGCCTACGCCGTCGTGATCCAGAGCCTCGACTCGGAAGCCGCGAACGATGCCGCCACCCGCGATCTCGTGAAGAACGGTCTGGCCACGCTCGGCACCGGGTTCGCCAGCTCACCGGAGAGTGCGCGCGTCGCCGCTCTCAAGAAGATCGAGCAGACGCCCTTCTTCCAGACGATGCGGGTGAAGGTGTTCGGTCTCTACGCCACGGACTACGCGTACCAATACTTCGGTTACGAGGGCGAGGCTTTCTCGAAGGGCGGATATCTGTTCCGCGGGTTCAACGACCTGCGCTGGCTGCCCGATGTGCCGCTGGCGGACAGCGGTCCCGTGATCACGCAGCAGGGTTGAGGGGAGCGCGCGCATGGCGAAGTTCGAACTGAACGACGACGGCGTCGTGGTCATCATCGGCTCGGGCGCGGGGGGCGGCACGCTGGCACACGAGCTCACCCGGCGCGGCATCAAGGTGGTGCTCTTCGAGGCGGGCAAGCGGCAATCGCTCGCCACCTTCACGCAAGTTCCGGGGGATGCCTTCGCGCAGCTTACGTGGCTCGAGCCGCGTACGCAGTCCGGCACCTCGTCCGTGAAAGACGACTATCCGACGCTCCCGGTGTGGACGTGCAAGACCGTCGGCGGCACGACGGTGCACTGGACCGGCGCGTGCCCGCGTGTGCAGCCGTACGAGATGAAGTCGCGCACGACGTATGGAGACGTGAAGGGCACATCGCACATCGACTGGCCCATCGAGCATGCCGAACTGCTGAAGTATTACGACATCGCCGAGAAGCGCATGGTCGTTACCCGCCGCCACGGCGTTCCAGGCATGCCCGCGTCCGCGCACTTCAAGGTGATCTACAACGGCGCCAAGAAGGTCGGCTACAAGCGCGTCCACACGAATTACATGGCCATCAACTCGCAGCCGGCGGACGGTCGCGCCATCTGCATTCAGCAGGGCTTCTGCGCGCAAGGCTGCAAGACGGGCGCGAAGTGGAGCACGCTGTACACGGAGATCCCGCGCGCTGAAGCCACGGGCAATCTCGATCTGCGGGTGGAAAGCCGTGTTACGCGCATCGAGCATGGTGCCGATGGCAAGGTGAACGGCGTCATCTACGTGGACGCGCAAGGCAAGGAGCACCGGCAGAAGGCTCGCATCGTGTGCGTGGCGTGCAACTCCATCGAGACGGCGCGCCTACTGTTGCTGTCCGAGAGCTCGAAATATCCACAGGGTCTTGCGAACTCGCATGACCAGGTCGGCCGTAATTACAGCCGGCACACGGGCGGTTTCTGCTGGGGCATCTTCGACAAGCCGGTGCGCATGTGGCGTGGCGCGACGCTCGCCGGGATCATCGAAGACGAGAACGTCAACGACCCGAAGCGAGGCTTCGTCGGCGGCTATCACCTCGAGATGGTAGCGATGGAGTTGCCGACCTATCCGCTCGTGGGGCTGCCCTACATGTGGGGCCGGGATTTCGCCGACATCATGGAGAACTACCGCAACATCGCGGGCATGTTCATCAACGGCGAGGACATGCCGCGCGCCACGAATCGAATCACGCTTAACACGTCAGTGAAGGACGCGTTCGGGCTGCCCGTCGCCAA
>JBDZVF010000011.1:0-33235 GCA_040255575.1 Pseudomonadota bacterium | reverse complement strand
CGGGAACCGGAACGAACCTCAAAAAGCGTGACCGGGGGTACATCAGAAAGCGCGAGCGTGCTCATATGACTCCAGAATCGCGATCGCGCGTGGACAGAGCTCGACGCGCCGGTCCACTCACCGTTTTTCGTGACATCGCGCTCGACCCCGCCGACACGTGCCTTGGTGATCGAGAGCACGCCGTTTGCGCGATCGTAATCGCTCACGAGAAGCGCGATCTGTTCCGATGGGCGAAGCCCCGTGAAGAATCGGAACGCATCGTAGTTCGACTGCGCAGCGCCCCAGTCCCGGCGCAAGGCGACGATCAGGCCTTCAGCATCCTGAACACTGAAGGGATCGAGGTGCGGACGATCTTTCTTGCCGATGCGTGCGCCGCGTAGCATCGCGGCGGGGTCGCGCCCCTCGGGGTGATCCTTAAAGCCGAACGCGAACGCCCGGCGCAGCGCGCTGATCGCGTTGTTATAGGTCTTCTTCGTCCAAGCTTGTGAATCGGCGATCCGCTGCAGCTGCGAATATCGCACCGATAGCAGCGGCCGACCGCCGAGCGCAGGTCGCCAGGTGTGATCGAGAATCTGCCGATGCGAATCGAGCGTCGAGGGCGCAAGGTCCCCGCGGACCACACGCGCCTTCTCGTGTGCAAGAAAGGCATCGAAAACTTCATCGCAGAAGATCAATGCGAGCGGCAATTCCTTCGTGTGCCGCCGAACGTAATCGGGAAATTCTTCCGCTAAACGAAACGTTCCCGCGAGAACACGAGCCTTCAGCATCCTTCGGTGCTCGCGAGCGCGTTGCAGGTTTTCTTCGGTGGGTGCCCAGGGCAACGTGGGACGCAGGCGGCGGCCGCTAATGCGCAGGTCGAATTGAATGCGGTCAGTTCCTGCGGGAGTCACGCCGCCGGTGATGGATCTCCGAGCCATGCCTCTGTCTCCGCCGGTACCGTTACCGTCTGTGATCCTAAGTTGGACCACGTGGCGCAATTCGTCGCACGATCCATACGTCCATGAGCCCTAGCCTTGCCAGCTACTTCTCCACCATCCGCACTCCCGCGCTTCCCAGCAAACGGTAAAGCGGCGCCACGTCATTACGCTGTCCGCGCGACGCGCAATACGTGAACACTACTCGCTGCTTCGCCCGCGAGAAGGCGACGAAGAAGCCACACGTTTCCTGCTCAGCTTCTCGCCGGAACGAGAACCATGCGCCATCGTCCAGTCCCACGAAAATGACCGTGTGATACTCCAGCCCCTTGCTCTTGTGAATCGTCATCAGCGGAACTGAGTGCACTCCTTCGTATACATCGAGCGCATGACTCCAGTCGCGCGCCCCCTTGCACGATGCCTCTAGGTGCAATGCCGACGCGTCGATCACTTTCTGCAGCCATTGACCTTGTCGATAAGCATGTGAGGCGGACACGAGTGTTGTCGTTCCCACCCAAGTGAGCAGTTCTTTTACTACCCGTTTCGCTTCCGCTGCGGTAGCTATCGGAGCGGCATGCGTCTTCGTGAACTCGATGCTCAGATCGTCCAGCGCCTTGGAAATTCGCGAGCGCCGTGCCTGATCGTCCACCATTGCTCCTTTGAGGAAACACACGGACTCGAAACACTCCGTCCAGTAGCGCCCCGCATTGCGAGCCGTGACCAGGCGGAGGAGGCTGATCAGGATCTCAGAGGCCGGCTCACTCAACAGTTCCTGGAGGACGACGTCGCCGACCTTGTCAGACTCATTCCGTAGCAAGAGCCCGTGAGCCGTGAATGCTGGGGCCAGCTCTCGTGCGTAGTCCGCGGTCCGCAGCCGCACGAGGACGCAGAAGTCCCGCGGCTTCAACTCATACTTCTTCATCTCTCGAGACACGAACTGAGCGAGAGTTCGTGCCTCATCCTTCGGTGTGCGAAAGTCCCAGACCTCGCAGCTTTCGCCAACAATGGTCCCTTTCGACTGCGACACCGGCTTCACCGACTTTCGATCCATGGCGCGTGCCAGCACCTCCTGAATTCTCACCAGGTCTGGCGACGACCGATAGTTGTTCTGCAGCGGTATCCGCTGCGCTTTGAAGTCCACCTCGAACGGCGTGAATGGATCCTCCATCGCCATGGCGAATCGCATGATCTGTTGTTTGTTGTCTCCGACCGCCGTCAGCACCGCGTTGGAGCCGAGGAAGATCGTCTTCACCAAGTCATACTGCACCTGTGTCGTGTCCTGGAACTCGTCCATGAACACGTGCGAGTAGGTCAGGCGTAGTGCTTGGCGCACCATCGGATTCGTCCGCACGAGCAACTCCGCGAGACGTCCGATCATCGCGAAGGACAGATAACTGCGCTCCCCGCCGCGCAGCCACGATTCCCAGTACTGCTGACCGGCCCATTCGCCTGGTGACATCTTTCCGGTGCGGCCCGCTTCCACTAGCGGCGCAGCGACCATCCAATCCCTCTCGAATGTCTTGAAATTTAGCTGCATCAGGTCGTCACGACTTCCGACGTTCGGCGGCGGTGACCGGGACAACAAGAATTCCTGCACCATCGTCCGACTTACCTGTGCGATCTCATAGTCCGGAGTTGGACGCCACCTCTGCGGTAGTGCTTGCCCGAATCGATCTACCAGTCCCTTTGCGAAGGCATCGAATGTCAACGAATCCAGTCGGTACGCCTGCTCGGCGTGACAGCGCGTGGCCACACGTCGTGCGAGGTTGAATGCCGCATCACGCTTGTAGCTGATTGCCAGCACGCGACGTGGTGGCGGCGAAATCGCACACTGCAGAAGGTATGAGGCCCGCTGAGCGAGTAACTCGGTCTTTCCTGACCCTGGTCCAGCGATGACGGAGCGGTTGCTGGTGGACTTCACGACATCGAGCGCGTTCACCTCCAGCGTCGCGATCCCGCTGGGGCGCCACGCAGTCGGGTCCACATGTCGCCGAATCAGGCTCACGTCAGTCCCGATTCAGTCTGTCGCTAATGTGGTTCAGTAACTCCCGGTAGGTCGCCGGCATGCGTGTCTCTAATGTTTCCTCGCTCACGTGGGCGAACGCGCGCAGGTGTGTTGCGGGCTTGCTGTGCGTCAGGAAGTGATACCGATATGCCGGCAGGTGCTTCGTTTGGCCCGAGAAGGCTGGCTCGTGCTTGTACACGTCGAGCCCGGAACCGCCTTCCCCAAGCGCTACCTTCGCCGCGTCTTCCACGCTCATCTTCGGCCCACCTCCGGTCGGTATGAGCGCTGCATAGGCTTCCGGATAGGCCGTGAGCATCGTGAGATCGAGATCGAGTGGTTCCGAGAAGTAGACTCCGAACTGCTTCAGTCTTTCGACCCAGGCGCGCAGGTTCTTATCGGCGACCCACGTGTGCATCTTCGCGAAGGCATCAGCAGTCATCACCGTTCCATCTGCTAGCGATAGCACCGAGTCGCGTGACACGCCTTGCTCTAGTAGATGCGCAATCGCTGTCTTGATCCGCCCGTATCCGCCTCCACTACGCCCGAGATCGAGATCCAGCAGCGTCGCGAAGGGGATCGACAAGCCGTTCAACAAGCTCCAGAAATGCTGTACGTGCCGACCTCCGAGTGGCACGATCGCCACGAATGATGGATCGAGCAGGAACCCGTCCGCTTCTGCGAGCCGGGGCAAGACTACGCGCTCCGAGTCACCTTCCACCAGCACCACGAAACGTGCGAAGTAAAGTTCCGGAAACGCCTGCAGCGCGCCTCGCACAAACTTGATCGCCTCTTCTTCGCTCTCCGGTAGCTTTACCGCCTTGACGGTTGTCTGGCGAGTCACCGCATCGCATCGGCAATACCGAACCTCCTGCGGCTCAACGCGCCCCAATACCGCGGGTGAGTGACTCGACAAGATCGCCTGGGCTCCGTCTTCTCCCACGATCGATCGCACCTGTCGGACGATCCGCGAGAGGAAGTAGGGCGACAAGTGATTCTCGGGTTCCTCGATCGCGAACAGGCTCAGCGTCGGAACCCGCAATTCCTCAGCGCGAAATCCTGAAATTTTCCCGTCGACAGCTTCTCGTTCCAGATCGAACACCGCGGCGGCCAACGCGAAGTAGAACAGCGACTGCTGGCCTTCACTCAACGCATCGATTCCCCGCTCGATCAGGGCCGGAGCCTGTTCGAACATCACCTGCACACGCGTTACTACTTCTTCGAACCGATGGCTCGTCAGCGTGAACGCTGGTGCCGTGTCTGTCTTCTCATCGTGCAGTTCCTCCCAGCGATCCCGCAACGCCTCGCTCATCGCAGCAATCGCGGCCTCACTGCCGAAAGCGTTCGACAAAGCTTGCGTCGCGCTGTGGATGGTGTCGCGTGTTTCTGTCGACCAGTTGATCGCGCGTAGCAGGCGCGCGGCGAGAGCGCCGGTCGACGCTCGGATCTGTGCTTCCGGATCTCGTGTGGCCGGTGTGTAATAGACTTGGATGTGACCGCGATCAAGCGCCGAGACTGGATGCTTCCGATCCTCTGGGACCTCATCGTCGAGGGTTTCAACCCAGTACAGGTCTTGCGTAACTTCTCCTTCAGCCGTTCCGTCATCCTCCCACTTGGCGTCCAGTCGCATCCGGCACACTGGTATCGCATTCGGTTTCTCGATCAGCATGTGTCTGAAGGCGGGTGCCACTGTCTGCGCACTGGCTGAGTTCTTCGCGAGCTCCGGCAGTGCGATCAGGACATCCACGAACAGACTCCGCGGGGTCCGGTCTTCCGGTCCCACTCCCACCGGCAAGTGAAAGTCGGACCGCCGCACGGTCCGCTGAGAGCGCGTCACGCCGAACAATTTGCAGAGAGCCTGCAGGAATGCTGTTTTACCCGCTGCGTTCGGCCCCACAATCGCCGTGAGATCTCCCGCGATCTCGATCCGCTGTGGCTCTGGTCCGAAACACCGGAATCCCGCCACGGTTACCCGTTGCAGACGCATCGGTCGACTTCCTTTTCATTCATATTGAGACTTGTCCTGGTCGCGGACGACGACTCAAACCTACTCACTCTGTTCCGACATTTGGGGTGCACGATGCACGCTGCAAAGTTGCTCTCGTGTGACTCGCATCTCGTTCCGATCACCACGGACAGTCTCGTCCCCTGACAAGGTGTCGTATCAGGTAGCTAGCAAAAGCGCGTTGCGGCCCACCCCACCGTTGGTACCGAGTGACGATCAACTACGCTTGCGCCATATCGGAAGGGCTCGTGCGCGAGCCTTGGCGGTGCACCGGATCGTGGATAAACGCGCGGCGAATGGATGTGTGTTGTGAGCGATGTTGAGTGGCAGACACGTCGCCGAGATCAGCGCCCTCTCGACCTCCCACGGCGCTTGCACTTTCGTCCACGTCACGAATGCATTCTCAGCCATCCAGGCCGACAGCTTTCGTTCACCGTTCGTGAAGGTCATCCTTCCGCCACTCCCCACACGGCGAAGTTCAATTCCCAACTCGCGCGACAGCAGACAGCCGAGTGAGAGGCGGAGCGTCGAGCCCTCTGCATTGCCGCGCGCATGGTAGCGAACGCGCTTTCGGAGTGATTGCGGTCGCGCGGAGACCGCTTTTGGCGGGCGACACGGGGAAATTCCGACGTAAAGGAGAGTGTGCTTTCCGATGGTGTGACAGCCTTGAACCGGGACGCCCTTTGGCACCCGCTGGAAATACCAGGCGTAGACGCCCGGCTCCGGAATCACCGGACAGTGCTTGTCGAGGATGTCCGGACAACTAAAGAGGCGTGCACGATGAAGCAGTTCGCGCAGCACTGACTGAGTGCTGACTGTCTTGCGGAGAAGTGGGTGAGCGTGCTGTCTAAGCGCGCCAGTCTTCTTCATGGCTGCCGCCTCCAGTCTGAATCTCATTAGTTCTAGGAGCGCACGGCTTCAGTGTATCGGAATATAAAGACCCAGAATAAAGACGGATAACTCAAGTATTTCCGCTATTTGTCTGGCGTCCAGCGTCGGCTTGGTATTTCGAGCCGCGAAACGTAGCGCCCTGCCTTGATCTCATGTCGATATGCCCCATATGCACGTCACCCGTCGAGACCGGGTTGGGCCACGTAAATAGCCGTTACCGGTTGGCGGTGGCAGTTGGCCGCAGACAGGACGCCAGTAGCTGGACTCAAGGTGTAGGGACGGCTCGCATTGGCGGCGGTCTGGCGGGGAAACGAGGTTGCTGTGGTGTATGCCGGGTGGACTGTGTTCGACTCTGTCGCCGCCGTGATCCTCGTAAAAGAAATGCCGCGCCGGCGTTTCCGGGATCGCTCACCATCGTCTGTGGCCCCTGGGCCGAGTAGCATCCTATTGTGTTTGGGGGGATCTGAAGACAAATGACAGGTTCGACACATCCAGCTATCGTCCTGACGGACACCATAATTGTCGCCGTGGCTCAGCTGGTCGACGATGCGCAGGTTGAGCGTCGCGAGCCGAGCCATTCGGATCTCGCCTTCCACATTCAACGTAGTGGCCTCGCAGACGGTGATCCCAACCAGAGCGGGCAGCCAGTTGGAAAAGCAAAGCGCGTTCGCGGCGTACTGAATTGGGCTATGGAGTACGAGCCCGTGGGCGGTGGTGCCTTCGTGCATTCATTGATCGGAGTAGTGCGCGGCCACGGCGGATTTCGCGAAGCTTCGCCGAACTACGTCGGTCGACAGCCAATAGAGAATGCGATTGCTGCTTTCGCAGAGGAGGGATACGAACTCGCGCTCGACGGCCAGCTTCGTCCCAAACTCCTCGATAACTTATCGGGTGCCGCACTAACTGACGCTCTCGAGGCTTACGTAAGGCGCGCGAAGCGCGGAGCAGAAGATGCGGCGCTAGTGACCGGAGCAGGAAAAGACCTTCTAGAAGCGATTGCGACACACGTCCATCTCGAGCGATACGGGATGAAGACTTCGATCTCGAACTTCCCAACGCTCCTCGGACAAGTATTTCTTAAGTTGGGGCTTGCTACGCCTCACGATCCCGCTGTTGCGGGCGAGCCTTCACAGAAACGAATCGAACGAGCGATGTATGAACTCGCCTGTGCCGTGAACCAGCTGAGAAACAAGCAGGGGACAGGGCACGGCCGTCCTTGGTTGCCAACCGTCTCGCACGCGGAGGCACGAGCGGCGATTGAATTCATGGGCATCATTGGCGAATACCTGCTTCACGCGAACCGCACCAAGAAGTAGCGGAACGGAAGCTCCCGTAAAAAGCGACACCGCGTAGGCGCGAAATGGAACGATTTTCAGCCCGCCACGGGCTCAGTAGGCCAGACGCCGAGATCAGAATCAGAAATGAAGCGCCAGACGAGATGCGCGGCATTGTTCTCGATATTGCATATGAATCGGGGCTCTCGCCCAGCCCAATGCGCACATTGTTGTGCAGACTTCTTCGGAAGCGTGCCGATCCGTCGAACTGGTCTGAATGGCCGAACGTTGCTGGGGAATGCGAAGACCTCATTCGCCAATGCGAATGGTATGAGGTCTACGACATTATCGAGGAGATCTTCAAGAGTCTGCAGAAGCCCGATTCCTACGACGCCGCAGGCGGCAATCGCGCGGGACGGTTTGCTGATGAGATAAACCGATACTTCAGGCGGGAGGGGATCGGCTGGCAGTTGAATTCGGGAGAAGTCGTCACTCGTGGTACAGAGATCTTTGAAGCGGCGATTCGAGGAGCGGCGGAAGCTTTAGCGTCCGCACAGAAACCTACCGCACGTAACGAGATCCACGAAGCACTGGTCGATCTCTCGCGGCGGCCAGAGCCTGATCTCACGGGCGCGATACATCACTCGATGGCGGCACTGGAGTGTGTGGCCAGGGACGTATGCGGGGACCCAAGAGCGACCCTGGGTGAGATTATCAAGCGGTATCCCGCTGTAATCCCGAAACCTCTCGATGAGGCTGTTGCGAAAGCATGGGGTTACGCTTCCGAGGTAGCACGCCACGTCCGCGAAGGGCGCAATCCGGAGCGCAAGGAAGTTGAGCTCATAGTTGGCCTCGCCGCCACGGTGGCGACTTATCTGGTTCGCTAGAGCGCATGACGAGACCTATTCAAAAGGGGGAAAACAATGAAGCTGGAAACGTACGAGAACCCAGCTCCGGGGAAGACCTACATAAGCCCAAGCCTTCCTGCATTCGGTCAAAAAGATCGCTGTGTGCGGATCGCGTCAAAGGTGATCGAAGCGCCGACGACCTACGCGTTCGCCAAGATCAAAGACGAACTGGTCCTCCGGCACCGGAACAATGGCAAGTCCCATATCAAGGCCGTCTTCTACGAAGATGACCGCCACATTAGATCGCTGAACATTCAAGGCTTCACCATCGCGACCGAGAGACCGCATAACGCGAGCTTTTCGTTTATCGGCGATGAGATCGAGAAACTGCTGGAGTTCCTGATCAACATTCAGTCTGTGGCGCTAAAGAGCAAGGCCTCGGTCAACATCACGGACACCGAGTTGCGCCGCATACGGCTATCGAATATGCAAGCGAGGAGCCTTGTCGAAGACAACGAGGAGCTTTTTGCCCAGGTCTTGCGCCTGTCGCTGACGAAGAAAGACGTCGTGGCAGTTGGGTATCGTAAGAAGCAGCTTGAAGTGTTCCATCAGTTGCTTGAAGACCCCAGCTATTTCGCCGAACTCAAACGGCGCAAGAACTGCACTGATGAAAGGCTGTGGCAACAGTTCTTCGAAAAGAACCCGTGGATCTTTGGTTACGGGCTGAGTTATCTCTACCTGGACTCGCTGGACGACAAGAAACTGGAACAAGTGGTTCAAGGGCACTCCGTAGCCACACGCGGGAAACGAGTCGATGCGCTAATGAAGACTCGAGGGGTCATTTCGAGCCTCTGTTTCGTTGAGATCAAGACGCACACAACGCCGCTGCTCGCCAGCGCCCCATACCGTTCGGGCTGTTGGGCGGCTCACAGCGAGCTGTCCGGAGCAGTTTCGCAAGTGCAGGGTAGCGTCGCTTCCGCGATGAATTCACTCCGCGGCAAAATCGCCCTAAACGATGCTGATGGCGACCCGACTGGAGAGGAGGCGTTCAATTACGCACCGAAGGCATTCTAAGTCGTGGGTAATCTGGAGTCTCTGGTTGGTGAACACGGGGTAAACGCGGAAAAGTTTCAGTCATTCGAACTACTGCGACGAAACACGTTTCTGCCTGAAATCATTACATTCGACGAGCTATATGAGCGCGCCAGATTCATCGTGCAGCAGAACGAGGGCTAGCGCCAGCCCGACTGCGGTGTCCGGGCGACGCGGGTCACCTATGCATAATCGTCCGGGAAAATGGCGCTGGCAGCGGGATGTTTGGAAGTGCCCGGAGTCGGCGCCGGCGGATGCGGCGTAGAATTGGAAATCTCCCATGGACCCCAACGAAGAAAAGTGCGCGAGCGCGGTGACCGACGAGCAGACCCCGCCCGCTCCTTTCTGCTACCTCTGCAGCTCGATCATTGCCGGCCCATCCACCCGTGATCACGCGGTACCGAAAGGACTGATCAAACGCGAGCAACCGCGCGCCAAAGGCTATGAGTACGGCGGCTTCCTGCCAACGCACCCTGAGTGCAACAATCGATTCGGCCCGGAAGCCTACGCCGCCAAAGCCATGGACCTGCTGCGAGTACGGACCGATCCACGCTTCATGTTGCAGCTCACCCACCCCAAGGATCCATCGATTCGGATCGCGACGGTGAACGCGGATCTGTTGCCCCACTTCACCGAGGCGGATCTGCGCCACTTCGGGATGATGGATGGGCGGGACACCTTCGAGCAGGCCATGGCGTCACCGGCGTTCTTCAAGGACAAGAAGAAGAGCAACCCAGTGAAGCGAGCACTGCAGACTTCATTGTCGGTGCTGGCGAAGAGTGCCGCGGCGCTCCTTTTCACGCGATTCCGGATCGCCCCGCCGGCGAGGTGGCAGATCGTCGCGTTCCCCTATAGTCAGAACGACGCCAACTCCGAGCTGAACTTCGATGAGGAATTTGGCGGACCGTCGAAGCCGTTCGACGATGGTCTACAGCTGTGGATAAAACCACTGGATGACGGCAACTACTTCGCGATCTACAAAGCGCGTGGACCGATGGTGTTCTTCCTGTTTGTCCTCGGTGACATGCGCCAAGTCCTGGGTGTGCGCGCGAGGTTCGCCGATGTCGATCACTACTACTTCGAGGGCCGCACGATCAACTCGATGCTGATCACCGGATGGAGCAAGCTTCCGCCGCTCCCGCGTGACACGCAAATCAAGTTCGCCAAACAAGGCCGGTGAAGTCAGGTGTCCGGCGATCTGCGGCGCGCGACATGTTTGACAGGGGAGTGGGTGCAAAGCGTTGCAGGGTGGTGCAGCGATCTGCGACCGCGATTTAGGAGTCAGTCCTGCGACTCGCGCTTATCGGGAGAGAAATCTCTATCTGGCGCCGGACCGCGAAATTCCCAGTGGCAGTTCTAGTGGCTAATCAGGGGATCTTGGGGCATCGCCGGGGTTTGGCACTTCAAGCGTTTCAGCAACTTACTGATTCCGCTGACGCCGACCTCGGGTTCGAGTCCCGTCCGCTCCGCCAGCCATCTTCCACTGAGTGCCAGTGGGGTCCACGGGAAGCCACAAGCCGCTGAATGAGAGCGGTTTTTTTGTGTCTGTGGACATCCGCTGAGGGCTGCGGATTTTGGCGTGTGGGTACGCGTGCGGGTATCGACGCGGATTCCATGCGCGTCCCCGTTACTCAATCTCCCCCAATTTTCACAGGTCTCGCGACACCTTGGCGCATGCGCTTCGACGGCTGTCGAGCGCGCGGCGGAGGATTCTGTCGCCTTCGACCTCGGCCGCCGCCGCGAAGCTCCTTCACCGGCCGGCGTCTCGCCGCGCCATCCGAGCGCGAGTTCATCCGCCACCGCTCGACCAGCGCCGGCTTCTCGACCCGCCGTCTGCGGGCCTGCCAGCAAACCGATCTTCAGCTCCGCCGCTCAACTGCGGCTGCGCTGAGCACAGCGGAGTGAACACACCTGCCACGAGGTCCCCCCATGCTCAACGACGACGTCATCCGTGCTCTTCGCGCCGGTCCGAAACCACAGAAGATTTCCGATGGGAAGGGGTTGTATCTGGCCGTGATGCCGAGCGGCGGGCGACTCTGGCGCTTCCGGTATCGCTTTCCGCCCCGAACCCCGGGCAACACGGAGCACGTCATCTCGCTCGGGCCGTACCCCGAGGTCTCACTCGAACAGGCGCGCGAACGGCGCGATGCCGCGCGACGCGATGTCGTCAACGGCATCAATCCGAGCCTGCGGCGGACGTGCGTGAAGATCTGTCTCGGCAACACGTTCGAATCCGTAGCGCGGGAATTCATCGGCGTGCTGCGCGCGGCGAACATCCCGGCAGAGACGCCGTCCCCGGCCGCGGCGGATCTCATCCAGCGGGCGTTGAAGTGGCCTCGCTCCCGCCGTCCGCGCAGCCGCGAGCCGATCAGCGCGGACACGGTGGATACGATCGAGCGGCGCCTCGAAATGCACGTCTTTCCGTATCTCGGCGGGCGAGATGTGCAGCTGCTGCGCGCACCGGAGCTGCTGGAGGTGCTCCGGCGGATCGAGTCGCGCGGGACCTATGACCTCGCCCATCGCGTGCGCTCCATCTGCAGCCGGGTGTTCCGCTATGCCAGGGCCACGGGGCGTCAGTGCGAGGATGTTGCCGCGGACCTCGTCGGTAGCCTGACGCCGGTGCAGTCGGAGCACATGGCGGCCATCGTCGAGCCGGCGAAAATCGGCGCCTTGCTGCGCGCGATCGAAGCCTATCGCGGGGAGCCGCTCACGCGGCTCGCGCTGAAGCTGATTCCGTATCTCTTCGTGCGCCCCATCGAATTTCGAACCATGGAATGGGCACATGTGCAGCTTCACGGGACCACGCCCGAATGGCGCATCCCCTGGCGCCGCATGAAGATGCGCGAGCCGCACATCGTGCCACTCTCCCGGCAGGCGGCTGAGATCCTGCGGGAAGTGCGGCTTCTCACTGGCGATCGGCGTTGGGTGTTCCCGCAGTTGCGCAATCCAGACCGGCCGATGTCGGAGAGTTGCATCCTCGCCGCCCTGCGGGCGATTGGCTACGCCGGCACGGAGATGAGCTGGCATGGTTTCCGAGCTCTGGCGTCGACCCAGTTGCACGAGCTCGGCTGGAATGATCGCTGGATTGAAACGCAGTTGTCGCACGCCGATCGCAACAAGGTCCGCGGCTCTTACAATCATGCGAGATATCTGCCGCAGCGGCGCACGATGATGCAGGCATGGGGCGACTACCTGGACGCGCTCCGCGCTCGAGGAGAACTCGACGGGTCTCATCTGGCAGGACAACAGGCGGCGGCGACGGCGATGGACGCGTTCCAATACGTGGAGTCCGAGCGAGCGCTGTCGTTTCAGACTCAGGCAATGGAGGCGTTGCGAGCCATCATTGCGCTGGGCCCAAGGCGCTGAGCGTTCGCGCCTGTCGCAACACGCGGCGCGCGCTAAGGCACTCGCAGGTCAGGAGCCAGCTCGCCGAGACACTCCGCCAGCATAACGCAACATAATTTGGCGACTGGGCGGAATCACCCAACACACGGTCTCACGTTTTGAGACTGACAGGCCGTAAATAGACGGATGAACCAGGGCACTTCTTCAGCAGAGCATCGGGACGGCATGAACAGCGCACTCATCGCAGCACTCCTTTTTGGCACGATCCTGAATCTTGGCTTCCTCGCGTTTATTGCTCTACGCACGCGTAACTCCGGCGCTCAGGCCGAGGAGGTGCGCAATGATCTGCGCGTCGCGCGTGAAGAGGCAAGGGTGGCCGCCAAAGACAGTCGCGACGAAATCGCAGTCGCAATGCGGTCGATTGCTGAGGTACTCCGCGATCACGGCACGCTTCAACAAAATCATTTCGGCGGCACCGCTACTCAGCTCAAGGAGTTCTCGCAGGATAGTCAAATTGCCGCCGAGGCTCTACGCCGCGCTCTCGACTCCCGCGTGAAGGATTTGCAGGAAGGCAATGAAGAGAAGCTGGAGAAGATGCGGACAGTCCTTGAACTCATCCGCGATACCATCGACCAGAAGTTGCATCGTGTGAGGGAGGAAACGTCGGCGGGACTACAAGCAACCGCTGATGCGTCGACCGCCTCGCTGGACCGAATGAACAACACGCAGGTCGCTCAGCTGGAGCAGATGACGAAGCAGCTCAAGGAGCTGTGTGACACCAACCAAGGCGCGCTCGACCGGATCCGTGGGACACTCGATGCTCGTGTGCAGGAGTTGCAGGCAGCAAATGAAAAGAACTTCGCTGCAGTAAGCGGTGGCGTGGCCGAGAGCCTGAGTCTCAGCTCGCAGAACCTTGAAAAGAACCTCGTTGCCGCAAGCGCAGCCCAGCAAGCACAGCTGGAAGCGATGACCAATCAGATTAAGGATCTTTCACGGGAAAACCAGGGCTCCCTCGAGCGAATCCGCCAGAGCCTCGACGTCAGCGTCAAGGAGATGCGCGACGGGAACGAGCAGAAGCTGGAGGAGATGCGGCGCACAGTCGACGAGAAACTTCACGACACGCTCGAGAAGCGCTTGGGCGAATCGTTCAAGCTCGTCAGCGAGCGACTCGACACCGTCCATCGCGGACTCGGCGAAATGCAAGGACTCGCCAGCGGTGTCGGCGATCTTCGCCGTATGCTCACCAATGTCAAAATCCGCGGCACCTGGGGAGAAGTCCAGCTCGCGTCCATCCTCTCGGATATGCTCGCGCCGGACCAATGGTCGAAGAACGTGTGCGTCAAAGAAGGATCCGCTGAACGCGTCGAATGCGCCGTCCGGCTACCAGGGGCGAAGGGCGATCAGGGCTCCGGTCTCTGGCTTCCCATTGACTCGAAATTCCCCCAAGAAGACTACGCCAGACTGCAGGCGGCCGCCGACTCCGCCGACCAAGTGCAGGTGCAAGCCGCTCAAGAAGCGCTCCTGAGAACCATTCGTGCGGCTGCCAAAGATATTCACGACAAGTACATCAACCCGCCGGCCACCACGGATTTCGCCATCATGTTTCTTGCAACCGAGGGGCTCTATGGCGAAGTCCTTCGGGAGCCGGCTTTTGCGCAGGAGCTGCAGGCTCGCTACCGTGTGTCCGTTGCCGGTCCGACCACGCTGGCGGCTCTCCTTACCAGCCTCAGAGTCGGTTTCCAGACTCTCGCCATCGAACAGCGCGCCGATGAAGTCTGGCGCGTACTCGGCGCCGTCAAAACAGAATTCGGAAAGTTCGGCGGCTTCCTCGACAAAGTCCACCGTCAGCTGCAGGCAGCCAGCCGAACGATCGAGGAGTCCGGCACACGTACCCGCGCTATGGAGCGCAAGCTGCGTTCGGTCGAACAACTCGATCCAGCCCAGAGCGCAACAATCTTGGCGCTTCCCAGCGCCGAGATCGGCAGCCTGGAGCAAGACGAGGTGTCTCCCGATATCGGCGCGACCTGCGCGAACGACTCATCGGATGGTCTGGGAGCGGATCTCGCCTCAACTGGAACTCGCGCAACCTGATGGACCTACCGTGGGCCGGTGTCCTAAATGAGAGCCCTTTGCAATCCATGGGCGGAATGGATAAGTTCTCGGAAAATGAAGTCAAAACGACCGCTTGCAGTGTAGCGGCCCGAGCGTGTTCCGCCAGCAGTAGGCATGGGGCGCCCAGGAAGAAATTCAACCGTGAAGTGCGTCGCATCTCGCGTCCTGGGTTGACTGGGGAGACTGCAAACCGCGATTTGTTCAAATGAATCGTCGTTAGTACTAGAACAAGATTCGTCGGGCCTTCACGGAAGACCTAAGGTTCGTCAGGGTGAGTAAGCCATGAGTTCTGTTCTGCCGGAGGTGTCGTGGCACCTTCTGATCGCCGGCGTGCTGCTGGTTCTCGCAATCAGCTTCGTCTTCTTGTTTTGGACTCCTGCGTGGCTCGTTGGGCGACAGTTGCGCCGAGTGACGAAAGGCGTATCCGGTGGGCCCGTATCCGCCGATCTTGCCCAAGTATTCGAGCCCTATGGCCGCTTGCGCCACCTGTGGTCTGAGTTCAGGGAAACACTGCACGAAGAGAAGACGGTCAATTCCCGTACGGGAATGTCCGAGGTGGTTGCACTCAGAGCCACTGTGCCAGCGGAAATGTTTTTCACGGAAGAAACGCTGGTAAATACACCCCTCCGCACGGAATTCTTCAAGCATCTGCCGGGAATCTTTACCGGTATCGGCATCATCGGCACATTCACTGGGCTGCTTCTGGGTCTGAAGGGTTTTCACGTTACCGAGGATCCGAGCGCCGCGCGACAGGGCCTTGAGATCTTGCTCAGTTCTGTTTCTGACGCGTTCTTCGTCTCGGCGTCCGCCATCGCGCTGGCGATGATTGTCACGTTAATCGAGAAGATCACCCTCGTGCGTCTGTACAAGAGGGTGCAGCAGCTGACTCAGGTTATAGATGAGCGGTTCAAGGCGGGCGTCGGCGAGGAATACCTGGCGCGCCTGGTCGGTGCGACTGAAGAATCCGCAAGCCAAAGCCGAATACTGAAGGACGCGTTGGTCGGGGATCTCAAGACGATACTTACGGAGATCGCCGAAAAGCAGATTGCATCCCAGGCCCAACTTGGGCGGCAGATAGCCGCATCGGTTGCCGGTCAGCTCAGATCACCACTCGAGCGTCTCGCAGCAGTTACGGAAGGGGTTCGTGGTGATCAGGGGGCCGCAGTTCAGCAGCTCATGGCGGATCTGCTGTCCCGATTCACAGATCGTCTAGAGAATCTCTTTGGGGCCCAGGCATCTGGGATCCAGCAGATGCAGCAGCAGGCGATAGCCTCTCTGAACGAAGCAGTTCGGCAGCTTCAGCAAATGTCCTCCACCGTAGAAAGTGCCGGCCAGCGGGCAGGCCAGGCGCTGATCGAGAAGCTGGAGCAGACGTTGGGGAAGCTCGATCAGCGGCAGCTCGTAATGAACGAGGAGATGCGCAGGTTCGTTCACGAGATTCGCGCCACCGTTGGCCAAAGTCAGTCGGAAACGCATCAGCAGCTGCAGTCGTTACTCGCGGACCTTGCGCGACAAACGGGTCTGGTTGTTGGAGACCTCTCAGCAAAGAGTCAGTCGCTGGTGACCTCAATGGGTGGTCAGGTCGAGGCACTGACCGTCAAGGTTGCTGACGCCGCAGCTCAAATGAGCGCGGGCATCGCCAGAATGGAGGCTGTCACGACGGATGCCATTACGCGGATGAACTCCGGCGCCGAAACGTTGGCGGTCGCCGCGGACGACTTCGCACGAGCGGGCTCCGGCGTTGCCGGGGTGATGACCAAAGCCCAAGAGGTCGCGGGACACTTGGTGCAGTCGGCCAGTTCTCTTTCGTCCGCGAGCAAGGCAGTTGAGTCGGTTCTTTTGGAGGCTCGCGCGGTCCGGGACTCGCTGGGCCAGATGCTCGTGTCGGTGCAGGGGGCAGTTGAGTCGGCCCGTCGTGAAGCGTCGGTTACCGCGGACGTTCTCCATCGCCTGGAGGCATCCGCTGGCACGCTAGCTGTGGCGCAGAAGGCAGCGGACGAGTACCTGAATCAGGTCACCGGCGTGCTTGAGCGGTCTCATGAAGCATTCGCCAGTTCAATGAAACGCACGCTCGATGGTGGCAACCGAGAGTTTCTCAGTGCCATTTCCTCGGCAACCAAAATGCTGCGCGAGGCAATAGGCGAATTGGAGGCCGTACTCGGTGGCATCACGCCACGCGCTGCAGGCCGTGCGAGATAGTCATGGTCCTGGCGAGATTCATTCGCGCCCCCGGACGGTCTCGCGACGGAGCCGAGAGGCCCTTCTGGATCTCGTATGCCGATCTGATGACCGCGCTGATGGTTCTGTTCCTTGTCGTGATGAGCGTCGCTCTCCTTGCGGTGACCAAGACGATAACGCAGCAGGAGCGGGAAAAGATCGAGCATCAACGCGCGATCGACGCATTTCTCGATCGTATCGAGAAAAAGACCGAAAAGTTCAGCGGGATCCGTGTGGATCGAGACCGCCGGGTAATCGATTTTCAGGAGCGGGCGAGGTTCGACACGAACGTGTACAGACTAAGCCCGGAGCAAGCTGCGCTGCTGCGACAATTCGTGCCGGAACTCCTGGACGTTGCGAGCAGCGATCTGGGGAAGCGCATCCTCAAGCGCGTAGTAGTGGAGGGGTTTGCAGATCAGTCGGGTTCGTACCTTTACAACCTGAACTTGAGTCTACAGCGCAGTCAGGCAGTTCTTTGTGCGCTGTTCGCTCAGCCGATGCCCACCGAGAATCCGCTGTCCACTGATCAGCTGATTCAGATACGAGACTTGTTTGTGGTGGGCGGCTACTCCTTCAATGACTCGAGGCGGACCGCCGCAGAGTCAAGAAGAGTTGAACTCAGACTGGAGCTGTACGCAGTCGGTGAAGGCCGCCAGTCGCCGCCTGCCATTCCGGCGGGTGACTTCGGGGCGTGTGTCCTGAGGTAAGCCATGGACGCCGTCTCGCAACTCATCGCCGCAATGGCTCGTGCCCTTCAAACCAGTTTCGAGCCGCCGGTGGTCCCGCCGATGCTGCACGAGGAACTTGATGCACTGAAGCGCCTCCTGAGAGGCGCGGGCGGAGGAGCGCCATCACGTGACCGACTGCGAGAGGCCGTCGCGCTCTTCAGAGCGAGCCGCGAGATTCCGAATTTGATGTTCGCGCGTGCTGTTTGCTTCGGCGCTTGCGAGAAGTTCGATCGGCTTGAGCCACCTCTGATTGAAGAAGGCAGCGCGTTTCCCGAACTGTTGGATCGGATCGATGCCGCTTATCGCCCCGAACCTCGGCCCTTCAGGCGCTGCTATCGAGGGTTGTTGCACAGCTATTTCACGTACGACGGTGATACCCCGGAAACCAGCGCTGCCGGCCGTAAGAACTGGACGCTTCTTCGAGACTATCTGCGAGATCGTCGGTATGCGACCGAATCCGAGGGGACTCAGCCCGAATGGCTCGAATTTCTTGGAGAACACCCGAACCTCGTTACGGACGATCCTGCAAGCCGGTACGCCGCAGAGTTGCTCCACGGTAATAAGGAAGCACTGGAGAAAATAAAGGTCAGCCTGGATGTCAGCGACAAGTCTTGGTTGATGCGCAGGCTCGTCTTGGCACAGATACGAGCGGCGACAAGGACATCAGACCGGGAATTCAAACGACTCGTCGACGCGCTCCTACACATGCTGGAGGGACATGATGTCCTTGAGGACGAGGGCCTCACGCTGATTCTAAATCGCTACGCCTCGTCGGCCGCTCCCAAGCTGCACATCGGGCTACGGGATCGCGCGGTCAAGAGTTGGGGTAATCCGTGGCTCGATAAACATTCCGCTAAGTGGACGCTCGCGAGCGCTGAGGCGCGGCGGCTGGTAACCGGCTGGTTCAAGCTGCACGTCATTCGAACGTTCTTCGAAACTCTTTCCGAGGATGGGCGGACAGATCCTCGGCGCGTCAGGTTCTGGGAGAAATACTACGAGCAGATTGGCGACATGTACTTCGCCTTGGGAAGTACCACGAGGTACGCGCGCGGCGCAGACGCGAAGCGAATGCGCGAAGAGATGGGAGGCCGGCTCCTCGGACTCAGAAACGCCGGGCCAGGCGCGAACAATGCGTTCATCATGATGATAGGTGACATCGTCGCTGTCGAATTCGGCATGAGCGGTCATGCCTGCTTCCTTTATAGACGTGATTCTCTCCCCTTCGAGCTAAGCGGCGAAGTCAGCGGGAGTACGGACCGAGACGGTCTTCGATCTCCAGACAACCTTGAGCGCTTGACGCATGTTGATACGAGACGTGGGACGTGGGAAGAGAACTTCGCAGAAGCGCTACGCAGACACGGCACTCCAAGGTCGATTCGCGAAGACCGTGATAGGCGGGCGCCGGCGTCGGACCGCATCGGGTCGCTGAGTCGGCAACGCCTGCAAGAGTTTTGCGACGCCCATGGCCTCGTCTGGCAGGACAACCTCGCGAAAGGAGGCATTCTCGCTGTCAGGTTCCGGTTCAATGCTGGCGGGATTGCGGATCGACTTAAGTCGTGGGGCTTTATCTACAGCGATCAAAAGCAGTTTTGGTGGCGTAAGAGCTGGTCATGATGCGGTGGTTCGGGAATGAAGGGCGAAAGGCCGCGAGCGGGTGGCAAGCCGCTATTCGCGAGTCCGGGGTCTTCTACTCACGAACTGCACTGCCAGGCCTCGCTGCGAGCTCGATTCTCGAATCGGCACTGGTTCAGTGGTCGGACTTGGGACACGCCGTCGAGGAAGGCGAGGGGTGGCTCGTTCCGTGGGCAGCAATCTACAAGCTGCTCGAAGACGAAGACGTCCTGTCAGCGGCCGATGGGCTTGGAATCCCCCCGCAAGCAGATCTGTCGCCGCGGCTTGTTAGCAAAGGCTCGCTGACCGATCCGACGTTCACAGTCGCCGTCGCTGGTTGGAGCGGCAAAGGTGCCCAACCTATACAAGGTGTCACTCTCCGCGGGGCTGCGGTGACAAACGGCGGACGCACTGAACTGCTGCGTCGCCCCGCTTGGGGTCTTCTCCAGCGAATCACGAAATTTGCTCAGCGGCCGGATGCGGAGCGCGACGAGCGTACGCAGCGGATGGCTTGGGGTGAGATCCGGACGCTGGCGATCGCAGCAGGCGCTCAACTTGATGACTTTCTCTACCGAACGATCGTCCTTACGCCCGAGAGGCTGAAGATCGGATTGAGGCGTAGTGGTAACGGGCGAGATCGCGTTATCGAGATAGTGCCCGGTTTCTCAGATTGTCCGGAAAGTTGGTTGGCAAGTTTTGATGCCAGCACGGTTGTACGGGACCGGTACGATCTTCCGTCCGCCTCCGGCGTAGTTCAGGTCTTGGTGAGACCTGAAGTAAAGACGGTACTTGAGCAGATCAGAAGGCTGCCGGGACGGCGAGTCGCCGGCGCGCGTGCAGAAGCGTTCATCACGAATCCGTTCGCCGCGCTGGGAGAGGTCGCGGGCGAAGTCATCGATCCCGCTGAGTTCGAGGCAGAGCGAGAGCGTGCCGGCCTCTGCTGCGACAGATTCACGACGTATGCTGAGCGCGGTTCCGAAGGTACTCCGTTGTCGGTAGGCATACTCGTCGAATCGGGATGCGGTCCAGAGGCGAAGAGCTTCCGCTACGAGATGACTTTCGATGAAGCGCAAGAGTTCGCCGGGCAGGTCCGAGCGAGTCTCGCGGCGGAATGCCAGCTCTGCGCGTGGCGCGAGTTCGAGTTCGAACTCCTCGGCGATGTTGAGGAAGAAATCGAGAAGCTCGAACGAGCAATTGAAGAGGGACGACACCGTCAAGCCGGAAAGGCATCGGGTGAGGTCACCGTCGATGCTATCTATAACCTCTCAAGCTACTCCGAGAGGATACAGGGGATTGGCGTCGAGAAGCCGTACGCATCCCCATATATCGCTCGTAAGGATGAAAGCGGCGGCTGGTTTCCGGACAACCTGGTTAACATCATAGAGTTTCCCGCGGGCGGCCCGACCGGTGCCCCTCAACACGTTCCGCTTACCGCGGGCCAAATCGAGGAACTAGGTTCACTTGTCCAGGAAGCGAAGGCTGCGGGGCAGTCCGACGTTCGCATTCCACAATCGCCGCAGCCGCTTCCAATTCAGGATGTAGAGCGAATCCTCAACGCCTTTGCCCAGGCCAGGGTGGATGCGGAGCAAGGGAAGCTTGAGGAGCGCATCCGGAACCAACGAAAGCCGCTCCAGCGGAAAGGGTTGGTCATCAAGCCGAATGTCTCGGCGGTGGATTATCTGGAGCAACGGAAGGAAATTCTGCTTGGCCAGCGGAGCACGCCGGCATTGCCGCGCGGCCTGAAGCGAAACGTGCAACTGAAGGAGCATCAGCTTGAGGGGGTCGCGTGGCTGCAGCACTTGTTCACGCGGTCTCCGCAGCATTGCCGTGGCTCTTTGCTCGCCGATGACATGGGACTTGGCAAGACGTTGCAGCTTCTCACCCTGATTGCCTGGGCCCACGAGCAACAACCCGGCCTACCCCCTGCCCTTGTAGTGGCGCCAGTTGCACTCCTGGAAAACTGGAAGGAGGAGGCAAGTAAGTTCTTCGAATGCGATGGGTTGAACATTCTCGAAGTGTACGGCGACACTCTGGCGAGACTTCGCGTGCCGCAACAGGATATCGACGAGCAGCTTCGCCGCGACGGACTCGTCAGGTTTCTTCGCCCCGGGTGGCGAGGAACGGCGAACGTCGTGCTTACGACGTACGAGACCCTGCGGGATCTCGAGTTCTCGTTCGCCGCCGAGAAGTGGTCGATCGTTGTATGTGACGAAGCTCAGAAGATCAAGAATCCGAACGCACTGGTCACGCGAGCGGCCAAGAAGCAAAACGCGAGATTTCGCGTAGCCTGCACGGGTACTCCAGTCGAAAACACGTTGACGGACCTGTGGTGCCTGTTCGACTTCATTCAACCAGGGTTGCTGGGTGCGTTGAACGAATTCGGGCATGCATACAGGCGGCCCATAGAAGCGAAGACTGGCGAACAGAGGGCAAGAGTTGAGCAGCTTCGAGAGCTGACACGACCCCAGACGCTTCGGCGTTTGAAAACGGAAGTTGCGAAGGATCTGCCGCGCAAGGAGGAGGTTCCGGACTGCAGAGACCTGCGCCTCACGGATTATCAGCGCGCGCTGTACGCACACGCTGTGAGCCAGTACTCCCGCAGGACGGATCCTGACTCCAGCACGCCGTTCAAGAACGCGCTCGGGCTGCTGCAGTACTTGCGCTTGATCTGTACCGACCCACGCCCACACGGGCTCTCGGGGTTCAGGGTCGAGCCGCTGTCCGAATATCGGGCGAAGGCGCCGAAGATGGATTGGCTTCTACGCACGCTGAAGCTCATCCGTGCGAAGGGTGAAAAGGCTCTCGTGTTCTGCGAGTTCAAGGAAATGCAACTGCAGATCCGGCACTACATCATGGAAGAACTCGGATATGCCGCGGACATCATCAACGGCGATACGTCGGCGTCGTCTGCAAGCGAACAAAGTCGGCAGAAGCGCATCAGGCTGTTTCAGGAGCGTCCGGGTTTCGGCGTCATCATTCTGTCTCCTCTCGCTGTGGGTTTCGGCGTGAATATCCAAGCCGCGAATCACGTCATCCACTACACGCGCATGTGGAATCCGGCGAAAGAGGATCAGGCAACGGATCGCGCGTTTCGAATCGGCCAGGAGAAGGATGTTTACGTCTATTGCCCTGTTGTGCGGGCCGACGACTTCAAGACCTTTGACGAGAAGCTCGATGAGCTACTAGCATACAAGAAGAACCTTGCGGCGGACATGTTGAATGGAGCCGGCGAGGTCGGTGCGGCCGATTTCGACATGAGGGAGGTGACGCCTCCGGAAGTTCCCGCAGCCGAAGCGCGAGTCCTCGCCTTCGATGATGTTCTATCCATGCAGCCACGCCATTTCGAGGCGTACGCCGCCGTGCTCTGGGCCCGCATGGGATTCCCCACCGTCACCCTCACGCCTGCCGCTGGAGACAACGGTGTCGATGTCGTCGCGGTGAACGGAACCACGGGCCAGCTGATTCAATGCAAGACCTCGCATCGTGCCGGGAGGGAGCTTGGCTGGGAGGCCATCAAAGACGTAGTCACTGGCCACGCAGCCTATCGGCTGCAATACCCGGGGATAGAGTTCAAGAGGGTATGTGTGACAACCCAGTCGTTCAATGCCGGGGCATGGCGTCACGCCGAGTTGAACGCTGTGGAGTTGATAGATGGGGAGCGACTCGCCGAGATTCACGACAGCTACCAGATCACTCTGGAAGACGTGGAGAGAGTTCTCTACACGGGAGGGGCATTGGCCCAGTAGCGCCAGCGGAACGATGGACAAGTTCGACCGCATATTCCACCTTCACGCGATTCTCTCTTCGCGCCGGACAGCAATTCCGCTTGAAGATCTGATGGCGAGGCTGGAGTGCTCGAAATCGACGCTCCATCGAACAATCAACGCTCTGAAAGACTACCTGAATGCCCCGGTCGTGTTCGACGTCAACGCCGGCGGCTACAAGTACGGTAAGGATTCTTCAGGGCAGACATACGAGCTGCCGGGATTGTGGTTCACACCAGGCGAGCTGCAGGCTTTGGCTGTCATGCAGCGCCTCTTGAAAGACGCAGGCGGCGGCTTGCTCGAAGAGCACCTCGCACCGCTGGCAAAGCGCCTCAATGACCTGACCAGACATCAGCGATTGAATCTTGGTGAAGCTGCCAGCCGCCTTCGCTTCCCGTCTATTGGCGCGCGGCCGGCCGGTAAGGCATTCGATACGGTTGCATCGGCGACCCTGCAGCGCCGGAAACTCTGGATTGAGTATCACGCGCGGAGTACCGACGAACGATCGGAGCGAACGATCTCGCCTCAGAGGATCACTCACTATCGTGAGACGTGGTACCTCGATGCGTGGGACGAGGAGCGGAACGCGCTGCGAATCTTCTCCGTTGATCGGATCACTCGGGCGACCCTTATGAACGAGCCGGCATTCGATGTTTCAGAGTCGGAGCTCGAGGGTCACTATGCGAGCGCCTATGGGATCTTCGGCGGCAAGGCGGACAAGCTGGCTGTCCTTCGGTTCACGCGAGAAGGAGCTCGATGGGTGGCCGATGAGAGGTGGCATCCACAGGAGGAGTCCGAGTGGTTGCCGGACGGACGCTATGAGCTGCGTATTCCGTACCGCGAGCCGCGCGAATTGGTGATGGACATAATGCGACAGGGGAAGAACGTTGAAGTCATCTCCCCCAGTGATCTGCGAGATCAGGTACACGAAGAGCTGAAGCGAGCGATATCCCAATATTCGAAGTGATGCGGCCGCCGCTTCGGCCGCATGGATTGGTGTCACGTTCTGACACCGCGCGCCGTTACAAATGAAGAAAACAGCGGCATTGGCAGGGTGGGTATGTACAAGTCGAAGGACACGGTCGTTTATTCGGCTTCCGATCTGGTCTCTTTCCTGGAGTGCGAGCATTCGACGAGCCTGGATCTCCTCGATCTCCAGACACGGCTTCCGCGGGCGCCTGATGATGAGGAGTCCGCGTTGCTGCATGAGAAGGGACTGGCCCATGAGAACAGGTACGTCGCGCTGCTGAAGGCGACCCACGGGACGTTTGTTGATCTGTCGAACGTGAAGCCGGTGGACGAACGCATCGCCTCCACGATCGAGGCGATGCGGCATGGTGCGGCCGTGATCTACCAGGGAGCGTTGCGATCCGGTGCCCTCATCGGCTATCCCGACTTTCTGCGCCGGGTCGAGGATGCTTCCGGCTTGGGAATGTACGGCTACGAAGTCGTAGACACGAAGCTTGCGCGCTCTGCGAAAACCAAGTTCATCGTTCAGCTCGCGGCATATTCGAGTTGCCTGACGGAGGCGCAGGGCGCAGAGCCAGCGATGATGCACGTTGTGCTCGGAGACCTGTCTGAGCTCAATTATCGGTACCGAGACTATGCGCGTTACGTCGCGCAGGTTCGACGACGCTTCGAAGAGCGGCTCTGGGGCACGGTGGCTGCGACGTATCCAGACCCCTGCGAGTACTGCGATCTCTGCAAATGGCGTCTCATCTGTGAGGAGCGGCGGCTGGCGGACGATCACCTGTGCCAAGTCGCCGATATCACGAAGATACAGACGCGGAAACTTCAGGCAGCCGGCGTTTCGACTATGCAGGCGTTGGCGCAGATGAACCCGACTGCAACGATTCCGAAGGTTAATCCGGAGACACTATCCCGGATTCGCAATCAGGCCCGATTGCAAGTCGAGGCTCGAACCACCGGTGAGCCGAAAGTGGAGCTGCTCGACACCGGCGCTGATCTGCGCGGGTTCGCCCGCCTGCCGCGGCCCGACAAGGGCGACCTGTTCTTCGACATGGAAGGCGATCCGTACGAGGAGGGCGGCCTCGAGTATTTGTTCGGGGTGTACTTCTTCGAGGCGGGCAAGCCGCAGTTCCGGCCCTTTTGGGCGCACTCGCGCGCCGAGGAAAAGACGGCCTTCGAGCTGTTCATGGATTTCGCAATCGCGCGGCTCAATGAGTATCCGGACGCCCATATCTATCATTACGCGCACTATGAGCCGACGGCGATGAAGCGCCTGATGTCGCTGCACGGGACGCGTGAGCCGGAGCTCGACAACCTGCTGCGCCGTCACAAGCTTGTCGATCTCTACAAAGTAGTGCGTGAAGGAATTCGGGTGTCTGAGCCGCGCTACTCGATCAAGAACATCGAGCGCTTCTATCTGGATAAGCGCACGGCGGACGTAACGAGTGCCGGCGCGAGCATCGTTTACTACGAGCGCTGGAAAGAGACGGGTGATCCGCAGCTACTGAGGGATATCGAGACCTACAATTTCGATGACGTGCGCTCGACATTCGAGTTGCGGGACTGGCTTCTGAGGCTTCGTCCGACGAAGACGACATGGGCGAACGATGCGATTGCGGACGATCGGACAAGGGTCGCCGCCGGTGAGTTGACGGAAGCAGAGCAACGTCTCATCCCGTATCGGCAAGCGTTGGTGGATGGCCTGCCGGCGAGCCGTAACACGTGGACACTCGATGAGCAGGTTCGTGAACTGACTTACTTCCTGCTGGATTTTCACCGGCGGGCAGACAAACCGGCGTACTGGAAGATGTTCGCCCGTCAGGAGATGACCGAGGACGAACTGCTGGAGGACGCTGAGTGTCTGGCGGGTTTGCATCAAGTTGGCGAACCGGTGCCAGACAAGCGATCGCGAATCTGGACCTATTCCTATCCGGAGCAGGAAACGAAGCTGAGATCTGGCTCGTCGATCACCCTGATCAGCACCCGAGAGGGGCTGGGCGAGCTGGATCTCGATGAGGATCGACGTCTGGCCCGGGTCCGCAGGGCGGCAGCGAAGGAGCGGCTGGCGGATCGCATAGCGCTGGGACCAGGGAGCCCTATCAAAACTGACGTGATTCGGGACGCGCTGTTCCGGTTCGCAGATAGCTTGATTGACGGATCTCGAAAATATCGGGCATGCGAAGCCATTTTGCGCCGCGACCTGCCGAGCCTGGCTGGACTCCAGGCCGGCAACGCGATAGTCCCGGCTACTGAATTGACAACCGAGCGTGTCGCAGACGCCATTTCTAAACTCGACGGCAGCTACCTATTCATCCAGGGTCCACCCGGAGCGGGCAAGACGTACGCAGGGTCTCACGCGATCGTCGAGCTCATGCGCCGTGGCTTTCGTGTGGGCGTCACGTCGAACAGTCACAAGGCGATCAACAACCTGCTGGCCGAGGTCGAGAAGGTCGCGGAGAAGCGTGGCTACGCATTTCGCGGTGCGAAGAAGTGCAGCGACGGAGAGGATTGCCTGAAAGGCAAGTTCATCCAGGATGTGTTCGACAACGAATCCGTCGAAGGGGGCGGCGAGCAGCTGGTCGCTGGAACCGCCTGGCTCTTCTCGCGTCCGGCGTTCGAGCAGGCCATCGATTTCCTCTTCGTGGATGAGGCCGGGCAGGTCAGTCTGGCGAACGTGATCGCGATGGGGACGAGCGCCCGGAACATCGTCCTGCTCGGCGACCAGATGCAGCTCGGGCAGCCGATTCAGGGCGTGCACCCCGGCTCGTCGGGAGACTCGTCACTGGAGTATCTGCTGGAGGGGCAGCCCACGATATCGCCAGATCGCGGCATCTTTCTCGCAACGACGTGGCGTATGCATCCGGATGTGTGCCGGCTCATCTCCGACGCGGTGTACGACAGCCGTCTCAAACCCGAAACGCACAATGCCAATCAGGTTCTGGTACTCGACGATCACGCGCATGCAGCGCTGAGGCCTTCGGGTATCCGATTCCTGGAGGCGCAGCACGACACATGTTCTCAGGCGAGTCTCGAGGAAGCTGAAATCATTCGCGGGCTGGTTGATAACCTGCTCACGCAGCGATACCGCGATAAGGACGGCGTCGAGCATTCCATCGGGCTCGACAACATCCTGATCGTTGCACCGTACAACGTACAAGTGAATCTGCTGAAACGTGCGCTGCTTCCCGGGGCCCGTGTGGGCACCGTGGATAAATTCCAAGGTCAGGAAGCTGAGGTAGTGATCGTGTCAATGACGACGTCCAGCGGCGACTACCTGCCCCAGTTCATGGATTTCCTCTACAGCAAGAACCGACTGAATGTGGCGATCTCGCGTGCACGCAGTCTGGCGATCGTTGTTGCGAATCCGGCGTTGCTCACGATACTGTGCCGATCGCCCGAAGACATGGCACTGGTGAACACGCTGTGTTGGGTGAGGGACTATGCATCGCTCACATTCGGGCATCGGCCTGGAAGCCGGGCCTGAACGATTTAGAGACCTCAAGCAAACAAGTATTAGCGACAAGAACGGAGCAGGCTATGGCTGCCGCAATGGGAGAGAGTGGGTCAAGACCCGTTTGGTTCGTAGGCGCAAGCGGATCCGGTGGCGACTACACCTCACGCTTTGTCTCCGAAGGGATCTGGGAAAATGGCGATGACAGCCGTTATCTAGACGTCGAGCGCGTTCGAATGATGCGTCCCGGCGATCGCATCGCTATCAAATCTGCTTACACGCGAAAGCACGGATTGCCTTTCGATAACCACGGCGAGACCGTCTCAGTCATGGCGATCAAGGCCGTCGGCACCATCACGGAAAACATGAATGATGGGAGGCGCGTGCGGGTTCGGTGGACGGCAATCGATCCGCCGCGTGAATGGTACTTCAATACCCATCGCGGGACGATTTGGCGCGTGCAACCCGGCGAACGGATGCCCGACGAACTGATCGCGTTCACTTTCGACAACAAGCCGCAGGACGTCGATCGGTTCCGGAATGCTCCCTACTGGCGTGAGCGATTCGGCGACCGCCAGGGCGGCGACCGCAGATTCGCGTGGACAGCCTTTTATGAGGAGATGGCCGACAAGCTGCTCGCCTTCCGCGCGGATCGGCGTCCGCTTGTTAACGAATTGCGCGCGCTATCCGAGCGCATGGAAGGCCTGGAGTATTTGGCAAAAGACAGGTACGCGGATGGGAACGAGGGGTTTGTCAGGGATATCTGCCCGTTCACGGTGTTAGGCCTGTTCAACCGGGGAATTAAAGACGCGAGTCGCATAGCGATCGCAGGCGAGCTTGCACAATTCCTCGGGGTTCAGGAAGCCGTTCCCCGGAGCTTCGAAGGCATCCCGCTGCTGAACAACATGAAGTCATGGCTGTTTCGCAAGGAGTTGTACCGCCAGCCCGATCACATCGATTCCCTCTGGTCTGTTTTCGCAGCCGCACTCGAATTCGCGGACGCAGACAATGACGAGGCACGCCAAGCATTTGCGTCCGCGTTCGACGGTGCCAACGGTCGTGACCTCGTCGGTTGGAATCTGACTTTCGGACTCTACTGGTCCCGGCCATGGTCATTCGTCAGTCTCGACGGGAACTCGCAGCTATACATCAAGCGAAAGCTGGGTATCGAGATTGGGCGGAACGGTCCGAAGAACCGATGTAGTTCCTCTGACTACCTGACGGTGATCGACACGTTGGACGCCCGATTCTCGGAAGCCTCATTTCCGGTGCATTCGTTCCCTGAGCTATCGCTGGAGGCATGGCACTACAAGGATCCAACAGATCAGCCCGAAGTGGTGGACTTGGGTGATGCTGACGAAACTGAAGGTCTGGCAAGTGTCGCCCCCGATCCCGCAGCCGGACCTGCTCCGCCGTACGACGCCGGTGATTTGATTCGTGAAGGATGCTTTCTTGAGCGGGCAGAGATCGAACGGATACTTGATCGCCTGAGGAGCAAGAAGAACCTGATCCTTCAAGGCCCGCCAGGCACTGGTAAGAGCTGGCTGGCGAAGCGCCTGGGTTTTGCTCTTGTCGGCCAGAAAGACGAGAGCAAGGTCCGCGCGGTTCAGTTCCATGCCACGCTGTCATACGAGGATTTCGTGCGAGGCTGGCGTCCATCGAGCAATGGCAAGCTTGATCTCGTGGACGGGCTATTCCTGGAAGCCATTGCGGCAGCAGCAGCTGCGCCCTCCGCGACATTCGTAGTCGTCATCGAGGAGATCAATCGAGGTAATCCGGCGCAGATATTTGGTGAGCTCTTGACCCTGCTCGAGGCCAGTAAGCGAGGACCGGGCGAGGCGCTTGAGCTGTCGTACAGGAGGCATCGAGGCGAGCGGATACATGTTCCGGAGAACCTCTACGTAGTCGGAACGATGAACGTTGCGGACCGCTCACTGGCAATGATGGATTTCGCGCTGCGGCGCAGATTTGCGTTTGTAAATCTGGAGCCCAGATTGGGAGATGCATGGCGGAAGTGGGTCACAGAGAAATGCGGCGTCGATTCTGCTTTAGTGCGCGAGATCGAACGGCGGGTCGTTGAACTCAACGGCGCGATAGCCGATGACGCGCGGCTGGGACCGCAGTTCGTCGTAGGGCACAGCTTCGTGACACCGTCTGCGCCGCTGGAGGCGACGAGCACTCGGGACTGGTTCATCCACGTCGTCGGAACAGAAATCGGACCCTTGCTGGACGAATACTGGTTCGATGCTCCTGGCGAGTCGAAGCGTGCGCGGGAGCGTCTACTCAAGGGCTGGTAATGGAAGCCGCAGCGTCAGTACTGCCGTCGGCAGCAATCTCCCCCGGATTTGTGGGCCGAATTCCAGTCCGGAATTTATGGCTGCTGATGCTCTATGCGTCGGACCTGTTTCGGAGCCGCGGGGTAGCGTCGATTTCTGTAGAGGAGATTACGGACGATGTGCCCGACCTTGTCGCGGAGATTCTCGCGCACATCGTCGAGCGGCGGCTCCGGACGCCGCTGACCTCGGGATACCAGCCGCACGAGGCGATCTTGAGCAGAGTGCGAGGGCGGATCGATGTGTTGACTACCGAACGTCATCAGCTGATATCACGCGGCCTTGTGGCGTGCGACTTCGAGAAATTGACAGCAGATACGCCCCGAAACCGCTTTGTTCGCGCCGCGCTTGAATCGATCAGCAGCTTGGTTGAAAGACCGGAACTGGCTCATCGCTGTCGCGTCCTTGCCAAGGGAATGCATGTCGCAGGTGTCGGGCCAACGCCGCCGTCACGACGCCAGATGGCGACTGAACGATATGGACGCCATGATGCGCACGACAAGGCAATGGTGTCAGCAGCACAGCTTGCGTTCGATCTCAGCCTCCCGCTAGAGGCTTCTGGGCGCCACGATCTGTTGACGCCTGACCGAGAGGAGAACTGGGTGCGGCGTCTGTTTGAGCGCGGAGTTGGTGGACTTTATGAGATCGCGCTAAGTCCCGAGGGATGGGACGTGAGTCGGGGTGCGTCGCTCGACTGGCCGATCGAAGCAGCAACTCCCAAGATTGAACGCATTCTGCCGTCAATGCGCACCGACATTGTTGTGGAGAACGCCCGCACCGGGCAGTGCGTGGTGGTCGACACCAAGTTCACAACCATTCTAACGTCGGGATGGTACCGGGAGGAGTCTCTGCGAAGTGGATACCTATATCAGATGTACGCCTACCTGCGTTCTCAGGTGGGGCGAGGAGACCCAGTGAGGGATAAGGCAAGCGGACTTCTTCTGCACCCTTCCGTTGGATGTGAGGTCGATGAGACAGCCGTAATACAGGGGCACGCCATCCGTTTCGGGACCGTTGATCTGACAGCGGCTCCTCGAAAAATTCGTGATCGACTGCTGGAGCTGGTGAGGGGCCCGGGAAACCCGCAAGTGCGTTCGTCTGAGCAGGGCTGCGGCGGATTTTCGGGCGAGATAGGTGACAGGCTATGACCAAGAAGGCGGACGGTATAGGTCTCGTGCTGAAGGCAGCACAATTCGCCGCCCACAAGCACAGGGATCAACGCCGAAAGGATGCCTCCGCATCGCCCTACATCAATCACCCGCTGGCCCTTGCGAGCACGCTCCTGGAAGAAGGCATGGTGGAGGACGCCATCGTGCTTGCTGCTGCGCTCTTGCACGATACGATCGAGGATACCGAAACGGACTACGACGAGCTCCGCGGCCGGTTCGGCGATGAGGTCGCTGAGATCGTGGCGGAAGTCACCGATACGAAATGGCTGAAGAAGACGTCACGGAAGCGCCTGCAGATCAGCAAGGCCGCGAGAGCCAGCTCTGGGGCAAAACTCGTGAAACTGGCGGACAAGATTTCGAATTTGCGTGACATTATTGCCAGCCCACCCGCCGACTGGTCCGTAGAGCGAAAGCGCGAGTACTTCGACTGGGCGAAGAAGGTCGTGGATCAGATTCGCGGCGAGAACGTGAGGCTCGAGCGGAAGTTTGATCAGTTGTACCGGCAACGCCCATAGTTCCATTCCGATGTTGTCCATCGACTGGAAACACCCGGGTGAGCGAGAGTGCCCAATGCCGCAGCTGAGTTCGTACTGGCGACGACGCGGTGTATGTGACCGGCAATGAGATGCTGTATGCCACGGTCTGATTTGAAAAGGGAGGGGATTTGATCTTGCTTCGGTTCCCCCGAACGGCACTTCTCTATCGCAGTGCTGCGTCTCGTGGACTACGTTGCCAATGTTGAGTACCCTTTCCCTGCGCTCTTGCTTTCATGCCCACCTCACATGCCGAAGCAATCCGGGGATGAGTTCCGCGGAAGGCCACCAAGAGCTGCACGCTCTTGTGGGGATTTTGGTGGGGATGTGACGACGAGACCTGTAAAAACTGGCATCTTTTCATCAACATGCAGCGGCGTCGACGATCCCGTCCGCTCCGCCAGTCTAAAGCCTTGTTGGCTCTCGCAATTCCCACCGTTCGGCCCGGCTTCGTTGGCCGATTCATTGCCCTATTGCCCTTGGTGTGAGGCGCCGCTGCCGACCCGTCCCGCGCAGCGAAGGCCGGGGCGCGCAGCGCTTTCCGGATCGAGCGGACATCGGTCTCCGGACGCTCGTCGGTCCAGGCCGCGTACACCATCAGCATGGTGAGCAGACGGTGGCCGTGCTGTTGGGCGACCAAGAGGGGATTCCGGCCGATCATCAGGTTCCAGCTCACGGACGTGTGGCGCGCGGTGTAGGGCTTGCGGTAGCGGATGGCGAGGCGGCGCAACGTCCTCTGCCAGCGTCGATGCACTTCGCACAGCCGCTGAATCGGTTGGCCGCTGGCGTGGAAGAAGAGGTGCTCGTGGCGGATACGTCCACGGCGGACGAGCCCCTCCCGCAAGGTGACTTGCCGCTCGAGGATGGACCGCGCTCGCGGGCCCAGCACGAGGCGTCGATCCTCATCGATCTTGGTGCGGTCCCGATCGATACCGGCGACACGCGCCTTGGTGATGCTCAGCACGCCGTTGGCTGCATCGTAGTCACTCACGACCAGCGCAATCTGCTCGGAGGGACGCAGGCCCGTGAAGAAACGAAATTCGTCGTAGTTGCCCTGCGCTTCACCCCAGTCGCGATGGATTGCGGCGATCACGACTTCCGCGTCCTGGATGCTGAAGGGATCGACCTTCGGTCGATCCTTCTTGCCGATGCGCGCGCTCTTCAAGGCCCGCGCGGGGTTGTGCAGTTCCGGATGGTCCTCGAAGCCGAACGCGAACGCGCGACGCAGCGCACTGATCGCCGGGGTTCGCCCCGTGCGGGCCAGTTCCACCACCTGCCGCTTGAACTCCGGTGTGTACCGGACCGACTTGTCTGCCACCGTGAACTCCTCCAAAACAAACCTTGGGGTGTCCACGAAAGCGGGTCAAGTCCACAAGCGCGAAACCTCTGTGGGTGAAGGTCTGCATTCTTCGGAATAAGGCGTTCGGCCATAGATCCCGCGCGTACTCGGTGGAGGAGTGCTTTCGCGAAGCCGCGGTGAGTCCGAACGAACTGAAGCAGCTCATGGAAGCGACCAAAGAGCTGCTGAATACCCTTTCATATGCATGGGATCGCAGCTGTCACGCTTTCAACCTCCGCTTGAGAGAAGACCTGGTGTAGCTGCTTGAAGACTTGGGCGAGGTGACCGAATCGACGTAGCCCGCCCGAAGCGGACGTCGATCACAGGATAGGGGGCGCGCCCATGCGGGTTCGGCGTACGAAGCGATGACATGACTACGCTGTTGTTCAGCCATGAACTCAAAAATTTGCTAGCAAATTCGCTAGTAGTGAAGCAGCCGGCGAGCGCTACTTTCGCCTCTACTACAAACGCGTTACGCAAGCGGATATGGACACGCTGTTCAATCTCTTGGAGGCCATGCACAGCCTGAACGATCGGCTGAAGAAGGAGACCGATCGGGACTTCTTCGACATCGAGGAGTTCTACGCAAGCACGAGATCCGCATCAGCATGGATGGCAAGGGCCGTTGGCGCGACAAC
>JBDZVF010000373.1:0-6431 GCA_040255575.1 Pseudomonadota bacterium | reverse complement strand
GTATGCGAGCACCGAGCCCGTGAGCGCGGCGACGAGAACGAGCGCGAGGCCGCCACCGAGGCAGGCGTAACTGGCAGGCAGTCGCATCGGGTGCCGCTGGGCGATCGCCAACGGTGTCGCCGCTGTCGCCGCGAAAAAGAAAACGGCGAGCAGGACGCCGCCGGCAGCGTGGTTAGTGATGCCGAGACGGTCGGCCGTGATCGAGGCGCCGAGCGCGAGCATCAGCCCTCCAAGCGCCCATGTCGCGATCAGGGCGGGGGTGCCCGCGACGAACGCCGAACGCGCCTGCTCCGGCACCGAAACGTGCGGCGCCAGTGCGCGCGCGACATGCGTCAGCGTAGGCAATCCCGGCCGCGACGATGTCTCGGGAACCAAGGAGACCACGGCGACCACCAGCGCGAGCAACGCGATGATGAGCAGCAGGTAAACCAGCCGTCGAGGAGCAGGCGCGTACTGAATGAGCAGCGCGCTGACTGCCACGCCAATGCCGAGCCCGGCGATCGGCGCCATGGCGACCGCAAGCGTGCCGGTTCTCTTGCTGGGTTGCAGGTCGACCATCGCGGCGGTGAGGACGCTCATCGCGGCGCCCGTGGCGAGTCCTTGCGTCAGCCGGGCGACGAGCAGCGTCGTCACCGACCCGGCGGTCGCGAACACCACCATGGCCACGGTCAGCACCAGCAGCGACGCGATCGCCACAGGTCGTCGTCCGATGTGGTCGGATAGCGCGCCAACGGTGAGCAGGCTGATCAGCAGCGGCCCAGCGTAAACGGCGAAGACAATCGTCAACGTGGCCGAGGAGAACCCCCACAGCCGCTGGTAAACCGGATAGAGCGGCGAAGGCGCGGCGGACGCGAACATCACCGCCGCGACGGCAGCCGCGATAATCCAGAACCCCCGCGCTCCCCTGGCTTGTGGCCCGTCCATGCGCACTCCTCACTAAAGCAACGATCGACGCCTTAGCGACCGTAGCTCCTCACCCGAACAAAAGCAAAATGCTTTGCTATAGTGACGGCGATGGCGACCTCGCGAACTGTGCGCGCCCGCCGCCCCGGCGGGCGAAGCGCGCTTGTCCGCGACGCGGTGTACACCGCCGTGGGCCAACTCGTCGGGCAGGGCCACCGCGAGGACATGACGATCCCGCAGGTCGCCGAGCGGGCCGGCGTGAATCCCACCAGCATTTATCGACGCTGGGGCAGCATCGACGCGCTGCTCGGAGAGGTCGCGGTGGCGGCGCTGACTCGCGACGAGCCGCTGCCCGACACCGGCAGCATCGCCGGAGACCTGCGCGCCTGGGCGCGCGTCATCGCCGCCGACATCACTCGGCCGGAGCGCACCGCCTACCTGCGCGCCATGATCTCGGCGCGCACCGGCTCCGTCGACCACTGCCCGTGCTGGGATCAACGCTCCGAGCAGGCCGAGCTGATGATTCAGCGCGCGCGAGAGCGCGGTGAAGTGACGCCGACATCCGCCCAGGTGCTCACTCACGTTGTGGCGCCGCTGTATCACCACGTGGTTTTCGGCCTCGCCGCCGACGCCGACTATGCCGATGCTCTGGTCGCCGACACGCTCGCGCTGGCCGCGCGCCCACACTGACGCGAGCGATCTCACGCAACATGAATCTGGCTGCGCGCTTGTCGCAACGATTAATCCGCTCTGTTACACCGTCGAAGGTCGTTCTTTGCTCGCCACGACGCGCCGATCCCGTGCGAAGAGCCGTGCGAGAATGCCGTGATGACCTCGTCGCTGCCGCCGGCTCCCCCGCCGACACCAGAGGAGATGCTTTCCTTCGCGCCGCTTGCACGCCCGCAGGAACTAAAGCCGGTGGTCGTGCTGCTTGTGATCAACCTTGCGCTGGCGGTGGCGCTCACCGTCGTGACAGTGTTCGCAAAGAACAGCATCGTCAACTATCAGCTCGCGCATCGTAACATCGTGGATCCGAAGCTGCGCGAAACGCTGCGTCACACCTACTCGTACGCCATATTCGGCCGGGTTTTCGGCAACGTCGTGGTCAGCATTGTTTATGCGTTCTTAGTGCGCGCATTGTTTCGAGGCCGGCGGTGGGCTTATCGCCGCGTGATCTGGATCGCGGCAGCCGGCATCGTGGCACTGCTGTTGATCCAACGAACGCCTTATCCAGCCTGGATGCGAGCCGAGCAGATCGCGCAAGCCATCGTGCTGGCGGGGCTACTCTATTTCGTGACGCGCCCCGACGTCCGCGCCTACTTCGCCAAAGGACTGCCCGGCAGAGACGTCCGGCGGTTCCACCGGACATAGCGGGAGCGAGCCCGCGACCCCGCCGGTGAGTTTCGCCGACCGCAAGAGTCTTACCAGCGACTGCCTACGGCGGGAGGATCTCGTGTTCGACATGCGACCCACAGCGACAGCGCTTGCTGCGCTGATCGCGCGCATTCGCGACGACCAGTTGACCGCGCCGACGCCGTGCGCCGAAGCCCGCGCCGGCGACCTCGTCGTCCACCTCGACGACTTCTGCCAGGCGTTCGCAGCGGCGGCCCGCAAGACGCCGCTGCCAGGCCCGCCCCCGCAGGCTGACGTCGCGCGCCTTGCCGACCACTGGCGGATCACGATTCCCCGCCGGCTTGAGGATCTAGCGTACGCGTGGCGGGACGAGCGGGCGTGGGACGGTATGACGCAGGCGGGTGGGATCGACATGCCTGCCGGCGCGGCAGGGCTCGTCGCCGCGGACGAAATGGCTGTGCACGGTTGGGATCTCGCGGTCGCTACAGGGCAGCCGTTCGAACCTGATGGTGCGATCGTGTCGGCCGCGCTGGAATTTGTCGCGCCGCAAGTGGCGCAGAACCCGCACGGGACGCCGGGGCTCTTCGGCCCGCCTCTTTCGGCGCCGGACGGCGCATCCGATTTCGAGCGGTTGCTGTGCCTCACTGGTCGCGATCCGCAGTGGTCGTCGACCTCGAATGGGGATTTCACCACTCAACAACAGGAGTGTGAGCAATAGGCCCCGACCACCGGGCCAGGCCGCGTCGATGGAGGAGAAGATGCCACGCACCCGGATCCACAACCTGTCCATCTCGCTCGACGGCTTCGCGACGGGAGAGCCGCAGTCCGCCGAGGCGCCTTTCGGCCATGCCGGCCAGCGCCTGCACGAATGGATGTTCGCCACCCGGTTCTGGGCGCAGCAAGCAGCCCCAGATCGCGTGGCGCACGCAACGGGATCTGCGGGCGTCGACCACGCGTTCGCGGAGCGCCACAGCATCGGCTTTGGGGCCGAGATCATGGGCGCCAACAAGTTCGGCCCACCGGGTTGGCAGGACGACCCAGACTGGAAGGGCTGGTGGGGGTCGAATCCGCCGTTCCACACACCGACTTTTGTGCTCACCCACCACCCTCGGTCTCCGCTAGAAATGGACGGCGGCACCACATTCCATTTCCTCGACGCTTCCCCGGTCGACGCGCTCAAGGCCGCCCAAGCGGCAGCCAATGGCCAGGACGTCCGAATTGGCGGAGGCGCCACCGTCGTACGTGACTTCCTCGCAGCCGGGCTCATCGACGACATGCATCTTGTTCAGATGCCGATCGTGCTCGGTCGCGGCGTCCGGCTCTGGGACGGCCTGGAAGCCCTTGAGGACGAATACAACATCGAGGCGGTCTCGTCACCCAGCGGCGTCACACACCTCACATTCACCCGCAAGATGGTGTCGTGAAACGCTGACCAAGCGTGCAGCGCGGGCCAGGCCCGTCGTGGTGGAGCCCAGAGCGAGCCTCCGCCAACACATTGCGACGGCTCCGTATCAGTAGAGACGGAGCGGGTATCGCCACCGGCGCAGCCTATTCTGCGGAGGATTCGCGTTCGACGTCACTTTGCTGAAGGCGGGCCCAGACCCGTGTGAGATCACGCAGATCGGTCTCGCCTAGCCGGTCGAAGAAGAGCCGGCGCAAATCGTCGTGGTGTTGACGCCACGCCTTGCGCAGGAGTGTTCGACCCTCGCTCGTGAGCACCGCCACGGAGCCGCGCCCGTCCTCTGGCGCGGGGCGCCGCTCGATGAGTCCTCGGCGTTCTAGACGGTCGGCCAGCCGGGTGAAGCCTCCGGTCGACATCACTTGGCGCTGAGCGAGGTCTGACATTCTCATGCCGTCTTTGCCTGCGCGCGCGAGCAGGGACAAGACGCCGTACTCCGCCATGCTCACCTGCAACCGCGCCAACCCCGTTTCGATAGCGCGCCAGAGGTTGTGGTGCGTGTTGAGGAAGCCCTGCCAGGCGCTGTCTTCGAGATCTGTCAGGCGCGGAGTACCGGGCATGGCAGGCATCGTAATGCATCGACGTTCTATCTGCCTGTGCATGCAGGCAGGGAATATAGTTGCCTGCGCAGCGAGTTAGTGTCATATGCAGAGGTAAGCGGGCGGGGAACCTCAGCGAAACCGCTGACGGTCGGCGCTCACCACAGCCGAGACAGGAGGAATGAGTGATGGATGCGACGACTGTCATCACGCCGATCGATCACAGGCCCGGTTCGGACGAGCGGGCGCCCTTCGAGATCGGGCATATGACGTTCATCGAGATCACGCAGGATCCGCGCACAGGTTACCTGCGTTCGGCGCACCAGCGAGCACGCGATGCCATCGAGCAAGCCAAGTTTGCAGACGAGGCTGGGCTGGACCTCTTCGCGATTGGTGAGCATCATCGAACCGACTTTGTCGGATCCGCCCCGGCGGTCGTGCTCGCGGCGGCGGCCGAAGCGACTGAGCGTATTCGCCTGACAAGCGCCGTCACGGTCCTCAGCTCCGACGATCCCGTTCGCGTGTGGGAGCAGTTCGCCACGCTTGATCAGCTCTCGGGTGGGCGAGCCGAGATCATCGCCGGCCGGGGCTCTTATGTCGAGTCATTTCCGCTGTTCGGCTACGATCTGCAGGACTACGCGGACTTGTTCCGCGAGAAGCTCGACCTGTTGCTCCGCATTCGCGAGAAGAACCCGATCACCTGGTCTGGCAAGCTCCGCCCTGCGCTTCAGCAGGCTGACATCGGTCCGCGCGCGTTCCAGAGGTCCTTGCCGATCTGGGTGGGGGTAGGAGGATCGATCGCGTCCGCGATCAGCACCGGAAGGCTCGGTCTTCCCATGGCGATGGCGCTGCTGCTCGGTCCGCTCAGTTACCACCAACAAACAATCGAGGCCTACCGACGCGCGGCCAGCAGCGCCGGCCACGACGTGGACTCCTTGAGGACGAGCATCAACGTGCACGGGTACGTCGGACGCACGAGCCAGGGCGCCCGCGACACCATGTACCCCTACTTCGCTCGCGGCATGATGGACAACAACCATCAGCGTGGCCATGGTCTGGTGTTGCCGCGTCCCGCCTTCGATGCGCAAGCGGCCCCGAATGCCGCGCTGCTGGCCGGGAGCCCTCAAGAGGTAATCGACAAGCTGCTCGCCTACCACCAGCTGTACGGGCTCGACCGAGCGCTGATTCAGATCGGGTTCGGCGGCATGCCGCAGCGTGACGTGCTCGAAGCCATCGAACTCCTTGGCACCGAGGTCGCCCCCGTGGTGCGACGCGAAATCACCGCCAGAAAGAAGTGGGACTAATGCAGCAGAGTGTGCAGGAAATACAGCAGCGTGTGCGGGAGCCTGCAGGCGGTTCGTTCGCGGAGGCGCCTGGTGGCGTCGTCCGCGTCGCGGTCGTGAACGGCAGCCCGAGCGAGAAGTCCAAAACCGCGGGGCTCGTTGATGTGATTGTGCAGACCCTCACCGCTGCGCTCGCACGCGGGCGCATCGGCGTCGAAACTATCCGCATCGACGTGTACCGACTCGGGCCCGCGTTCACGTCAGCCGTCGACCGCGACACTGTCGGCGCGGACGTCGACGCAACGCTGAGGAAGGTCGAGCAGGCTGATCTCCTCATCGCGGCGAGTCCCGTGTTCCGCGGCTCTTACATGGGAATGTTCAAGCATTTCTTCGACCTCGTCGACCAATACGCGTTGGCCAACAAACCAGTGCTTCTTGCCGCCACCGGTGGAGGCGAACTCCACGCGCTCGCCCTTGAGTATGCGTTTCGGCCGCTGTTCGGCGTCTTTCAAGCGCTGACTGCCCCGGTCGCGGTGTATGCATCCGCAGGAGATTTCGACGGCACGACGCTCCTGAACCCCCGCGTTTACGGGCGTATCGAAATCGCGATCGGTGACATCCTCTCGCTCGTGAAGCCGCAACGGTCGGCGGATGAGGCATGCGCGGCTTTCACGCGAGCCGCGCATGCCTCGCAATAAGCGCCAGATCTTCGGTGGGTGGGCCTTCTAGGACGTCGAATACCTCGCCTCAGCGCGGACGTCGCTGTCGATGGTGACGGTTGTTGGCGGGGCTGAGCCGATTCCCGGCTCGACCGTGAGCGCGACGAATACCGTACTCGGCCAATAGGCAAAGAGGCCTACGTAAGATTGTAATGTTTGGTTAATTGGGTCTTCG
>JBDZVF010000372.1:0-6450 GCA_040255575.1 Pseudomonadota bacterium | reverse complement strand
TGGGCGAGCTGCACCTCGAGATCATCGTCGACCGCATGCAGCGCGAGTTCAAGGTCGATGCGAACGTCGGCCGGCCGCAGGTGGCCTATCGCGAGACGATCCGCCGTCGCGTGGAGAAGGTGGAAGGGAAGTTCGTTCGGCAGTCGGGTGGTAAGGGTCAGTACGGCCACGTGGTCATCAACATGGAGCCGGCCGAGCAGGGCCAGGGCTTCGTGTTCGAGGACAAGATCGTGGGCGGCGTGATCCCGCGTGAGTACATCGCGCCGGTGGAGCAGGGCATCAAGGAAGCCCTGGAGAACGGCGTGCTTGCCGGCTACCCGATGGTCGACGTGAAGGTCGAGCTCGTGTACGGGTCGTACCACGAGGTCGACTCGAGCGAGATGGCGTTCAAGATCGCGGGCTCCATGGCGTACAAGGAGGCCGCGAGGAAGGCGAACCCCGTCCTGCTCGAACCCATGATGAACGTCGAGGTGGTGTGCCCCGAGGCGTACATGGGCGACGTGCTCGGCGACCTTTCGAGTCGTCGCGGCAAGATCGGCGGCATGACGCAGCGCGGCGAGGCGCAGGTGATCGCCGCGAGCGTTCCGCTCGCCGAGATGTTCGGGTACTCGACCAAGCTCCGCTCGATGACGCAGGGGCGGGCGGTGTACTCGATGGAGTTCGCGCACTACGAGGAAGTGCCGAAGTCCAAGGCGGAAGAGATCGTGAACAAGGTCAAGGCGTGAGCGAAGGCGTAGGCTCCGGCATACGCGTCGGGTTTCACTCTCAGAGGAAGCACTACAATGGCTAAGGCAAAGTTCGAGCGGACAAAGCCGCACGTGAACGTGGGCACCATCGGCCACGTCGACCACGGGAAGACGACGTTGACGGCGGCCCTCACCAAGATCTCGGCGGACAAGGGGTACGGGACGAAGTACGTCTCGTACGATGAAGTCGCCAAGGCTTCGGAGTCGCAGGGGCGTCGCGACGCGACGAAGATCCTGACGATCGCCACGAGCCACGTCGAGTACGAGACGCCGAACCGCCACTACGCGCACGTCGACTGCCCGGGGCACGCCGACTACGTGAAGAACATGATCACCGGCGCCGCGCAGATGGACGGCGCGATCCTGGTGGTGAGCGCGGTCGACGGCCCGATGCCGCAGACGCGCGAGCACATCCTGCTCGCCCGTCAGGTGAACGTGCCGCGCATTGTGGTCTTCCTCAACAAGTGCGACCTCGTCGAGGATCCCGAGCTGCTCGACCTCGTGGAGCTCGAGGTTCGCGAGCTGCTCTCGAAGTACGAGTACCCGGGCGATGACACGCCGGTGATTCGTGGCTCCGCGTCGCAGGCGATCGCGGGCAAGCCGGAGTGGGTGGAGAAGATCGAGGAGCTGTACAACGCACTCGACACGTTCATCCCGCAGCCGGTTCGCGAGGTGGACAAGCCGTTCCTGCTCCCGGTCGAGGACGTCTTCTCGATCACGGGTCGCGGGACGGTGGCGACCGGGCGTATCGAGCGTGGCCGCATCAAGGTCGGTGAGGAAGTGGAGCTCGTGGGCTTCGGCGCCAACAAGAAGTCGGTGGTGACGGGCGTCGAGATGTTCCGCAAGCTGCTCGACCAGGGCGAGGCGGGCGACAACGTCGGCCTGCTGCTCCGCGGCGTCGACAAGAAGGAGATCGAGCGCGGCATGGTGCTGGCCAAGCCCGGCTCGATTCCGCCGCACACGAAGTTCGAGGCCGAGGTGTACGTCCTCACGAAGGAGGAGGGCGGGCGCCACACGCCGTTCTTCAAGGGCTACCGCCCGCAGTTCTACTTCCGTACGACGGACGTGACGGGGTCGGTGGAGCTGCCGGCCGGCACCGAGATGGTGATGCCCGGCGACAACATCCAGATGACGATCGAGCTGATCACGCCGATCGCCATGGAGGAGCAGCTGCGCTTCGCGATTCGCGAGGGCGGCCGCACGGTTGGCGCGGGCGTGGTGACGAAGATCCTGAAATAGGGACTGGGGACTGGGGACTGGGGACTCGACGAACCGAGAGTCTCAGTCCCCAGTCCCTATTCCCAGTCCCTAGTCCCTAACGACCAATGGCTGGAAGAATTCGAATCCGCTTGAAGGCGTTCGATCACGCCGTCATCGACCAGGCCTCCGCGGACATCGTGCGGACGGCCGAGAAGACGGGCGCGCAGGTATCGGGACCGATTCCGCTGCCGACGAAGACGCAGCGGTGGACGGTCCTTCGCTCGCCGCACGTGGACAAGAAGTCGCGCGACCAGTTCGAGCTGAAGACGCACAAGCGCGTGATCGACATCCTCGATTCGCGCGCACAGACGGTGGACGCGTTGACGAAGCTGGATCTGCCGGCGGGCGTCGACGTCGAGATCAAGGTGCAATGAGGAGCTATCAGCTATCAACTATCAGCTATCAGCGCGAACGGCGGGATGAGCGTCCCGAGGGTTCAAGGCTGATAGCCGAAGCTGATAGCTGATCGCTGAGTCCAACAGCCGCAATGGACGGGGCGCCTGACGGCGCTGTCCAGGCTGCGACTACTCCGAGGAACAACATGATCGGTATCATCGGCAAGAAGCTGGGCATGACCCAGGTGTTCAACGACGAGGGGCATCAGGTGCCCGTGACCGTCGTGGAGGCGCCGCCCAATCCCGTGGTCAAGGTCACGGACAAGGCGACGGCGGGCTTCGCGGCGGTGGAGCTCGGGTACGGCCGCCAGCGGTCGCCGCGCGAGTCCAAGAAGGGTGAGCGCACGCCGCGCGGACGCCGGGCGACGCGCGCGGAGCTCGGTCACGCGAAGAAGGCGGGGCTGGACTACGCCCCTCGTGTGCTGCGGTCGTTCCGGCTCGATGACGCGCCGGGGAAGAATCCGGAGATCCCGTCGTACAAGGTCGGCGACGTCATTGACGTGAACGTCTTCGCCGTCGGCGATCAGGTGAAGGTCACCGGCACGACGAAGGGGCGCGGGTTCCAGGGCATCGTGAAGCGTCACAGCGCCGGTGGCGGACCGAACACGCACGGGAACACGAAGCATCGTCGGCCGGGGTCCGTGGGCCCGGGCACCGATCCCTCGCGCGTGATCAAGGGCAAGCGCATGCCCGGGCACTACGGGGCCGCGCGGCACACGCAGACGCACCTGCGCATCGAGAAGATCGACCCCGAGCGCAACCTGATCTACATCCGCGGCTCGATCGCCGGCCCGACGAACGGGATCGTGCTCGTCCGCAAGCAGGGCTGAGAGTCGAGACATGGCTGAGACGAACACGACGACCACATTCGAGGCGGCCGCGTACACGGCGCAGGGGACGGCGCGCGAGCGCGTGCGTCTGCCGGAAGCGCTGTTCGACGGCACCGTGAACATGCCGGTGATGCACCAGGCGGTGAAGGCGTATCTCGCCAACCAGCGCCAGGGCAACGCTGCGACGAAGACGCGGCGCTACGTCACGGGCGGCAATCAGAAGCCGTGGAAGCAGAAGGGGACTGGGCGGGCGCGCCAGGGCTCGACCCGAGCTCCGCACTGGGTGGGTGGCGGCACGGTCTTCGGCCCGCAGCCGCGCGCCTACGACCAGTACGTGCCGCGCCAGGTGCGGGCGCTCGCGCGCAAGAGCGCGTTCAATGCGCGCGCGCGGGAGAACGCGATCTACGTGATCGACCAGTTCACGTACGAGGTGCCGCGGACGAAGGCGCTGCTGGGCCTCCTGAACCGGCTTGGCGTGGCGGACCAGAAGGTGCTCGTGCTCACGGACGGCGTGAAGCCGAACGTGTTCCTGAGCGGGCGCAACCTGCCTAACGTGCACGTGATGCCGTACAGCGACGTGTCGACCTACCATCTGCTGTGGTCGGACGTGGTGCTGATCGAGGGCTCGGCGATCGGGCACACGCTGGCGCCCATCAACGAGGCGCCGATGGCGCTGCCGCCGAGGCGGACGACGCCGGCGGCGACGCCGGCGGTGTCGGGACGCAAGACGGCGGCGAAGAAGGCCGCGGCGAAGAAGGCGCCGGCGAAGAAGGCCGCGAAAAAGGCGGCCACGAAACGCAGCGCGAAGAAGTCGTCGAAGGCAGAGGCGAAGGCGGGCGGCGCAAAGAAGCCGGCCGCGAAGAAGAAGAAGAGCGCCGCCAAGAAGGCCGCGCCCAAGAAGAAGGATCGGTAAGCCATGGCCACTCTGTATCGCACCATCGTGCGTCCGATCGTGACCGAGAAGACGTCGATCGCGCGCCAGGAGCGCGGGGAGTACGTGTTCGAGGTCGCGCCCGACGCAACGAAGCCGGCGATCCGCCAGGCGATCGAGCGGTTGTTCGGGGTGAAGGTGACTGGCGTGTGGACGTCGAACCAGCGCGGCAAGGTGCGGCGCGTGGGGAAGACGGCCGGCCGCCGTCCGAACTGGAAGAAGGCGATCGTGACGCTCCGCGAGGGCGACGTGATCGAAGGCATCTTCGAGGGCTGATCGCATGGGGATTCGTCAATTCAAGCCGGTGACCAAGGGGACGCGGTTCCGCTCGGTCTCGGACTTCACGGAGATCACGCGCTCGACGCCGGAGAAGTCGTTGACCGAGCCGCTCAAGAAGTCGGGCGGCCGGGACAACCACGGGCACATCGCGATGCGCCGCCGTGGCGGTGGCCACAAGCGGAAGTACCGGATCATCGACTTCAAGCGGAACCGCTTCGGCGTGCCCGCGGTGGTGAAGGAGATCGAGTACGACCCGAATCGGTCCGCGCGCATCGCGCTCGTCGAGTACGAGGACGGAGAGCGCCGCTACATCCTGCATCCGAAGGGGCTCGCGGTGGGTGACACCGTGGTGTCGGGCAAGGGCTCGGACATCCGCGTAGGCAACGCGCTGCCGCTGCGCGAGATCCCGTTAGGCACGAACGTGCACAACGTGGAGCTCGTGCCCGGGCGCGGCGGCCAGATGGCCCGGTCGGCGGGCGTGTCGCTCGAGATCGTGGCGAAGGAAGGCGACTACGTGACGCTGCGCATGGCGTCCACGGAGACGCGGCGCGTGCACGGCAACTGCCTGGCGACCATCGGGGAGGTGGGCAACGCCGAGCACGAGCTCCAGTCGTGGGGCAAGGCGGGCAAGACGCGCTGGAAGGGGCGTCGCCCGAAGGTGCGCGGCGAGGTGATGAACCCGGTGGATCACCCGCACGGCGGCCGCACGCGCGGCGGCCGGAACGTCGTGAGCCCGTGGGGCAAGAAGGAAGGCGTGAAGACGCGCAACATGAAGAAGCCGTCGCAGCGGTTGATCGTCCGCGGGCGCAAGCGTGGTAAGGCTACCCAGTCAGGGTTCTAACGTCCTATGGCGAGATCTGTAAAGAAAGGCCCCTTCGTTCACGAGAGTCTGCTCAAGCGCGTGCAGGCGATGAACGCGCGCAACGAGAAGCGGGTCGTGAAGACGTGGTCGCGGGCCAGCACGGTGGTGCCCGACTTCGTGGGGCACACCTTCGCCGTGCATAACGGGAACAAGTTCATCCCCGTGTACGTGACGGAGAACATGGTCGGGCACAAGCTCGGCGAGTTCGCGCCGACGCGGCTGTTCCGCGGGCACACGGGGAACAAGGCGACCGACAAGAAGGCGTCGCTCGCGCCTTCGGCCGGCGGCAAGGGAGGGAGGTAAGCCATGGCCGAAGCCCGCGCATTCCAGCGGACGACGCGCCAGTCGCCGTACAAGATGCGGCTGGTGATCGATCAGATCCGCGGCAAGGACGTGAACGAGGCGCTCGCGCTCCTCCAGTTCTCGAAGAAGCACGCCGCGAAGCAGATCGCGAAAGTACTGAGCTCCGCCGTCGCGAACGCCGAGTACCAGGCGCGCGAGGCGAACGAGTCCATCGACGTCGATCAGCTCTACGTCAAGCACGCGGTGGTCAACGAAGGGCCGAAGCTCAAGCGGTTCATGCCGGCGGCGATGGGCAGAGCGACGCCGATTCAGAAACGCACCAGCCACGTCGAGATCATCGTGGCGGAGAAGGAAGGTCGCTAATGGGACAAAAGGTCAATCCGCTGGGCTTCCGCCTCGGGATCTCCAAGCAGTGGCGCTCGCGCTGGTACGCGAACCGTGATTTCCCGCAGCTCCTCCGCGAGGACGAGCTGCTCCGGAAGTACCTGAAGGCGCGACTCGGTCACGCGGCGATCTCGGACATCACGATCGAGCGCAAGCCGGGCAAGGTCGTGGTGACGATCCACACCGGCCGGCCGGGCGTCGTGATCGGGAAGAAGGGCGCCGAGGTCGACAAGCTGCGCGACGAGCTCGCGCAACTGACGGGGAAGGAGGTCGGGATCAACGTCGAGGAGATCAAGCGTCCCGAGCTCGATGCCCAGCTCGTCGCCGACAACATCGCGAACCAGCTCTCGCAGCGCATCTCGTTCCGGCGCGCGATGAAGCGCGCGGTGCAGAGCGCGATGCGTATGGGCGCGCAGGGGATCAAGGTGAAGGCGGGCGGGCGACTCGGCGGTGCCGAGAT
>JBDZVF010000371.1:0-6505 GCA_040255575.1 Pseudomonadota bacterium | reverse complement strand
CGTCCATACCAACTCCCTTTGCGCTGCCCATGCCGTAGCAGCCGCCCAGCCGTCACGAGCCGATCGAGCAGCCGCGTAGTCTGGAGGGGCCCGAGGTGACACAACTGCGCCGCCTGCCTTCGCGTGATACGTCCATGCTTCTCCACGAATTGAACCACACCATTTTCCTGCTCCCGCACCTCGCGCAACGGCATGTCGCCAAGCGGCATGTTGTCTCGGAGCGATTGGGATGCCACGGCCGACAAACACCAGCGACCGCGTCGCCCGCGACCGCGCGACTCAACCAATCCAGCATGTGTTAACCGGGCCAAGGCTGTCCGCGCTTCCGTCTGCGGCTTCTGTATGAGGCAACCTACGTCCGCGGCCATGAGGCTCCCCTTTCGCGACAGGGCAGTCAGAATGATCAGCTCGTCGAGCCCTACCGCGTGACCACGTTGCCCCTCCGTTACGAGCAACCGCACAAACTCGAGATTAGCCTCGCCCGTTGGAATCACGACGGTAACGCCCGCCCCATCGCTCCGCTCGTACGACGGCGCCGCCCTCCCATTCCGCAGCTGGTCAAAATAGATCGTATCGATCCCGCGAGCCGTCCGCTCCACGACCCCCGCACGCTTGAACGCATCCGCCAGCAACGGATTGCGAGGATGTGGCGCCGTAACCAGCAGATTGTCGAGCCGCACGCCCTCAGGCAACCCGCCGGGATTGCTGATCTCAATGTGGTCCGGCTTCCACTGAAAATGCGTCGCTCCGAAACGCTGGTAGTCACGATGAATGAGCGCATTCGCCAGCGCCTCACGCAACGCCCGCTCAGGGTAGTCCGGCACTCCTACGCGCAGCACGCCCACCAGCAACTCCCGCTCGCGATTGCGTGCCCGGATGCGTGCTTCGATCTCCTCCGTCACACGCAACAGCGGCCAGCGAAAGAAGTCGTTGATCTCCACATCGAGCGCCCGCATGGCCTGAAACGCCACTTCGTGCGTCGGAACGTGGCGGAACAGCGCATTCTCTTTTCCGAACAGCAACAGCGCGGCCAGCTTCACGCCGCGCACCGTGCCGTTGGCCTCGACCACGCCGAGCGTCTTCGCAAGCTCCAGGTCCGGAAGCTCCAGCAGGGATTCATCGCTCCGGCCGCGGCGCTCTCGCACGCTGCGCCGGAACCGCTCGAACTCGAGCGGATCGAGGTCTTCCCAGCGCGCAGACTCCACGACCTGCGATGAAGGGTCGAGCAAACCTCGATCGCTCTGCAGGGACTGCAACGCGTACACGTCCATTGGCACGCAGGCTGGGCGGCCATCACCGGCCAGCGTCCGGCGCAGGAAGACTCCATCACCCGTGGCAACGGGTTGCCGCTGCGCCGGGACTTCGATGACAAGAACGGTCTTGCCCTCGAGGTCCACGAGCTCAACGCTCGCGGCAATCGGTGGGCGCGTTCGAGCACCGATCGTCGCCGCGACTTTGTGAACGTCTGTCGCGGCCCCGTGACGCAGGCGCGCGCCACTGACGCGCCCGTCGTCTTCGACACCAATGATGAGATGCGCCACCTCCCGGCCGGCGCGATTCGCGAGACAGACGACCGCCTCGACCAGATCGCGATCGTTGAATGGCGCGCGCTCATCGCTCTTGAATTCGAGCGTGAGCGATTTGCCTGCAGCGATCAGTGCGCGCAGAGAATCCGGGGTCACCGCTGAGTTTCCTTGGGTGGCGACTCAAATCGAGGTTGGCGGTGAAGAGACGCGCGACGACGTATTATTCATGGGCTCCATAGTCATCCAGGGAGACGATCGACATCCTCGCCATCCATCAACAACAGATCGTCGAGTACGCTTTCCGGATGCCGCCCTTCGCCCTCGGCAAGCTGCTGCACCACCCGCTGCATCATCTCGGTGAAGTCGGTGAGCTCCGGATCCATCGGCACGAGAAGTTGATCCAGAGACCCGTCGCCTCGTCCAAGAATCACGAGGCGGTTTCGGAACGTCTGGCCGCGCTGCCAACCGCGGCGCTCGGCGTAGGCATGCACGTGCGTCCAGCTCAGTTTCTTGAGTCTGGAGTCCCGAGAAGGCTCACCCACGTCCGCCGGACCGGTCGCGCTCCTGGTCAGGTAGCGATCTCCCGCCCAGATGCGCAGGCAGTTCCATCCGCGCGGGAACCCCATTTGCGAAACGTCGACGCCGTGCTTCGAGAGCAGCGCCTTCACGCGGCTGCGCCAATGATGACAGGGCGCGATCAGATCCATGACGTACAGCAAAATGACCAGGCTGTTGTAGAGCTTCCGCGAACCACGAACGAACTGCCCTTCGAGCGATGCGGGTTTTCGCTGCGGCAAGACCGTGGTGATGGTGAACTCCCGGTTCCACAACCGACTGTGGTGAGCGCAGAAATTCCGTACATGAGTCAGATGGTGAAGCCAGGACTCCAGAATCCTTTGGTCCAAGGCGTATACGTCTGCGATCGCCCGCCTTGTCGACATCGGTTTCAGGTTGGCATACCAGCGCGAAAGCTGCCCCAATGACATGACTTCGCATGCGGCCCACACCGGCGGCAGCCTTTCCACATACCGGTTCCTGAAGTGGCGGATAAAGGTTTCATGCGAGCGGTCGACCTCCTCGGTGAGGCTGCTCAAATTCCCTCTCCAGTGGTCCGGACGCAAGGCGAGCGCAGGATCCAGGTGACCGCGCGCTCCGTGGCGGTGCGCGATCTGATAAGCCCACTGCGAGCGGACCGACACCTCCAGGCGCTCGATTGCATCGAGCAGCAGCAGACGCAACTCCCGATCGAATATGTAGAGACCGAGGACCTCGTCGAAGCGCGTGTCTGGTTTGAAACGGTGGGCCGCATGATCCGCCTCGAACGGCAGCCAGTAGGCGCCGAGGCGGTAGTAGTTCACATGCTGCAGATAGAACTGAGCCTGCCTCACATCATCGATGATCATGCCCCGCTGCTGAAGCAGGGTGACTTGCTGCTCGTAGGTTGTGGCGACCTTCTGGAAGGGCCGCTTCATCGAGTGCTCGGCAGAAAAAAGTAACCCGCCGGTTTGAGGGTACTCCGAAGAGCATAGCCTTGGCGGGTTTTATTGGGGCCAATCTTAAACGATGCGCCATCCGTCCGTCCACGGCGTGCATGCGCAAGCAGCGATTCGCACGCGGCGATCAATGCGCGCAAAGAGTCCGGTATCACCGACGCGTTTCCTTTGGTTGATGACAGAGACCGAGGTTGGCCGTGAAAGAGACGCGCGGCCGCAAGCTTGCCGTTACGTTTCTCGTCAGGATGTGAAGGGACTCGATTCTCGGTTTGCAGCCGCGCACGCCAGCATCTTTCCACTTCCGTGGGAGCGTGCGTCCCGCTCCAGGCAAGATCGGCACGCAGAGTCGACTGGCGGTTCGGTCAACGCAGGCCTGGTGACACCAGCTCACGCAGCGAATCCACGAATCGGCCGCAGTGGGTGGCGGCGACCGCATCGGCATGCTCACATCCGTGTCATGAGCTTCCTCGGCTAAAGTTCCTTTAATACCGCGGGGTCTTATTAAAGGAACAGGCCGCTGCCTTTAATATGGCTCCAACCGCTCGTCGTGATGCGGATCGAAGGTGCGCTCATTAGTACCCTTATATGAGGGGTCATACGCCTTATGTGCCTAAGCCATGAGCAGCCATACGCGTCGCAAGGGATGTGGCCGCGAGGTCGAACATGCAGTGAGTTGCCGCTCCGGCGGTTTCCTATGCAGATCGCCACTCACATGCATAGGGAAGATGGTTTTCCTATGCACGTCCGCCCGACCGCGTAGCACGCGCGAACGGAGTGGCGTGGCCGTTCTCAATGTAGCTACTACCGTTCTCATTTCGAGAACCAGACGTACAGATCCGCGCCTGCAATGGATCAGGAGCAGTTGCGAAGAAATCGACGCGGAGTATTCTTCCGCCACCGATTATTAAAAGGGGCCAGGGATACGGGCTTGGGTTGCGTCCCGCTGTATTCACTCTCCGACTTCCACAGAACGGCGCGCTTCAGGCGCGCCGTTCGTCTTTGGAGCACCGGCCGCTCATATATATGAGCGCGCTCATAAATACTCTGCCGCGTCTGCGGCCGCGGGGAGGTGCGATTCACGGCCCTCCCCCCATGCCTCGATGGCGACCCTGCGTTCAGCCCCAACTCATCAACTATCGCAGTTCGACTCCCCAGGATCGGCCGCGCAATTTCGCATAGGTGGGTTCCCGCACCATGAGCGGTCCCGACGTTTCCTCGGGAATGAACACGGAACCGGGGATGAACCTGTCCAGCGTTGCAAGACACGCGTCGTGAGCCTTCGCCAGCGCCAGCAGATAACCGTCTGTCGTCTGATCCGATTTGCGGACCCACATCGGAAGGTGACGCGAGGGGAGATCGTCCGGAATGAGCAGCATGCCCATGCTCGTTTTAAGATCCTCCAGGTCGTCTCGCGCAGCGTCGACGCTTTCCGCCTAAGCCGCCTTGCCGCTGCTCACGCGCACGAAGCCGAGCTCGGTGATCGGGCAGGTGGCGAAGATCGCGCGGTCGCTTCCGTGTCCGGTAGCGAGCTGCGACACCCAGCGGTTAACCCTCTCGTTGTGCACGTGATCGCCGTACCTCATCGCGAGCAACACATTCACATCCAGAAGAAAGATCACGGGAAATCCTCCAGTTCCCGGCGAACGATCTCCGATGTCAACTTAGGTGTACCTGGCTTGGAGAGGCACACTTTCATCCCGCTGATGGGGCTGATGTAGTAGGGCGAGCCCCTCTCCGGCCTGAAGATCTCGTAAGGAATGTCCGGAAATTCCGGATCGTGATGGCGCGCTGCGTGCTCGACTCGATTGTTCATGGGCCTTCCGTGAAAAGGATTAGACGCGGAAGACGCTATCAGAGAACGATTCGTACGAGCGTGAGATTTCAGGTGATCGCGTTCGGCGTGTTATTGACCTGCTCGTAGATGGTCGCGATCCCCTGGAAGGGCTCGATTCGTCGAGCGCCCGACAGAAAAGAGCAACCCGCCGGTTTGAGGATGCTCGGAGGAGCATAGCCCTGGCGGGTTTTGTTGCCGTCGATTTTGAACGATACAGCGTTCGCCAGCTACTGGGAGCCGCGTCGATTCGTCGCACAGCATCTGACAATTCCCACGGTATGCGGTCGCTGCGACATCCGACTCGGGTAGCGCCCCGTTCTCAAACGCGCTACGATCGTTCTCAATATGAGAACGCGCCGCCCAAGCCTCCGCCCCCAGCTCGTCGAAGTCTTGTTCGGCGCCTATCGCCGGCAGATTCTCGGTCTCCTGCTACTGCGGCCGGACGAAAGCTTCTACGTGCGCGAAATAGCACGCCTCACGGCAGTGCCTGCCGGATCTCTGCACCGGGAGTTGAAGACGCTCACTGAAGCGGGTTTGCTGGCACGCACCTCCGCTGGAAATCAGGTGAGATATCAGGCCGATCGCACCAACCCCATTTACGAGGAGTTGGCTGGAATCTTTCGTAAGACGACCGGCCTCGCGGACGTGCTGCGCGAGTTGCTCGCGCCGTTCGGAAAAAAGATTTCGCTCGCCCTTGTCTTCGGCTCCGTCGCACAAAATAAGGCGGGCGCGCACAGCGATATCGACCTGCTGGTCGTCGGGTCAGTACCGTTCGCGAGCATCGTCGAAGCGTGTCACGCGGGCACGGAGCGCCTGGGTCGGGAAGTTAACCCAGTCGTGATGACGGCATCCGCATTTCAGACGAAGCTCCGCGACCGCGATCGGTTTGTTTCGCGCGTGGCAAAGGAACCCAAGATCTTCCTGATCGGAGATGCGCGTGACTTTGAAAAACCTTCTGAAGATCGGGCAGCTTAAGGAGCACGTCGCTTCCGCTGAAGAAATCGCTCGTCTCCTGGCCGCTGCGCAGCGCAATCTGCGGGACGCGCACGTGAAAGACATCAGCGCTGAAACGCGGTTCGATGCGGCCTACAAAGCGATCATGCAGTGCGCGCTCGCCGCATTGCTGATGCACGGGTATCGCCCTGACACAAACCCCCCGGGCATCACATGACGGTGATCCAGAGCACTCCGCTTACGCTCGGACTGTCCGCGAAACGCGTAGTGGTCCTGGATGCGTTGCGCCGGCAGCGGAACATCGCCGACTACACGGGCGACGATATCGATGACTCCACCGCCGGGAATTGCATCAAGGAAGCGCGGGAGCTAGTGGACAATGTGCTCGCGTGGCGCAAGGCGAACTGGTCAGATCTCATCTTGGACTAGGAGATCAGTGGGTTCGGGATGGTAGCGTGAGTACCCGTGCCCGGTGTGCGGGCGAGGAATCGTCTGCTCCTCGCCCCGCATGCACAGGCGCTCGCAAGGGAATGCTCACAAATCACAGCGAGCGGCAGTCTCGCAGCGATGAATTTCAAGACCCGCCTCGTCGACTACCTGCGGCGTTCCATCGGCGACCTCGCCACGCGCTCTGTCTAGACGGGCACGAAGACGGCCCAGCAGGTGATCGTTCCGCGCAAGGGTGTGATACGAGCGGA
>JBDZVF010000370.1:0-6505 GCA_040255575.1 Pseudomonadota bacterium | reverse complement strand
GCCGAACATCAGGCCCTGGTCGCCGGCGCCCTGCTTCTTCTCGTCCTTGCGGTCGACGCCCTGCGCGATATCCGGGGACTGCTTGCCAATGATGTTGATGACGCCGACGCTCGCGCCGTCATAGCCCATCTCGGAGGAGTTGTAGCCAATATCGAGGATCGTCTTGCGGATCAGCGCCTCGAACTCGACGGAGGCGGTGGTGGTGAGCTCGCCCGCCACGATGGCGACGCCGGTCTTGACCAGGGTCTCGACCGCGATACGGGCGCGCTTGTCCTGTGCGAGGACTGCGTCGACAACGGCATCCGAGATGGCGTCCGCCATCTTGTCCGGATGACCTTCGGAAACCGACTCGGAGGTAAAGAGGTAGTTGTTCGCCACGTGTGAAATCCTGCTTGTGTGAGCTGTCACGGGGTAACCGACCCGCAGGCCGGGGGACCCGGCATTCTACAGGGCCGCCTTCGCCGCGACACCCGCACCAAAGCTCAGCTCCAGCCGCTGGGCAAATTCGGCCCGTGTGAAGCTGTGGTTCTGGGGCCCGCGGGTCTCGATCTTGATCGCCCCCAGGAGCGAGGCGATCCGGCCAGTCGTCTGCCAATCGAGCCCATGAAGCAGGCCGTGGAGGATGCCGGCGCGATAAGCATCGCCGCATCCGGTGGGATCCACGACCGCTTTGGGCGTGGCGCAGGGGATGGTGATCGCATCATCCCTGGTGTGGATCGTGGAGCCTTGCGATCCCAGCGTCACGATCAGGGCATCCACCTGCGTAACCACGTCTCTGAGCGTCCAGCCCGTCTTCTGCTGGAGCATCTGCCATTCGTATTCGTTCATCGCCACCCAGGTCGCCTGGGAGACGAACCGCTCCAGGTCCTCCTTGCCGAACATCGGCAGGCCCTGGCCGGGATCGAAGATGAATGGGATCTTCGCAGCCGCGAATTGTTCCGCGTGCTGGATCATCCCGTCGCGCCCGTCCGGGGCGACGATGCCGACCGTCACTCCCGTGGCGTCGGTCACCTTGTTTTCGTGGGAAAGGACCATCGCGCCCGGGTGGAACGCGGTGATCTGGTTGTTGTCCTGGTCGGTGATGATGAAGGCCTGGGGCGTGTGCTCGGAGTCGATCACCTTCACGTGATCGGCGGGCACGCCGGTCTTCTTCAGCCACTCGGCATATACGCCGAAATCCTTGCCCACGGTCGCCATGGGCACCCCCACATCGCCGAGCAGCTTCAGGCTGTAGGCGATGTTCCCCGCGCAGCCGCCGAACTCGCGGCGCATCTGCGGCAGGAAGAACGACACGTTCAGGATGTGGATGTTGTCGGGCAGAATGTGATTCTTGAATCGATCGCCGAACACGAAAATCGAGTCGTAGGCGACAGAACCGCAGATCAAGGCTTTGCCGTTCGTGCTGGCCACTGGTCTACCTTGCTGTTGCATTCAGTTCAGGACGGACGGGGTTCGCGGGCCGCACCCGCAATGAACCCCGTACGGACGACGGCCGCAGGCGCCGCTTGAGAAATCATATTCACGCCGTTCCTTGTCCCTAGCTAGCAGTCAGCTCTCGTCAGGGTGAAACTGATCAGCTGGACGCCATCTCGAACTTGTCGTTCTCACCGATCTCGAACTGGCCGTCCTGAACCTGGCGCAGCCACTTCGCCGTCGGGAGCACGCCGCCGAACGCGAAAATGTGGGGCCGGACGATACGCGTCACCCCATGCTGCTCGCAACCGCGCAGCATCGCCACGCACATCTGGTCCGCGCCCACCGCCATGCGCGCAAGATTCGCCATCGCGGTGAGGTTGCCCATCACCTTGTTGAGCGACGCGCCGACACCGCAGGCCACCGCGTACTTGATGAGCTTCGTGATCGGCGTGGGGCCCGCGACACCGATGCTGATCGGAAGCGTGATCCCCTGCTCCTCGAGGCTCTTTGCCCAGCGGCAGTTGATGTCGGCATCGAAGCTGAACTGCGTCGCGATCTGCACCTTCACGCCGCTGCGCTCGCCCCAGGCCTGCTTGTATTTGAGCGCCGCGAGCAGCTCCGCGTCGTCCACGTGCTTGTGGCCTTCCGGATGACCGGCGACCGAGGCCACCTTGATGCCCGCCTGCTCGATCGCGCCCGTCGCGATGACTTCGAGCGTGCTCTTGTAGGCCGGCGGATTCGGCGGGTCGCCCGCTACGAGGAGGACCTGCTCGACGCCGGCTTGCGCAAGCTGACCAAGCGCCGTACGCAGGGCCCGCTCACTCTCGAGCCGTCGGGCGACGATATGCGGCGACGCGCGGAACCCCAGCCGCTGAACCTGGATAGCGACACGCACGACGTCGTCGAGGGTCGCCTTGGGAGTGTGTGCGACATAAATCGTGATCCCCTTCGGAAGGACGCCAACGAGTTCCGGGACGATCTTCTCGTCCATGGTCGAAATTTCGGTGGAGGCCGCGCGCGCGAACTCGATCACACGACTCTTCAGATCCTGTTCGCCCAAAGGCGCTACCCTCGCATTCATTCCAACCTCTTTATCCAAACCTAGTCAGATCTTTCGCCGCGTAACGGTGAAAGTTTCATCGTTGAACCACAGGCCGCCGTACTTTTGCAGCACGGCCTGGGTGGCCTGCAGATAAGCTCCATTGGTGACGACCGGCTCGAGCCGCTCGTCCTCGATCTGGTTCACGTAGATCGCCGCGTTCCAGGCGGCGAACAGCGTCGAGGTGCCGATGCGATCGGAGATTTCCGACGGCAGCGTGTGCATCTCGTAGCGGAAGACGGCTTTGTCGTCCGGCAGCGCGGTGAGCTGGAAGTCGCGCGCGTCGCGCCCGAGCTCGCTCTTCAGGGCCGCGAGCAGCGCGTGCCGGTCGACCTTGAACGGCTCCTCACCCGGCCAGAGCTTCTGGATGATCTCGAGCGCCGGATCGCGCCCGAAGGACTGGATCGCGAGCAGGCGCCCGCCCGGCGCGAGGCTGCGCGTGAGCGGCGCCAGCACCTTTTGCGCCTTGAACTCGGCGGACATGCGCGCGCGCCAGGGCTGCGAGGCGAGAATCAGGTCGTAGCTTTCGAAGATGCGGCCCGGCTTCGGGATGACGCTGTCGAGCAGGAACTTGTGGTCCTCGCGATAGATGACGAGCACCGAAGGCCGCACGTAGTTCGGATTGCCGGACTTGGGATTCGGCCGGGTCTGCCAGCCGTAGGTGATCGTGGGGCCGAGCTCCTCGATCTGCTCGGCGTATTCGTGCGCCGAGTTGCCAGTGAGGCGCACTTCCTGCCAGTTGAGCGCGGCGGCGAGCTGCGTGTCGCGCGGCATGAGGCGCGGCGCTTCGGCGTAATTGAGGTTGGTGATGACGAGAACGGTGGCCGGGTGCTCGTAGAAGCGGTCCGGCATCTTCTCGAGCCCGAGGCGCACATCCTCGAGGCTGATTTCCTTCGCGACGGCCAGCAGTGGCACGGTGGGAAACTGGCGGTGCGTGCTGCGCATGAGCCGCGACAGCACGGTCGCATCGCCCATGCCGGCGTCGAAGATGCGCAGCGCCGGCGGTGTCGGCCGGATGTGCCCCAGCTCTTGCGCCACGCGCCTCGCGATGGCGGCCTTTTCGTTACAGGTGCTCACGAACGAGAGGTATTTCTGACGGTTGTCGTAGAAGCGGAACGGCGGGGACGACGGATCGGCAGCCGCATTACCGGCCAGCGAATTGGCAGCAGCGTCACGGGCGACGTTCATGGCGTCGTGTCCCCCTTCGAGTGAAAGCGTTCGTGCCTCTTTCGAACGACGGCGACGGTACCCCGTGCCGGCGGCGCGGCGAAATCGATTGATGGGATAGGAGTTATTCGCTGAGCGAATACCCCCGGGTGGGGGCCTGGGTGGCGCTGCACAGCGCTTATGTCGGGCCGCGTAGCGGGCGGCAGCCTCTCGATTGCCGGGCCGCTGAGAAAATGCTGAGCCGCTGAGAAAATGGCTCAGCCGCGCGGCTCGAAAAGAGCGCGCAGCGTGCAGCGCACGGCGCGGCAGCGCCCGGCCGGCGCGCGCGCCTCGTCAGCGCGACGACAGGCCCGCTACGGACGGCTCAGCCGCCCCGCCGAACGAGAGCTTGCTACTTCGAGATCGTCAGCTTGCCGAAGGCCACACCGAGGTTGAAGCCTCGGCCTTTGCCACTCAAGGCGAGCGACACCTCGCCTTTCGTCATCACCTGCGCGCCCGCGCTCTGCACCGCGCCCGCATGCGCCTCGGCGGAGGCATACGAGCCGAAAATCTCCGAGATCCCGGTGACGGCGGAAAACTCTCCATGCCCATCCTCGATCGAGGACTTGCCGACGGTGAGCCCACCGCCCTTCGCTCGGAGTTTCACCTTGGCCGACTGCCCGTTGTCGCACGTCACCGTCCCTGTGCCGCTCGCCGTCTTGTAGAACGCCGACCAGCCCTTCATCTGGAAGCTCATCGTGCATTTCACATTCGCAGCGGCCTGCGCCGGCGTGGGCGCCACCAGGCTGCACGCACCGATCAGCGCCGTCGCGGTGATCACACCGCCAAGCATGACGAGCTTGCGCACCCGGATTCTCCTAGACCTTGCCGGCGGCAAGCATGGCGACGCCGCTCTTCGCGACCTCGTCGAGCCCTTCCCCGCCGCTGTTGTTGAAGTAGTCGATCATCTGCGTGCGCATGCGCGGCTCCCAGTAACGCCGCAAATGCGTCGCGGTGAGCTTCGCGGCTTCCTCGGGATGCTCGCTGCCGGATTCGGCGTCGAAGAACGCGGCAATCTGATTGGCCATTTTGATCAGGGAGTCGATGTGCATGATGGAATGAGACCGCTAGGAAAGACTTTCTGACAGACGATGGGGATGAGCATAGACGACATGCTGGTCGCGGCGCGCGAATCCGACGAGCGTGAGGCCCGTCTGTTCCGCCATGCGAATAGCCAGCGCCGTCGGCGCGGAAACCGCGACCACGAAGGTGATGCCAGCCGCGGCAGCTTTCTGAACCATTTCGAAGCTCGCGCGACTGGTGATCACCGCGTAACCCGCCTGAATATCCGCGCCAGAGCGCACCAGCGCGCCGATCACCTTGTCGAGCGCGTTATGCCGCCCTACGTCTTCGCGCACGAACTGGATGCCCTTGCCGGGCACCACCCAGGCAGCGGCGTGGATGCTGCCTGTGCGGGCATTCACCGGCTGCAGCGACTCGAGCTGGATGAGCGCGGCATGTAAATCCGCCGAAGTCACCGTCGGGCCCCTGGCGACCTGCACGGGCGGGCGAATCGCCTCTTCCACCGTTTCGGCGCCACAGAGGCCGCAGCCGGAGCGACCCGTGAGATTGCGTCGGCGGCGCAGCAGCTCCGAGAACCGCTCCCCGGCGATGCCGATGCGTACTTCAATCGATTCAGCGGCCCGCTCGACCTCGACGGACTGGATCTCCGCCGGATCGCCCACGAGCCCTTCGCTCACCGTGAAGCCCACCGCGTAATCCTCGAGATCCGCCGGCGTCGCCAGCATCACCACGTGCGGCACGCCGTGGTAGACGAGCGCCACGGGAACCTCTTCAGTCACGAAGTCAGTGGTGCGAGTGAGCTGGCCGTTCTTCCAGCGCTGCACGGGCACCTCGGCGCTCATGGGCGCCGAAGTGTCCTTCTTCAGAATTGGAGCGGGCTCACTCATGCGTGCGATTCACCGTGCCAGCTCGCGGTTCACAGTGACGAAGGTGGAACAACGCACGCCCATGCGCCACCTGGACGCCACTAGGCGTGCGCGGGTTCTTTCGTCGGCGATGAGCCGTGAATGACCTCACCCGTGGCCGTGCGACGCTGCCACGCATCGCGCTGGTTCAGACGCACCACCTGCACCGCCGTCACCTTGTACTCGGGGCAGTTGGTCGCCCAGTCCGAGTTGTCGGTGGTGACGATGTTGGCGCCCGTCTCCGGGAAGTGGAACGTCGTGTACACGACGCCCGGCACGATCTTCTCGGACACCTTGGCGCGCAACACGATCTGGCCGGTGCGGCTCTCGACGCCGACCCAGTCGCCATCCTCGATGCCGCGAACCTCCGCGTCGTGCGTGTGGATCTCGAGCAGATCCTCCGGGTGCCACTGGCTGTTCTCCGTGCGGCGCGTCTGCGCGCCCACGTTGTACTGCGTGAGAATGCGACCCGTGGTGAGAATGAGCGGGAACTTGCGAGTGGAAAGCTCGCTCGTCGGCACGTATTCGGTGACGAAGAACTTGCCCTTGCCGCGCACGAACTGGCCCACGTGCATGGTCGGCGTGCCTTCCGGCGCCTCATCGTTGCAGGGCCACTGGATGCTGCCGAGCTTGTCGATCTTCTCGTAGGTCACACCGGCGAAGGTCGGCGTGAGCCGCGCGATCTCGTCCATGATCTCGGACGGATGGCCGTAGTTCATCGGGTAGCCGAGCGCATTCGACAGCAGCTGGGTCACTTCCCAGTCCCCGTAGCCGCCGAGCGGCTCGACGATCTTGCGCACGCGGCCAATGCGGCGCTCCGCGTTGATGAACGTGCCGTCCTTCTCGATGAACGAGG
>JBDZVF010000369.1:0-6506 GCA_040255575.1 Pseudomonadota bacterium | reverse complement strand
GGGGGATTTCGCGTCCCCCGAGCTGTGGCTCGGGCTCCGAGCGATACCCCCAGCTCGTTTCGGGATAGCGCCAGCTATGAAAGCCGAGCGCCAGCTTGTAGAAGAAATGCGAGTCCGCGCCGCCCGCTTCGAGCAGCAGCACCGAAACGTCCTTCTCCTCGGTGAGCCGATGCGCCAGCACGCAGCCGGCCGACCCGGCCCCCACGATGATGTAGTCGAAAGATTCCCGCACGATCTGTCCTCGAAGCGCCAGTCTTGCCGTCGCGATGCCGCTCAAGTGGCGGGCGTCGGCTCCGGGCGTTTTTGCTGCTCGCCGCTCGGATTCAGCAGCTGGCTCACTTCCTTGATCCGCGCGAGCAGCAGCGCGCCGAGCTCGTCCTTGCGCGCCTCGGAGGTCGATGCGGGCACCAGCATGGTGACGACGAACTCGAGCTCGCCGTCCCGCCGAAAGATCGGCGCAGCGATTGCGCCGTAGCCGGTCAAGGTCACCTCACTGCTCAACCGCGCCACATCCGTTCGCACGAATCCGGTAGTGCGCGCCACCTGCGTGGCGTGCTCGACAAACTCGCGCTCGTCGGGCCGGCACTCGGTACGCATCAGTCGCTCGACCAGCGTCGCCGGCAGGAACGCGAGATAGATCGCGCCCGTCGCCGTCGCCCACAGCGGTGTCTGCGCGCCGGTCCGGAACACGATCGGCAGTGCCTCCGGGCTCGTGCTCGAATCGATGATCACCGGGGACAAGCCATCCCACGCGCTCAGCAGCAGCAGATGACTCGTCTCGCGCCCGAGCTGATCGATGAGCTCGCGTGACAGGCGCAACAAATGGTTTTGCCCGAGCGCCACCAGCCCCATGCGCAAGGCCTTCGGTCCCATCTGGTAGAGGCCCGTTTCCGGGTTCTGCTCGATGAGCCCGGCGCGAATCAGGCTGACGAGATACATCCGCGCCTTGCTAGGTGAAAACTCTGCGAGCGCCGCCAGCTGCTTGAGGCGGGCGGGGCGCTTCAGCTCGATGAGCACATCGAGGAGGCGCATTCCCACTTCGATGGATCGAATGCCCTGGCCAGAGGGCACCTCTGTCCCGGGTTTCTTGCTGTCGAGCAGACTCATATGGGCTCTCCGGCGCTCCGTGCACGGGCAAGCAGGCTGGCTTCGTCCCGCTGCAGGAAGCGTAGGGCGAGAAGCGTAGCGCTCACGGTGAGAATTGCGAATGCAAACAGCTTCATGATCGATGCGCCGAGATTGCCGGTGACATCGCTCATCAGGCCTACCAGATACGGCCCGGTCCCAAGGCCGATGACCGTCATGCCGAGATACAGCACGGCGATGGCCGTTCCGCGCATCCGGGGCAGCACGAGATCGTGCAGCGTCGCGGTCAGGCAGGGCTGCCATCCACCGAGGAACAGGCTCAGGATCGTGTGCAGGATGGCGAAGCGGTTGAGGGTGGGTTGGGCGAACAAGGCGAGAGCCAGCGGAATGGGCACGGTGATACAGACCAGCAGGACCCACAGCCGGCCATTGACCCACCGCTTACGCACGATATCCGCGAGCCACCCGCCCGCGACCATGCCGAAGAGTCCCGCGATCCCGATCGCGCCGCCGATCTTGGCGCCGATTTCGGCGAGCGGTGCATGGTACCGCTGAACCGCAAACAGCGGTCCCCAGGCGGCGAGCCCGTACGCGATCATCATGTTGAACGTTGCGATGACGAGCAGGGCGATGAACGTCGGACTCGACCACATGACGCGATGGGCCGCGGGATCGCGCAGCCGTTGCGACTGGATCCAACTGAATGTCGCATACGCGCCGAGTCCCACGGTCATCCACTGGATCAGGTGGCTCGTCATCGCGACGCCGAGAATGTGACCGTACACCTTCGACTTCTCGCCCGGGACGAGCGATTCACAGCCGCGTGTCACCGCAACGATGAATGCGACGGTGATTGCGAACGCCGCGATGTTCCGCACCCACTCACGACGTGGTGCGCCCAGCCGCGAAAGATTGAACAGCGAGATTCCCGGGAGCAGCGCGAGCAACTCCGCTCCCGCGCTCTTGAAAGGGTGCGGCTCACCCGGCTGCACGAGGCCGTCGGAAATGCCGCGTGGTGGGTCGGCAATTCTCCAGACGAGTAACGCGAGCAGGAGTCCTGGCAGGGAGACGGCGATGAACGCCGCCTGCCATCCGACGAGACCGAACCATCCGTGACCTCCCACGAATGCATGGTTCCATGCATCGGCGACTCCTCCGCCGATCGCGCTGGATAGCCCCACACCGATGGCGGTGCCGGCCGAGAACACCGCGAACGCGGTCGCGCGTTGGCGTTTCTCGAAGAGATCCGCGATCACGGAATAGCCCGCCGGCGCCATGCCCGCCTCACCGATGCCCACCCCGGTGCGGGCGACGGCGAGTGACCCGAAGCCGGTGGCGAATGCCCCGCACAGCGTGGCGGTCGACCAGCCGAACAATGCGATCGCGATCTGGCGCATGCGCGACCAGCCATCCGCGAGCCGCCCGAGCGGGATCGAAAACAGGGCATAGAACACGCCGAAGAACGTGCCGTAGATCAGCCCGATCTCGCTGTCGGTGAGGTTCAGGTCCTGCGCGATGCTGCCGGCGAGGATGCTGACGATCTGGCGGTCGAGAAGACTCACGACCAGAACGATCGTGAGCAAAACCAGGATGGCCCAGGCGCGCAGCCCACCCAGTCTTCTATCGGAAGTCGCAGCCGTTTGGGCCGCAGGGAGCGCCGACATAGCTTCCGCCTCGCCGTTGGATCGGTTTTGTGCTGTAAAGTTCAAAATGGCTGAACAAAACAAATAATATTGAAATTTCCTTGCTTCCGCCAGCGCGGCCTACCTATGATTTTTGCGAAAGGGGGCAACGGCCCCCGCTGTGAGGGGGCTCAATGAAGGTGCTGGGAAATCGAGGTGTGGCGGGTGCGGTCGCCCTGTCACTTGGATTGGCGGGCATGTCGATGAGCGCACACGCGGCGGCGGCGGCGCAGGCCGATACCACTGCCGACGGCTCGAGCGATGACTCCATTCAGGCTTTGCAGGAAGTGGTCGTGACCGGATCACGCCTCTCGCGTCTGGGCTTCTCCGCACCGACGCCCGTCACGGTCGTGTCCGCCGACCAGCTCAAACTGACCGGCGCCAGCAACGTGGCGGATGCGCTCAACCAGCTGCCCTCGTTCCGCCCGCAGACGACACCGATGACGGCGGGCTTCAGCCAGTCGAACCTGGGCTCGAACATCCTGGATCTGCGGGGCCTGGGCGCGCAGCGCACGCTCGTGCTCGTGGATGGGCGGCGGTTCGTACCGTCGACGACGCAGGGCACGTTCGACATCAACCTGATTCCGAGCGCGTTGATCGATCGCACCGAGATCGTCACGGGTGGCGCTTCTGCGGCCTACGGCTCGGATGCCGTGGCCGGTGTCGTCAACCTGATCCTCGATACGAAGCTCGAAGGATTGCGCGGTGAGGTCCAGTACGGCGCCTCGAGCGAGAGCGACAACAAGGAAACACAGGTCTCCTTCGCCGCCGGCTCGAAGATCTTCGACGGCCGCGGCCATATCGTGTTCGCCGGCGAGTTCGTCAAGAACGAGGGCACGGGGGGATGTTTCACGCGCTCGTGGTGCTCGCCTGACGGCACGTCCACGTACAACGTCACGACGAATCCCGGCGGGCCCGGTGCCAACGGCATGCCTGCTACGGTCATGGGTCTCGTGCACAACTCGTCGATGACGCCAGCCGGCCTCATCACGAGCGGCCCGCTGCGAGGGACACAGTTCAACAACGACGGCAGCGTTTCGTCCACGCCGTTCCAGTTCGGCACGAACGCCACGCCGGTTTCGCTCTTCATGCTCGGCGGAGATGGGCAGAACTACTTCAATCGCGATCTGCAGATCAATCCGCCGGTCAAGCGCTTCACGCTGTTCCAGCACGCGAGGTACGACTTCACGGACTCGCTGTCCGGGTTCATCGAAGGCTCGTATGGGCAGGTGGATGCGGACGCGATCAGCGCATCGGCTTTCGACAGCGGCAGTCTCGTAATCAAACGCGACAATCCGTACCTGCCCGCGTCGCTCGCGTCGCAGATGGATACGCTCGGTATCGCGCAGTTCAACATGGGCCGCGTAACCGAAGAGCCCGGGTTGTCGATGACCCATGCGCTGCGCTCGACCTATCGGCTCGCGTTTGGCCTGAACGGCTCGTTCGGCGAGGGCTGGAGTTGGGACGGCTATTTCCAGTATGGCGAGACGCGTAACAGCCAGTCGTCCACGGCCAACAAGATCTCGGCGAACTTCACCCGCGCGGTCGACGCAGTGGCCGGCCCCACGGGTGCGCCCGTGTGCCGCTCGTCACTTACCGATCCCAGCAACGGCTGCTCGCCGATCAATCCGTTCGGCGTGGATCAGATTTCCGCGTCGGCGCTTGCGTATGCATTCGGCACCGCAAGCTCGGTGTTCAACTACAAGGAGAGCGTCGTCGCGGCGAACCTTCGCGGCGAGCCGCTCCAGACCTGGGCCGGGCCGGTTTCCACCGCAATCGGCGTCGAATATCGCGACGACAAGGCGGTGGGTACGGCCGATCCGGTCTCGAGTGTCGCAGGCTTCTTCACGAACAACGCGGCGCCGATCGACGGGCGCATCGAGGTGCTCGAAGGCTACTTCGAAACTGCGGTTCCGCTGCTGATCGATGCGCCGTTCGCCAAGAGTCTGGAGCTGAACGGCGCCGTGCGCCGCACGCAATACGATCGCGACAACTCGAGCGCCGAGAGCACGACAGTGGACGCCACCACGTGGAAGGCCGGCGCGGTATGGTCGCCGATCGACCTGCTGCGGTTCCGCGTCACGAAGTCTCGCGATATCAGGGCGCCGAACACGGCCGAGCTCTTCTCCGGGCTCGCCGGCAGCTTCACGTTCATCCAGGATCCCGTGACTTCGCAGGCGTACAACGTGCGCACTTTCACAGGCGGCAATCCGCAACTGCAGCCGGAGAAAGCGGACACGCTCACCGCCGGTGTCGTGATCCACCCGCCGTCGGAATGGATCGGTGGCAGCAACCTGAATATCGCCATCGACTACTTCGATATCGATCTCAGTGACGCGGTCGCGCAGCTGGGCGGGCAGCTCATCGTCAATCGTTGCGTGGCCGGCAGTGCCGAGTATTGCCAGTTCGTCACGCGCGATCCGTCGACGGGGCTGCTGACGCAGCTCTTCAATCGCAACCTGAACCTGAATAGCCTGAAGGCGAAGGGCATCGATATCGATATCGACTACTCGTTCGATCTCGACTCGCTGTTCGAGAACGCACCGGGCCGCATCGGGCTGCGGGCACTCGCGACGCGCACCTACGACCTGACGACGATCGACAGCACCGGTTTCGTCACGAACCGCGCGGGCCAGAACGGCGCCCCGGCGTCGCAGCTCTCGGGTGTGCCGACATGGGTCGTCGATCTGACGTTGAGCTACCAGTTGCGGGCGTTGTCCGTCTACCTGCAGACGCACAGCCTTTCGGGCGGTGTGTACAACGTGACGGCAGTCGGGCCGCGGGATGCGGGATACGACGTCACGAAGCCGAACAGCATCAACAACAACTGGGTTTCCGGCCGCAACTACGTGAACCTGGCAGCGAGCTACGATCTCACGTCAGCCGTGCAGGTGTTCGGCTCGGTGACCAACCTGTTCGACAGCAATCCGCCGGTGGCACCATCTTCGGTCGGAGGCTTCAACCCGGTGCTCTACGATCCGATTGGCCGGCAGTACAAGGTCGGCGCGCGAGTGCGCTTCTGATGAGCCGGGCCGGGGAAGAGGATATCGAGGGGCTGCGCCGCGAGGTGCGCTACCTGCGCGATCGCCAGGATATCCTGGATTGCCTGCAGCGCTATTGCCGCGGCCTCGATCGCCTCGACCCCGAGCTCATCGCGAGCGCCTATCATCCCGACGCCGTCGACAATCATTACCTGTTCGTCGGCGGCGTCGAGGCGTTCGTGAAGCACGCCATCGAGGTCGAATCGCGCTTCCTGGCCACTCATCACGCAATCACCAACCACACCTGCGAGATCGACGGGGACACGGCACACGCCGAAACCTATGTGCACTGGTTCCTGCGCCGGCGCGACGAGAAGACGATTTCCTGCGGCGGTGGGCGTTATCTCGACCGGCTGGAGCGTCGGCATGGCGAGTGGCGCATCGCTGTGCGCCGCCTGTTTATGGACTTCTGCGTCGACCTCGATGCCGCCGCGTGGAATCGCGATCGGCACTGGTTCGTGATCGGCTCGCGCGACAGGCAGGATGCGTCCTACCAGCGTCCGCTCACGATTCCTGCAGATGTTGCCGCTGAGATCGAAGCCGAGAGAAATCGCGCGCGATGAAGAGTGACCACAGGTTCGAATTGATCATGCGCGCCGGCGTACCGCCGGAGCAGGCCACGCACAAACCGCCACTGCCGTCACGCGATTACGCCGCGCGTGAAGAGGAGGGCTTGCTGATCGAGCGCAACGTGGCG
>JBDZVF010000368.1:0-6573 GCA_040255575.1 Pseudomonadota bacterium | reverse complement strand
CGCCGATCAGCATCGCGCCGACGCCGAGGTAGCGGATCTGCGCGGCGCGAATGGCGTTCGCGGCTTCTTCCGCGGACACGCCGGCGATCGCTTGCGCCAGCGCCGGATCGTGATTCGAGAAGTACACCGCGTAGATGGGGATCGCGATGTTCCACGCGATGACACCACCGGCGAGCATCACTGCGCCGATGTTGAGGCCGACGATGTAGCCGACGCCGAGCAGCGCGGGCGAGAGGTTGGTGCCGAAGTAGGCGATGCCCTTGCCCCAGTACGCCGCCCAGGCGGCCGTATCAGGAATGAGGCGCAGGCCGCTCCCGGCGGTGAACTTCATGAGACCGCCGGCCGCCGCGGAGGCGCCCAGGATCTTGAGGCCCTGCGACGGGTTCTCGCCCGTACGTAGCACTTCGGCGGCAGCCTGACCTTCGGGAAAGCTCATCTTCTGTTCGACGACGAGCGATCGGCGCAGCGGCACCGAGAAGAGCACACCGAGGAGACCGCCGAGGCCGCCGATGGTGACCACCCACCAGTAGTCGAACTCCTGCCAGAAGCCCAGGAAGACGAGCGCGGGGAGAGTGAAGATGATGCCCGAGGCGATCGAGCACCCGGCCGAGGCGCCCGTCGACACGATGTTGTTCTCGAGGATTCCCCCGCGACCGAGCGCACCGAGAATGCCCATGGACACCACTGCTGCGGGAATGGCCGAGGCGATCGTGAGCCCCGCGAAGAGCCCGAGGTAGGTGTTCGCGGCCGCGAGAATCATGGCGAGCACGATGGACAGGATCACGGCGCGCACCGTCATCTGCGGCGGGCTGAGCGAAGGCTGGCTCATGAACGCTCCGTTGCGGTTCAAGGAAAATGGCGGGCTACTCTACCTCCCAATCGGGGGATTGCCTACGCGGCTTGTCCTCACGGTCGCTCGCCTGGCCGTCACCAGACGTAATCGAGCTGGACCCAGTATTTGCGGGTGTCGGTCGCGAAGCGCTCCGCGTCGTAATCCGCGTACTTCAGCAGCAAGTTGAACCGTTGGTATTTCGCCTGCACCTGCAGGTCCACCTCCGAGCCGTAATCGCTGCGAAGGCGGTTCGAGTCGAACTCGTGGTAGATAGCGCTCGCCGACACCGTTTCAAGTATGCCGAGGCCCTTCCGGGTGTAACCGACTGTGACGTAACGGCGCTCGAGGCCATCCGGCGGTGTGCTGAGAAACTTGTCGGCCCACCCGTCGAACCTGTGGAGCGTGGCGAGCGGAGTGGAGAAGCCCCGTACCCCATCGCCTTCGAGCACTTCGTAACCGACGCCGAGGCTGTATTGCCGGAACGTGCCGGTGAGCTCGGCGGCGTAGAAGTCCTGCGAGAAGTTGAGCGGATTGTTCGCTCGCTCGGTCTGCTGTGCCCAGGAGAGGAGCCACGCGAGCTTCACCTTCTGCACGGGCTTTTCACCACTGAAGCGAACGCCTAGCGTCTGCGCGGAGTCGCGCGGCGCTTCGTCGAACTCCGTGAGATAGGCGAAGCCGGTCAGCTTGCCGAGCGGAAGCTGATACGCGACGTTCGCGAGATAGTTGTCGCCGTGATAGCGGCCGACCGGGGAATCCTTGCCGAACACCCGGTTCACCTGGTCGAGGTACGTGACATCGACGGTGAGGTTCTTCACGGATTTGTTCACCACGCGCACTCCGTCGTACGTCTGCTCGTTCTGGCGCCAGCCGACGTTGCCCACGAAACGCTGATCGTCGAGGTTGATGCGCTGGCGGCCGAGCGTGATGGTCGTATCCGCAATCGATGTGTTGGTGAGCTGCAGCCGGTTCACCTCATACGTCTCGGCGTCCGTGCCACAGCGGACGTCAGCGCCGCGAGAGCGGCGGCGAAGACAAGGGTGGTCTGCTTGTTCATCCTGGTTTCTCCCAGCGCGACATTCAGGCCGCGGTGGCCTTCTTGCGTTCGTGTTCTTCGAGGAAGCTCATGAGCTCTTCGCGATACGCGTAGTAGCTCGGGTGTTCGAGCAGCGCCGTGCCTGTGCGCGGTCGAGGGAGCTCGACGTTCATCACCTTGCCGATGCGCGCGTGCGGACCGTTCGTCATCATCACCACGCGATCGCTATTGGATCTCGATTGTTGCGCTCACCGGTGCAACGGCTGTGCCACGACGGCCGTGATCGAACCCCACCAACCACTCAGTTCGCTTGGCACGGACTGTGTGCGCGGGCGCGCACCGGTTCGCTGATCCGCCAACGAGCAGAACGAGCGCCGCTCGCACGAACACTGTGCAGCTCGACTCAGGGCACGAACAGGCCTTCGTCGAAGAAGCGTTCGACCTTGGTGTCGGCGCTCGGAAGATCGAGTTTCAGCGACGCGAGCGCGCGCCGGTAGATGTCGGGCCGGTAGGTGTTTTTCACCGCGTTGATATCGCCAGCAGCTTCTTCGATCTGACGCCAACGCAGCATCTGCGAATAGAACCAAAGCGCGTGGCTCACCCACGGAAAGGTCGCATGATGTTTCGTCATGAAGTAGAAGTCCGGAATCGACACCGGCGGCAGCCCTGCCGAAAGCGACAACTTGTTTCCCAGCGCGTTCTGAAGCAGCTTCGCCGAAGCGCCGATGTAGCGCGAAGCACCCAGCATGTGCGCGAGATCCGCACGATTTGCCGGATCGTCACACCACTGCACCGAGCGATACAGCGCGCGTATCAGTGCATCCAGTGGCGCGGCGTTGTCTTCTGCCCAGGCCGCGCGACAGCCGATGACCTTCTCCGGGCTCAGTGGCCAGATGGCCGTCGCCGTCGTCACGATGACGCCGACGCCCGCTTCAGCCGCCACGCTGCTCCACGGCTCACCCACGCAGAAGCCGTCGATTTGCCCGGTGCGCATCGCATCCGCAATGAAGGGAGGTGGAATCACGACGAGCCGCACATCGCGGTGCGGATCGATGCCCACGGCCGCGAGCCAGTAACGCAGCTCGTAGTTGTGGCACGAGAACGGGTACACCATCCCGAACGTCAGCGGCTCGAGTCCTGCGCGAGCGCGCGATTCCACGACGCGCGCCAGCGCTTTGCCTTGCACGCGCGGTCCAGCACCAATTGACGCGCCTTCGCTCGTCATCCGCTCCCATAACGGCATCGACATCGTTATGGCGTTGCCGCCCAGGCCTAGCGCAAACGGCGCGATCAGTGGTGCGCGCAGATGCCCAACGCCGAGCGTGGAGGCCACCGCCATCGGCCCGAGCATATGGGCCGCGTCGAAATGCCCAACGATCAGCCGGTCGCGGATATTCGCCCACGACGTCTCCCGCACGAGCTTGATGTCGAGCCCTTCGGCCGTCGCAAAGCCTTGCTCCACGGCGGCGACAACGGGCGCACAGTCGAGCAGCGGAATGAAACCGAGCGTGAGCTTCTTCATTTCGTCAGTCCCGCCGTGCTCACGAGGCCGCGTGCCACATCGATGATGCGGCGGTTCTCGTTCATCGCCGCCGTCCGCAGCAGCGCATACGCCTCCGATTCGGCGACTCCACGTTCTTTCATCAGGATGCCCTTGGCCCGTTCGATGAGCTTGCGATCGTCGAGCGCCTGGTTGGCGCGCTCGAGCTCCTCGCGCAGCGTGTTGAAGGTGTTGAAGTGGCCCACCGCCGTGTCGAGGATGGTTTTCACCCGATCCTTGCGCAGCCCGTCGACCACGTAGGCGCCGACACCCGACTGCACGGCACGGTGAATGGACTCGGTGTCGGCCTGATCCACGAACATCGCGACGGGCCGGCGCACGCTGCGCGAGACCTGGAACATCTGCTCCAGCACGTCGCGGTTCGGGTTCTGAAGATCGATGAAGATCACATCCGGATCGACATCGAGGATGCGGCGCATGAGGCGATGCATCTCGCGCACGATGGTGATGTTGCGACAGCCGGCCTCGCGCAGCCCTTCTTCCAGGATGGCGGCGCGATCGGCGTTCTGGTCAACCAGCAGAATGCGTAACGAAGGCTCACTCATGGTGTGAAGGGCGAGCTGCAACGGCCATGCCATGGTTGTGAGGCTTCAGATGAGCCGCATTCACGCGTCTGCTGCACGATGTTCGTGCAGCGAATCGCTTCGATGCTCCGTTGCGGTTCAGTGCAGAGCTACATATCTGCCGCCGCTGCCGCGTAAGTGCCCGCCATGACTGAACTCTCCATCGGCGTGCTCCATGGCATGCCGGTTGCACCCTGTCACTCACGTTGAGCCTCCTTTCGAGGCGCAGCTGGCAACGCCGCCAATCGTTTCGCGCCTGCTCATTGCGAGCCTCTCGCGCGCTACGTGTGGTGGCGTTTTTCGTTACGGAGTCGATGCGCAAGATGAGCACGCAGGAAAAGCTGGTTCTGGTCGGGCACGGCATGGTGGGTCAGCGCTTTCTCGAGCAGCTGGTGGAAGCCGCCCCCGGCCGCTTTGAGATCACGGTGCTCGGCGAAGAGCCGCGCCCGGCGTATGACCGCGTGCAACTCACGGCATTCTTTTCCGGCAAGACGGCGGAGGATCTCTCGGTCACGCCCATTGGCTTCATGCAGCGGCATGGCATCGAGCTGCGACTCAATGAGCGCGTCGTGTCGATCGACCGTGAGGCGAAGCTCGTGCGTACGGCGGCAGGCGCCGAGCTGCTGTATGACACGCTGGTGCTCGCTACAGGCTCTTATCCGTTCGTGCCGCCCGTGCCCGGGCGGGATCGGCCGGGCTGCTTCGTCTATCGCACGATCGAAGATCTCGAAGCGATCAGCGCCGAAGCGCAGTCGTCGAAAACCGGTGTCGTGATCGGCGGCGGCTTGCTTGGCCTGGAAGCAGCGAAGGCGCTGTGCGATCTCGGCCTGCAGACGCACGTTGTCGAGTTCGCGCCGCGGTTGATGGCCGTGCAGGTGGACGCGAGCGGCGGCGCGCTGCTGCGCTCGAAGATCGAAGCCATCGGTGTGAAGGTTCACACCGGCGCGAACACCAGGACCATCGGGTCAGGCGAGAGCGCCCGCCATCGGCTGGAGTTCGCGGATGGCCGCACGCTCGACGCCGACGTGGTGGTGTTCTCGGCAGGCATCCGGCCGCGCGACGAGCTCGCGCGCTCCGCCGGCCTGGCCGTCGGCGATCGCGGTGGCATCGTGGTCGACAACGCGTGCCGCACGTCCGACTCGAGCATTTTTGCGATCGGTGAATGTGCGCTGTGGCAGGGCAGGCTTTTCGGTCTCGTCGCGCCGGGTTACCAGATGGCGAAGACCGTCGCCGGGCAGATCGCGGGCAAGCCCGACGTCGCGTTTGCGGGCGCCGATATGAGCACGAAACTGAAGCTGCTCGGCGTGGAAGTGGCTTCTATCGGCGACGCGCACTGCGCGAGGCCCGGCGCGAAGGCTTACGCATTCACCGATGAGCGCAGGCAGATCTACAAAAAGCTCGTCGTCGACGCAGATGGCAAACGCGTGATTGGCGGCGTGCTCGTGGGGGACGCGAGCGACTACGGCACCTGGCTGCAGATGATGCTGAACGAGATTCAGCTGCCAGAGTTCCCCGAAGAGCTGCTCGTTCCCCGCTCTGCGGGTACCGGAAGCGCGCCTTCGCTCGGCGGCCCGCTCGAGCTGCCCGACGCGGCTCAGATCTGCTCGTGTAACAACGTGAGCAAGGGAGCGCTGTGCGCGGCGGTGGGCGCCGGCTGCACGACGGTCGGTCAGCTGAAATCCAGGACGAAAGCGGGCAGCACCTGCGGCGGCTGTGTGCCGCTCGTCACCTCGATTCTCAAGGCGGAGCTCGCGCGCCGGGGCGTCGCCACCAACAACCATCTCTGTGAGCACTTTGCCTACTCACGGCAGGAGCTGTTCCACCTGGTTCGCGTGGGTGAGCTCAAGACCTTCGATGCGGTGCTGAAGAAGCACGGGCGCGGGCTGGGTTGCGATATCTGCAAGCCAGCGCTCGCGTCGATCATGGCCTCGTGCTGGAACGAGTTCGTGCTGGCCAAAGACAAGCAGCCGTTGCAGGACACGAATGACTACTACCTCGCGAACATCCAGAAGGACGGCACATACTCGGTCGTTCCGCGTGTGCCGGGCGGCGAGATCACGCCCGACAAGCTCATCGCCATAGGGGCGGTCGCCAAGAAGTTCGGCCTGTACACGAAGATCACGGGCGGTCAGCGTATCGATCTGTTCGGCGCCCAGGTTCATGAGCTGCCACTAATCTGGAGAGAGCTGATCGACGCCGGCTTCGAGTCCGGCCATGCGTATGGCAAGGCGATGCGCACGGTGAAGTCGTGTGTCGGCTCCACGTGGTGCCGCTATGGCGTGCAGGACAGCGTCGGGATGGCCATCGACATCGAGAACCGTTACCGCGGACTCCGTGCGCCTCACAAGATCAAGCTCGCCGTGTCGGGCTGCACTCGCGAGTGCGCGGAAGCGCGCAGCAAGGACGTCGGCGTGATCGCCACGGAGAAGGGCTGGAACCTGTACGTGTGCGGCAACGGGGGAATGAAGCCGCGGCATGCGGATCTTCTCGCGGGTGATATCGATACCCCCACACTGATCAAGTTCATCGATCGGTTCCTCATGTTCTACATCCGCACGGCCGATCGCCTGCAGCGCACGTCCAC
>JBDZVF010000367.1:0-6576 GCA_040255575.1 Pseudomonadota bacterium | reverse complement strand
CTTCCTCGTCGCCATCATCTCGGCCTCGCAGTCGCTGCGCTCGATGACGAACGGCTTCGGCCCCGTGCAGCAGGGCATCTCCGCCGGAGCCGGCATTTTCGAAGTGCTCGATCTGCCGAACGAGCCCGCGGGCGGCGGCCGGCGCGTCGTGCAGTCCCGCGGTGAAGTCGAGTTCCGTGACGTGCATTTCGAGTACGCGGCGGAGAAGGGCGCGGTCCTGCACGGGATCAACGTGAAGGTGCCCGCCCGGACGACGCTCGCCATCGTCGGCAAGTCCGGCAGCGGCAAGTCGACGCTCGTGAGCCTCTTGCCCCGTTTCTATGATCCACAGGGGGGCGCCGTGCTCCTCGACGGGGTGGACGTGCGCGAGTATGACCTCACGGACCTGCGCAACCAGATCAGCGTCGTGAGCCAGGAAGTCGTGCTCTTCAACGACACCATCCGCAACAACATCGCTTTCGGAATGCCGCACGTGTCGGCCGAGGCGATCGAGGAAGCGGCGCGCGCCGCCTATGTGCTCGAGTTCGCACAGGACCTGCCCGAAGGGCTCGACACGAACGTGGGCGACCGCGGCTCGCAGCTTTCCGGTGGCCAGCGCCAGCGCGTCTCCATCGCCCGCGCGCTGCTGAAGAACGCGCCCGTGCTCGTGCTGGACGAGGCGATGTCCGCGCTCGACACCGAGTCCGAGCGACGCATCCAGGACGCGATCGAGCACCTGAAGCGTGATCGCACCACGCTCGTCATCGCGCACCGTCTCTCGACGGTGGAGCATGCCGACCGCATCATCGTCATGCATGAAGGGCAGATCGTCGAAAGCGGCACGCACGCGGAGCTGCTCGCTCGCAACGGCTCCTACGCGGCGCTCTATCACCTTCAGTTCAGCGCGTAAATGGAACGCGCGCTGAACCGCATCTGGTACGGGGGCGCCTCGTCCACCTCGATTCTGCTCCTGCCCCTGTCGTGGCTCTATCGCGCTGTGATGGCTGCACGCCGCGTGTTCTATGAGCAGGGATGGTTGCCGTCCTATCGCATCAATCGGCCCGTGATCGTCGTGGGCAACCTCACGGTCGGTGGCACGGGCAAGACGCCTTTCGTGGCGTGGCTTGCGGAGACACTCACGGAGCGCGGGCTGCGTGTCGGAATCCTTTCTCGTGGCTACGGGAGCAATTCCGGTGTTCCTCGCGTTGTCGAGCCGCGCTCTGCATGGCAGGAGGTCGGGGATGAGCCGCTGCTGCTTCGTCAGAGAACCGGATGCGACGTGGTGGTGTCTGTCGATCGCGCGGCAGGTGCCGAGCTGCTCGCTCAGCGCGGAGTGGACGTGATCGTGTGCGACGACGGGCTGCAGCATCTGCGGCTCGCACGCGATCTGGAGATCGTCGTCATCGACGGAGCGCGCGGTTTTGGCAATGGGCGATTGCTTCCGGCAGGGCCGTTGCGTGAGCCGGCATCGCGGGCGGCGCGCGCAAATCTGGTAGTGATGAACGGGCGGCCGGAACACTCGTCGATCACGCGGCTGCCGCTGTGGCGCGAGCTGCCTCCCGCGCAGATGATCCTGATGACCGGGCGGGTACTGCCCGTTGCCGGCGCGCGCGCGGACCGGACCCTGGAGAGCTTTCGGGGCCAGCCCGTGCACGCGGTCGCGGGCATCGGCAATCCGTGGCGCTTCTTTGCGGATCTGCGTGCGCGCGGGCTCGATATCGTCGAGCACGCGTTTGCCGACCATCATCCGTTCGTGGCCGGGGACCTCGATTTCGGCGACACGCAACCCGTGCTCATGACCGAGAAAGATGCCGTAAAATGTCGCGCGTTCGCGGACGCGCGCCTGTGGTATGTGCCGGTCACCGCGCGCTTCAGCGATGCGCAGGCCGCCGAGCTCATCGACAAGATCGCCGGCAAGCTGGGCCGCAGGGTCGATGCGGTGGTCCGCTGATCAGTAACCGAAGGTAACGCTGCCTCATGGATCCCCGTCTTCTAGAGATTCTCGCGTGCCCGATCTGCAAGGGCCCGCTCAGGTACCAGCGCGATGCGCAGGTGCTCGTGTGCCGCATGGATCGGCTCGCCTATCCGATCCGCGACGACATTCCCGTGATGCTCGAGGAAGAAGCGCGCCAGCTCGGCTCGGACGATCCGTTGCTGGAGCGCTGAGTGTTCCGGGTCGTCATCCCCGCGCGCTACGCCTCCACGCGCCTGCCCGGCAAGGCGCTGCTGCCGATGGCCGGCAAGCCGATGATCCAGTGGGTGTGGGAGCGAGCAGGGAAGTCCCGCGCGGCTGAAGTCATCGTGGCAACCGACGATGCGCGCATCGCCGAGGCGGCGAAGGGGTTTGGCGCGATCGTGGCGATGACGGCATCGACGCATCCTTCCGGAACCGACCGCATCGCCGAAGTCGCGCGCACGCGAGGCTGGGGTGCGGGTGACATCGTCGTGAACGTGCAGGGCGATGAGCCGCTCATCCCGCCCGCGCTGATCGATCAGGTTGCAGGGTTGCTCGAGAATAATGCGGATGCGGATATGGCGACGCTCGGCGTGCCACTCACGCGCATCGAGCAGCTCATGGACCCGAACGTCGTGAAGGTCGTGACGGACTGCACGGGTCGCGCGCTCTACTTCAGCCGTGCTCCCATTCCGTGGCAGCGGGATTCGGCGCCAGCGGGGCTCGGGAGCCAGACGTCGTTCGCGGGCGCGCGGCGGCACATCGGCATCTATGCGTATCGGGTGAGCGCGCTCCTGCGCCTGGCGGCGTGGCCCGCCACGCCGCTCGAGACGGCGGAAAAGCTCGAGCAACTCCGAGCCTTGGAAAATGGCCTCGAGATCCGGGTGGCGGATTGTGTGGAGCCCGCCGGGCCCGACGTGAACACGCCGGAGGATGTGGAGCGGGTCCTGAGGCATTTCCTGTAGCGGACGCTCGGCTACACTTGGGCCATGAAGATTCTGTTCGTCTGTCTCGGCAACATCTGCCGCTCACCCAGCGCTGAAGCCGTCCTGCGCGCCCTTGCCGCGCGCGAGGCGCCGGAGCTGGACCTGGAAATCGACTCCGCCGGCACCGCCGGCTATCACATCGGCGATGCGCCGGATGCGCGCTCGCAGGCCGCGGCCCTTCGTCGCGGTTACGACATGGCGCCGCTTCGGGCACGCATCGTGGAAGAGGCGGACTTCGAGCGGTTCGATCTCATCCTGGCGATGGACACGCAGAACCTCGAAGTGCTGCGCAAGCGGGCGCCCGTGCGTTACCGCGAGCGGGTGCGGCTGTTCCTGGAGTTCGCGCCCGACTGCGGGCTGGACGAGGTGCCGGACCCGTACTACGGCGGGCCGACGGGATTCGAGCAGGTGCTCGACCTGGTGGAAGAGGCCGCGCGTGGGCTGATCTCGCACCTGAGGAAAGGGCGCGCGGCGTAGAGCCCGCAGCGAGTCAGAACTCGCGGGATCGGAGTTCACCGCGCTCAGAGGTCGCCGCGAGCGAGGGCTCACGGCGGGTCAGAGGGGCCAGCAGTTCAGAGCTGCAGCAGTTCAGAGCTGCAGCAGTTCAGAGCTGCAGCAGTTCGGAGCTGCAGCAATTCAGAGCTGCGGCAATTCAGAGCTGGCGCGCGGTGACCCGCGCGCCAACCCCTTGCTCACTTGCTTACTCGTCGCGCCGGCCCGCGCTGCTCGGGCTGGACGACCACACGACGTAGGGACGTTGTTGGGAAGGCGAGGCGTTCGCCGCCGGGGCGCCCGACTCGAAGTGCCGCGCCGGGGCGGAGCCTTCCGAGTTCGCCGCCGCCGGGGCCGACTCGCGCGGTGCCGACTCGCGGGCCGCTTCACGCGGCGCGGATTCCTGTCCCTCGCGTGCCCCTTCCCTTGAACCGCTGTGGGGCTCACCGCCGCCGCCGCCGTGGCCGCGCGACTCGTCGCCTCGGGATTCGCCGCTGCGATCTCGCCCCTGTGACTCGCCTCCGCCATGCGCACGGGACTCGTCACCTCGAGACTCGCTGGCGCTGAACGGCTCGCGGCGCGACTCTCCGCCGGACTCGCCGCCCGGGCGCCGATCGCTGCTGCCCTCGTCACCGCGTGACTCGCCGTGCGCGCGGCTTTCACCCGCTTGCGGCTCGACGTTGCGCGTGCTGCTTTCAGCGGCGTGCGATTCGCCGCCCTGCGCGCGGCTTTCACCCGCTTGCGGCTCGACATTGCGCGCGCGGCTTTCGCCGGTGTGCGATTCGCGATCGTGCGCGCGGCTTTCACCGGGCTGCGACTCGCGGCGGCTGTGATGACGCTCGCCGCCTCCGCCGTGATGCGGGTCGGTTCCATTGTCGTAGCCGCCGCTCGCGCGGTTGCCGTCTACATCGCCGGCACCCTGGCGCTCGGCGCGATTGCCATCGACATCGCCGCCGCCTTGTGCGCCTTCGCTGCCGCCTTCGAAGAGACCTTCCTGTGTGCCAGCCGCCGCGCGACTGCCACCGCCACCACGGCGACCCCGACGCCGACCACGACGGCCGCGACCTGAGCGTTCGCGCTCGCCGCTGAAGCCACCTTCGCCGCCGCCAGCGCCGGATGCGACGTTGCCTTCACCGGCAGCACCACCCGATTCGCCGAAACCACCTGCGCCTTCGGCCGCACCGGCGCCCGATGCGCCCGCACTGAAGCCGCCGACCTCACCGGCACCGGCTGCATTGCCGCCGGCCGCGTTGCCGCCACTCGCAGCGAGATTGCCACCAGCGGCGTTGCCGCCGGCCGCATTGCCACCACCCGCAGCAAGGTTGCCGCCGCCAGCGTTGCTGCCACGGGCGTTACCGCCGGCTGCGAGACTCCCGCCGCCCGAGACATCAGCGCCTATACCTGCCGCTGATCCCGCACCCTCTGCGCGCTGGCCATAACCCTGTGCCGCCTGGCCCGGTGCTCCATGAGCCTGATGCCCATGACCCCGCGCCGCGTGGCTCTGTCCGCCCTGGCTCGCCACGCCCTCGTGACCCTGCGCCTGACCGGAACCGCCTTGAGCAGAGGCCGCGTGCCCAGCCGCCTGGCCCTGCTGCGCACTCCGATCCCGTTCACCGCGCTCGCCGCGAGCCCGATCACGGTCGTGTCCTCCGCGTCCGCGTTCCCCGCGACCGCGCTCACCACCGCCGCGGCTCTCGCCGCCGCCATCCCGCGCACGCTGTTCATGCGCCCGCTGCTCGCCGCCACGGCCTTCGCCGCCGCGTCCGCCGCGGCCGCGTTCACGATGACCTTCGCCGCGCTCACCGCGCTGCCCGCCATCGCGACTCGCTTCGCGCTCGCGACCTTCACCGCCGCCAGCACTGCGCTCGCGACGTCCGTCCTCGCCGTGCCGGTGCGACCGATCGCCACCCGACCGCCGTCCGTCTCGATCCCGCCGATGCCCGCGATCGCTGCGTTCGCTCTGACCGCCGCGCGAGTGACTGCCGCCAGACGAGGCCCCAGCAGCCGCTCCCGCCACTGCCGGCAGCACAGCGACCGGCTGAGGATCGCCCACCAGCCAGCGCTTGAACCGCCCCAGCACTCCAAGCTGCGGAGCCGGGGGAGGTGGCGGTGCCTGGGGCGCCGGTTCGTGAACCACGATCGGTGCCGAGGTGGACGGCAGAATCGTCGCGACGGCCGCCACTTCCTGGTGCGCCTTGTTCGCCTGCGCGGCGGCCGGCTCGACAACGGCCGGCTGCGTGGGCATGAGATAGCTCTTTTCCTTGTTCTCCGGCAGCTCGGCCTCGTCGTCCCGCACGCGACGGAGCGTGAAGTCCGGCGTCTGCATGTGAGTGTTCGGCACGATGATGAGCTCGCCGGAGCTCTTGTCTTCGATCTGGCGCAGCCAGTCGCGCTTTTCGTTGATCAGGTACGTCGCCACTTCCACGGGCACCTGCGCGATCACTTTCGCCGTGCGGTCCTTGCGCAGCTCTTCGCCGATGAGCCGAAGCACGGCGAGCGCCATCGACTCGGCGCTACGGATGCTGCCGTTGCCGATACAGCGCGGGCACACGATGTGGCTCGAATCCGAGAGCGAGGGCCGCAGGCGCTGGCGAGACATCTCCAGCAACCCGAACCGCGACAGCCGCCCGATCTGGATGCGCGCGCGGTCGTGCTTCATGGCCTCGCGCAGGCGATCCTCGACCTCGCGCTGGTTCTTCGTCGACTCCATGTCGATGAAGTCGATGACGATCAAACCGCCGATATCGCGGATACGCAGCTGGCGGGCAATCTCGTCCGCCGCTTCGAGGTTCGTGTTGGTCGCGGTGGTTTCGATGTCGCTGCCGCGCGTGGCGCGGGCGGAGTTGATATCGATCGAGACGAGCGCCTCGGTGTAGTCGATCACGATCGAGCCGCCCGAAGGCAGCTGCACCTTGTGCGCATACGCCGACTCGATCTGGCTCTCGATCTGGAAGCGCGTGAAGAGCGCGATGTCGTCGGTGTAGAGCTTCAGCCGGCGCTGCCCCTCGTTGGGGAAGAACCGCTGCATGTATTCCTGGGCCTTCTGGTAGGCGGCCGGATCGTCGACGAGGATTTCACCGATATCATCGCCGAGGTAGTCGCGCATGGCGCGCGTGACGGCATCACTCTCGCGGTAGACGAGAAAGGGGGCAGAGCGCTCTTTCG
>JBDZVF010000366.1:0-6591 GCA_040255575.1 Pseudomonadota bacterium | reverse complement strand
GGGCGGCGGCGACTTCGGGGTCGGCTGCTCGCTCAATGGGCTCAGGAAGGTGCTTGCGAAGGACCGCAACGACGCGCTCCAAACGCTCGAGCTCGAACGTCCTAATGTGTTTGAGGATGTCGTGCCAATCGAATACGTCGTCCTTGGCGTTGAATCGCAGCTTGTCGCCGGTGACGGCATCTATCGCGGTTTGCTGGTAGCTCCGCTGTTTGGCGGTCAGAACGAAAATCTGGATGTGCGGATATGTCCTGTGCTGCTCGGCCTTGATGACTTTCCGCAGGGTGTCCTTGACTTTCTCTAGCGTCGCGTCAGATGTGATCTGAAAGCCCCTGCCGCGTGCCTCGTCACCGAGGTCGATGCCCGGAAAGTTCTCTCGTTCCGCGTTGAGGTTACGCAGTCCTGGGAGCGAAAAGACCTCGCGGAAGAACTCTAGGCAGAATGTCTCCGAAATGGTGTTGCGGTCGGTCAGCCCAAGTGAGACTGACACTTGAATGCCCACGATGAAGCGGCTCGTGAGGTCGCGCGCTTCCTTGAGGAGCGTCTCAAGCCTCATCAATCTGGTGACCCGCGGGCATCCGAGCGCATCAAGTAATTGTAGTCGACAGGGCGTCGCCGCGCCTTTTCTTCAGACGGCCGACAGACCTCGAGGTGGACCGATCGCCGCGAGGGGGGCGAGCGTCCATCCGCTTGCACCAGAATGATTTGTCTGGATCGGGAGAGCAACGGGCTTTCGCGGCATAAACGGCGCCTCCCCATGAGGCCCGCAGGCCTCATGAAGCCCCTCCATCTATTCCACGGTCCCATTGCTCTCCCGATCCAGACAAATCGGAGGTCTCGCAAGCGGAAGAACGCAGGCTATTGGCTCAGACGGCGTAGCGTCTGGCCCAGCGCTCGCGGCTACCATGGGCTCCGTGTGACGAGTTCTTGAACCGTCGGCCAGCAGGAAAGAGATCTTCCCGCTTGACGCGAATCGAACGCTTGGTCGAAACGTCGAAATCCGTCTGGCGCTCCGCGCGCGAAACGTGCATTTCTGCACGTTTCCATCACGAACGCCCATCCTCCTTTTCTCGCTCGGCGAGCACTATCGCTCCATTCGACCTTGCGTCGAAAGGCGGCGCCCCACGGTGTTACTAGCACCGCCGGGCGCCTACACAAAAGCCATCAGAGAAGGACGGCGCTCATGTTTCACGCCACTCTTGCAAAGGAGGGCGGTTCACCCCCCCACACTCTACCACCCCCGAACCCCACTACAGACGAGCCTCTGCGTTTCGAACTGCGTGAGCACGTGCGGAAGCTGCGTCTGATCCTCCCTGTCATCAGCGTCTCGATCATGGCGCTGCATCGCCAGAACGCGGAGCTGGACGAAGATATCGCCTCCGTATTGAGCGAGTACGCGTGCGAGCCATTGGACGAGGAGATCGAGCATCTAGCGGCACTGCTAGCGTGGTGCACTAGCCGCTGCGGTCGAGTGGAGGTGCGTGAATGAATACGCTCGACGAAGTTCGTACGCTGCACGGTACAGCGCTTCGGCTACTCCCCGGCTTCTGGCAGGCCCGCGCCCAAATCAACCTCGCAATCGAAGTGTTGGAGTACTTCGCACGGGACGCGGAACATGAGTTGCCCTTCATGATCTCGCGAGGGATGCGTATCTCGGCAGCCTCGAAGTCCACGTATCGCCACTCGAGGCTCCGTAGCTCGCGAGAGCGCAGGAAGATGAGGGGCTCGAGGCGTAGCGCGCAGCGTGTGGCAAAGCGACCTGTGTAGCTATCGATGGCCAGCAGCAGCTCGCCTACTTGCCGAGGATCGGTGAGGGCCGCATGGTGCTCAACCTGTGGCGCCTCGAGAAGACCCCGGAGGTCTGGGGTCAGATCCCGCACCTTGTGCCCAAGACCGATGGCGTGGCGGAAGATCTTGCCGCAGCGCTGTTTGGTGCGGCGGGCTGTTTCGTGCAGCCCCTTCATCTCGATCTTCTTGAGCTCCACGAGCAGCTCTGAAGCGGTGATCTGTCCGATGGGTTTCGATCCCAGCGCTGGAAAGATGAACGTCTCCAGCATCCATTTCGCTTTCTTGTAGGTCTTGATCGAGCCCTTGCCGATGCGGGCCTTCTTCGCGAGCGTTGCGAGATAGTTTCGTCCGATGATTTCGAACGTCCCTTTTTCAGCGTGGTGGAGCGCCTCTTTTTCCGCCCGCCTCTCAGCGCTCGGGTCTCTGCCATCGGCGAGCACGCGTCGAGCCGCGTCCCGACGATCGCGTGCCATGGACAAGGAGACGTCCGGGTACACGCCCAGGCTGATCATTTTCTCCTTGCCTTGAAACGTGTAGCGCAGCCTCCACCATTTGGCACCAGTGGGCCGCACCACCAGTAGAAGCCCGCGCTGATCCGAGAGCCTGTATTCTTTCTCCTTCGGCCGCGCCTGCCGAACCGCGATGTCAGTCAGCAGCATGGCGGCATCTCGCGAGCGTTCGGGAACGAATCCATGCAGGCAACCTTTGCCTCGTGTTCCAGGTTGGAGTCCCTGTTCGAAACGAGGCTAAAGTTACCCGGATAGTTACCCAGGTCCGAATCGCGCTGGGCTGAGCCGGAATGAGCCGGCCTGAGACGACAAAGAAGAGAAAAAACTTGAGAAATGAATCGCTTAGAAGCGCCCCTGAAGCGGGGCGAGACATCGTGAGACGGGGTGAGAGGGTCCGTCTGGTGCCCGGGAGAGGACTCGAACCTCCACGGAGTTACCCGCTAGCACCTGAAGCTAGTGCGTCTACCAATTCCGCCACCCGGGCAGGGTGCGAAGGCGCGGCAATGTACGCACGAGGTCAGGGGCTGTCAATTGAATAGACGTCGGACGAAGTTCGGGCGGCGGGATCGTGGCCGCGGGTCGGAGCAGGCGCCCTCGAAAACGGTGCGCGGCATCCGCGGCGGGCAGACCGCCTCGAAGGCGGGGCGCGGCGAGCCAGGTCGCGCGGAGGGCGGTCGGAACGACAAGCGCGGCCCAAGAGGCCATGCGACGAACCGACCCAGCCGCGCCGGCGGCGGCAGCCGTGCCGGTCGCGAAGACACGCTGCAGGTAAGGCCGGGAAACATAGTGGAAGGCACGGTCAGCGCGCATCGCGCCGGCTACGGCTTTCTCCGCGTCGAGGGCATGAGCGACAGCGTGTTCCTCCCCCCGCGCGAGATGCGCGATCTGATGCATGGAGATCGCGCGCGAGTTCGCGTGAGTCGCGACGCGAGTGATCGCTGGCTCGGAGAGCTGGAGGAAATCACCGGCCACGGCGTCAACGCGTTCCTCGGCACCATCGACATGCACGGCAAGTCGGCGTGGGTCAACGCGGCCGACCGGCGCTTGCAGCTTCGATGCAGCGTCTCGCACGCGGATCTCGGTGGCGCCCGCAACGGTGACTGGGTCATCGCACGCATCACACGCCATGCCAAGAACAATTCACCCGCGCAGGCGCGAGTGGAGAAGCGGCTCGATCCAGATCGCCCGGTGGAGCTCGCGACCGAGTCGGCCATCGCTCGATTCGAGCTGCCGCATGAGTTTTCAGCCGCGGCGTTGAGAGAAGCCGCCGCGTTCGGGGACAAAGTGGATCCGACCGAGGTCGCGAACCGGGTCGATATCCGCGACCTGCCGCTCGTCACCATCGACGGCGATGATGCGAAGGACTTCGACGATGCCGTCTACGCCGAACGCAACGCTTCAGGCTTTCGCCTGATCGTCGCCATCGCGGATGTGAGCCATTACGTGCGCCCCGGCTCGGCGCTGGATGCCGGCGCGTTGGAGCGGGGCACGTCCGTGTATTTCCCTACGCGTGTCGTGCCGATGCTGCCGCACGCGCTGTCCGATAATCTGTGCTCGCTGGCGCCGAACGTCGATCGCCTCTGCTTCGTGGCAGACATGAATGTGTCGAAGACGGGCGTGCTGAAGGGCGCGAGTTTTTACCCGGCGACCATGCGTTCGCATGCGCGTTTGACCTATACCCTCGCCAACGAAGCGCTGTTCGAAGGCAAAACGGCCGCGCGAGACAAGCTCGGTCCGCTGCTCGATCCGTTGCTCGTGCTGGTGGAGGTGTATCGCGCGCTGTTCAAGGCCCGCTCGAAGCGCGGCGCACTCGAGTTCGACGCCGCTGAAGCGGAGTTCGTCATCGACGGTGCTGAGCGCGTGCGCGCCATCGAACTGCGGGTGCGCAAGGAGGCGCACAAGCTCATCGAAGAGTGCATGATCCTCGCAAACGTCGCGGTCGCCCGCGAGCTCGAGGAATCGAAAACTGGCACGCTCTATCGCGTGCACGGGACGCCGGAAGAGCAGAAGCTGGAACGCCTCACCAGCGCGCTGGCATCGCTCAATATCGACGCGCGGCTACCCGATGAGGTAACGACGCGCGACCTGCAAGCCATAGCCAAGCGCCTGCCAGACACGGCGGATCGGCCGTTCATCGAATCGCTGATCGTGCGAGCCATGCCGCAGGCCGTGTATCAGCCGGCGAACATCGGCCACTTCGGGCTCGCGCTCACGCAATACGCGCACTTCACTTCGCCGATCCGTCGCTACCCGGACCTCGTCGTTCATCGAACGCTCAAGGCCCGCATCGGCGACAAGAGCGGGGCGGCGGTTCGCTACGAAGGTGAGCAGCTCGCCATGTTGGGCGAGAGCACCTCTAAGCTCGAGAAGAGGGCGGATGAGGCGGATCGCTATGTCTCCACGTTCCTCAAGTGCACCTATCTGCGCGAGCGTATCGGGCAGACGTTCCGCGGGCTCATTACTACCGTGGTGGAGTTCGGCTGCTTTGTGCAGATTCTCGATGTGGGTGTGGATGGGTTGCTCCACATCGACAACCTCCGCGATGACGATTACGAGATGCATGAGAGCGGGCACGCCTGGATCGGCCGGCGCACGCGCCGTCAGCTGCGCACCGGGTCGCATATTCGGGTGATGGTGACGGCGGTGAATCCGATCGAAGGACTCATCGACCTGGCGCTGGCGGAAGACCCGGTCGTCGCCGCGGATGGCGAGGACGAAGCGTGAGGACCTTGAGCCGTGAAGCGCTGGCGTTCCGCGCGCGCGACTTTGCCGCGTGTCGGTGGAGCACGCGGCGAGCGGGTGCGCGGCAGGCGGGCGCGTGGCGGGCGAATGCGTGGCGAGCGACTCAGTGCCAATCGCGCACGTGCACGGGCCCTGCTAGCGCATGTGACACGCGCGAACTCAGCGGCTGGTGCCGCATCGGCCGACCGCTGTTCACGCGTTGCGCGCCATGAAGAGCGTCGAAACGATCTACGGACTGCACGCCGTGCGCGCGATGCTCGCACGACACCCCGAGCGCGTGCGCACGGTGAAGTTCGCCGAGCGGCGCGACGATCCGCGCACGCGTGAGATCGAGGAACTTGCGCGCAAGGCCGGGCGCCCCGTGCAACGAATCGACGCGCGCGCGTTGGCGCAAATGCTGGGCGGCGACGTCACGCATCAGGGCGTCATCGCGGAAATCGAACCGCTGCCGCCCTGGACCGAGGACGACCTGCTCGGCGCGCTCGAAACGGCGAAGGACCCCATCGTGCTCGTGCTGGATGGCGTGCAGGACCCGCACAACCTCGGCGCGTGCCTGCGCACGGCGGATGCCTGCGGAGCGCTTGCGGTGGTGGTGCCGAAGGATCGCGCGGCTCAACTCAATGCGACGGCCCGAAAGGTGGCGGTGGGCGCGGCCGAGACGACGCCGGTTGTCTCCGTTACCAATCTCGCCCGCGCGTTGAAGCTGCTGAAGGAAGCTGGCCTCTGGGTCGTGGGCGCCGATGCGGACGGCCCGAAGCTCGCGCACGAGGCCGACCTGAAGGGTGGGGTAGCGCTGGTGCTTGGCGCCGAAGGCTCGGGGCTCCGCCAACTCACCCGCCAGACGTGCGATTTCATCGTGCGGCTGCCTCAGCTGGGGGCGGTGGAAAGTCTCAATGTGTCGGTGGCCGCGGGGATGCTGCTGTACGAGGCGGTTCGCCAGCGGTCATAAGAAAGCCCTCAGTCGCCGGGCGGCTTGGATGTGGCAGCAAGCGTCAGGCGCCGCGCGGTAAAGAGGAACTCCGTGGACCTGGCGCCGAGGCGAAAGGCTCCCTCTCCAAGCCATGCGGTCACCGGTAGCCCGCGCCGCGGGGCTCTTAAGCCCTTGATCCCAAAGCCGCCCTTGAGCTTCCACCCCGCCTTCTGTACTATCCGCGCCCCCGCTGCCCCAGGCATCAGACAAGCCGCCGGCCAGCGCTCCTTGCCACACCACGCATCGCCTCGCTGTGGGTGGCTCATCCAATCCGTAAGGAGGAACTCATGAGGCATTACGAGATCGTTTTCCTGGTCCATCCGGATCAGTCCGAGCAGGTCCCCGCGATGATCGAGCGCTACAAGGGCCTGAACGCAACCGACGGCGGCAAGGTGCATCGCCTGGAAGACTGGGGCCGTCGCCAGCTCGCGTACCCCATCGCCAAGGTTCACAAGGCCCACTACGTTCTCATGAACGTCGAGTGCGACCAGAAGGCGCTCAATGAGCTCACTGGTGCGTTCCGCTTCAGCGACGCCGTGCTCCGCCACCTCGTCGTCAACATGGACGAGGCGATCACGGAGCCCT
>JBDZVF010000365.1:0-6637 GCA_040255575.1 Pseudomonadota bacterium | reverse complement strand
GGAGTCGCTCGCGAGCGCTTCGATGCGCTCGTTGTTGAGGCGACGCAAGTCGCCGTTGATGCGCAGGAACGTCCCCAGCGTATCGCTCGCGTCGGGCACATTCAGCTCGGGCGTCTGGCTGACAATCGCAGGCACGACGCGCGAGAGGAAGCGGTCATCCAGTTCGATGCGACTCTGGCGGAACTTCTTCGGGAACACGCGGTAGTCGAACACCGCGGTTGCCTCATTGCCCACCTCGTCCCGCGCGAACAGCGACATGGGCGTGTTCGGATCCTGGTTCCACAGCAGCGCAAAAAAGGCTACGCGGAGATCTTCTGTCGCCCCGGGAATGCCCGCGCCGCTTGCCGGGTAGCCGGGATACTCGAGATCGCCCACGCGCACACCGGAACGCGCGTCCGCGGGCTTCACGCGGTAAACGATCATCTCGGAGCCGCCCTGATTGATGTAATGGAATGTGGATAGCGGAATGAGCTGCGGCGGGGCAAGGCGCACTTCGATGTCACGCGAAGCGGTGGACTCGACTTCTCTCAGTCCGAAGAGCACCGGCCGAGTCGCGGTGACCGTGACGCGTGCAGGCCCTTCGCGCAGCTGCGGCACGATCTTCTTGCCGGTGGGGCGCTCCACGCGCAGGCGGCCGTCGCTTTCGAGCACCGGCTTCGCGCTCGGCTCGGCATTCAGGCTGAATACCGGCGCGCGCAGCTCGCCCTGCTCCAGCGTGATATCGAGCCGGTTCAGCTTCGCGTCCGGTGCACGAACGAAAACCTTGATGCGGCCGCCCTGCCCGATGAGGCGAGCGGGATCGGCGATTTCGATCTGCGGCCCCGGCAGATCGCCGGCCTTGTACCACGTTGCGCCGGCCGCCAGGACCAGGATTACGAGAATGAAGAGAAATGTCTTCATGCAGCGATCTCACCCTTCATGCTTCACAGACGGGTCACACTGTGCCGCCCGAGCGGCCAGCGCGCAATGCGCGCCCCCCGATGAAGATGCCTGGACGCTCACAAGACTTCCGCCGATTCGCGCCCCGGCCGGCAGGGCTGGTCCGCAGTTTCGCTGTTGCGCCAACCGGATCTGCGTTGTGCCCCGCGGATATCCTGAGTGCCGCAGCCGCGATTCTTCTGACGTTGGCCGCTCGTGGCAGTCGCAGCAGCGCTCCTGGTTCGCGCTGCGCAAGGGCTCCGCACGCTTGCAGCCGCTGCGTAATCCTGCGGATGCGCCGCGCGTCCGCTTCGCGAACAATGGGTGCGCAGCAACGTGTCATCATGATCCGGAGGCGTCTCCATGCCATCGCGCAGACTGAAGTCGATTCTCGTCCCGACGGATTTCTCAGCTGGGTCGCTCCAGGCTGCGCGACGGGCGATGCACCTGCCGCTTTCCGCCAGAAGCCGGGTGCATCTCGTGCACGTTCTGCCGCGCGAAGCGATGAGGGATGTACGGCTGCAGGCTGAGTCAGCGAGTCGCCTGGCTCGGGAGGTCGCGCGGCTGAAGGGCCCATCGCGGAGCCGTGCGCGCTCGGGGCCGGCAATCCGCACGCATCTGCTCGGCGGCCAGCCTCACGTGGAACTGATTCGATACGCGCGAGAAATCGATGCGGATCTGGTTGTCCTCGGCAGCAAGGGCGCGGGCGCGCGCATGGGTAACATCATCGGCACCACCGCAGCCCGCGTCGTCCGCATGTCCGAGACACCGGTTCTGATCGTTCGAAAACCGCCGCGCGGGGCTTACCGCCGTCCGCTCATCGCCCTGCCGCTCGACCCTTCCGCACGCCATCTCGTTGAGTTGACGCAGGCCGTGGCGACACCGGGCCGCCGCCCGATGGCGGCCATCAGGGCGTACCACGTGCCGTTCACCGGGTTCAGCGATGCGGGCACAGAGTCCGAACCAACCGAATATCACCTCGCCTTTCGCAAGGAAGCGGAGGCGGCGCTGACCAGCGAGCTCGACTCGCTCCGCAAGCGGGGCATCCGCGTGCAGGCGAACCTGCGTTGGGGCGACCCTACTTCTGTGATTCTCGCCGAGGCGCGCCGTACGCGTGCCGACCTGATCGCCGTGGGCACCCACGGGCGCAGTGGCCTGGCGCACATTCTCATCGGGAGTGTTGCCGAATCGGTCGTGACGAACGCGAGCACTGACGTGCTGATCGCCCGGCCCGTTCGATTCACTTTCGAGCTGCCGTGAAGAAGCGGGACATCGCGATTAACGTGATGCCAGCAGTGTCAGCGCCCCCGCACACGTGAACAGCATCAGCACGCTCTCGAGCCGAACCGGACCGAACCGTTCACAGCGTGTCGCGCGCGTGATTACTCACCGTGAGCACCATGGGACGCCGGCATGTAGCTCGTGCCTCGGCCGAGCACGCGACGGCCAACGAGATAGCCGGCGATCGCGGCAGTCACGCTCGAAGCGAGGACCGCCGCCTTCACGGCTGCCAGGAGGTCGGGGTTCGCGAACGCCAGGTCCGCAATGAAGATCGCCATCGTGAAACCGATGCCGCCCAGGCAGCCCATCGCGAGGATGGCGCCGCCGTTCACACCTCTCGGCAGTTCGCACAAGCCCGTGCGGGTTGCGAGGAAAGTGGCCAACGCGATGCCTAAAGGTTTCCCGACCACCAGGCCGCCGCCCACCCCCAGGAAGACGGCTGCCAACGAGCGGTCTACCTGAAGCCCTTCAATCGTGACGCCTGCATTGGCCAACGCGAACAGCGGCATGACTACGAAGGCCACCCACGGATGTAACGCATCCTGCACCCGCAGGACCGGCGGTAACAGATCGATCTGGGCATCCTTCAGCTCACGCAGCGGAGCTGCGAGCTCCTGGGTCGATTTGCCTCTCGACTCCTGCGGACTTCCGATCCTGGCGAGCGCATTGGCCACGCGGCGACGGGCGTGCTCGCTCTGTGATGCGAAACGCACCGGCGTGATCAGCCCGAGCGCAACTCCCGCGATGGCGGGATGAATACCGGCGCCCAGCATGCCGAGCCACATCACGAAGGCGGGAATCACATAGAGCCAGGCCGAGCGGATGCCCAACCGCTGAAAGGTGAAAGCGAGCCCTGCGGCAGCCCCGGCGACGACCAACCCGACGAGCGACACGCCGTGAGAATAGAACAGCGCGATGATGATGATCGCGGCGATATCGTCGATCACCGCAAGTGCCAGCAGCAGCGCGCGCAACTCCGACGGCACCCGGCTTCCAAGAAGTGTCAGCACGCCCACCGCGAAGGCGATGTCTGTTGCGGTGGGCACTGCCCATCCCCCGCGAAGCTCGGGCGTAGCGACCGTCGTAGCCAGATATATGAGGGCAGGCACGATGACCCCGCCCGCCGCGGCGACGAGCGGAAGCGACGCACGACGCCAGGAGGCCAGCGCACCGTCGTGCAGCTCGCGGCGTATCTCCAGGCCCACAACCAGGAAGAACACGGTCATGAGCCCCTCGTTCACCCAGAAGTGAATCGTCTGGGTCGTTACCCAGTGGCCGACTCCGAAGGTGACAGGCGTGTGCCATAACGCGTCATACGACGGCGTCACGGGAAGGTTCGCCCAGAGCAGTGCCACAACCGCGGCCAGGATGAGCACGATACCGCTCGCTGCTTCGATGTGCAGGAAGCGTTCGATTGGCTCGAGAATGCGACGGACAGGGGTCGGCGGAGGCACGTTGGACGCCATTGGCAAAGCACTGCGCGCGTTGGCGGCCCGACCAACACAATCCTGCCGCGCTGGATTACGCGACACCCTCGGCAAGACATTTATCAGGCCGCCCGCTTTCCTTCAACGTCTGTCGCAGGTGTCCTCAGGTAGTTGCCGGCTCGAGGCTCGAACGAGCTGGACGATCAGCGCTCGCAGAACTCCTTGTAGAGCACCTCGATGATGCGGGTGACCACGCCTTTCGGAAGCTCATAACGGATGCTTTGCGCCTCTCGCGTGGTCGTCACGATGCCGGATTCGCGCAGCACCGCCAGGTGCTGGGACAGCGCTGACTGGCTCAGCACCACTCTCTCGTTCAACTCACCCACCGTCAGCGGCCCATCCAGAAGATTGCAGAGGATGAGCAGGCGCTGCTCATTGGCGAGCGCCTTCAGCAGTGCCGCCGCCTTGTCGGCGTGTGGTTGAATCTCATGTGCTGCGTGCCGCCGCTTCGGCGCGCGAGTTGTTGCGGGCGAGAGCCTTTGAGCCACCGAACCCCCATCGTGCTACACGCGGCGAATTGTAGATCAGCTCTTGCTAATTCAGCAAGTGCTAATATCATGGCTGTCAATCATTGCGAGAGAGGCAGACGAGATGAACACGCCGCAGGTACAGGAAATCTCTCCTCAGGAGCTGCAGACACTGCTTTCGGAAGGGAAGGTGCTGCTCATCGACGTCCGGGAGCCGGACGAATACGCCGCCGAGCGCATCCCGGGCGCGTTGCTCTATCCGCTGTCAACCTTCGATGCAAAGGCGCTACCGCCAGATGAGTCGCGCCAAGTCGTCTTCCAGTGCGGCAGCGGTGTGCGCTCGATGAAGGCAGCAAAGGCCCGGCTCGACGCCGGTGTCGCGCGAGCCGCGCATCTGACAGGCGGACTTCGAGCCTGGAGCGCTGCAGGCTTCGGCACAGTGCACCTCGACCCGGCGACCGGCGCGGTCACGCGCTAGGTAGTAATCCCGAACACGCCGCGAAGGCTACGGATGCAAACCGAAATGTGGGCGAAAAGAATTCCCCGAAAAGCGAAAGAAGGAGTACGTCATGTCCATTGATCGAGTCGTCCTGGCAGTCGCGGGTAGCCTGATCCTGCTGACCGTCCTGCTCGGTTACTTCGTGAACCCATACTGCCTCGTGCTCACGGCATTGATCGGCTTGAACCTGCTGCAGTCGGCGTTCACCGGGTTCTGCCCGCTGGCACGTATGCTGAAGAAGTTCGGCTACTCGCCCGGTCCGGCCTTCCGGTGATCACGCGAAGTCGAAATCGCATCACATCCGGGATTCTCGCGACGGCCTGCGCGTTGCTGTTGGTCGCGTGCAGCGGGCAGGAGCCGTCCACAGCAGCAGCCACGGCCAGGGCGCCGGCGTCGATGGTCGTTCAGGCGGAGCGCACGCCGCTCGAGCGCCAGCTCGATGGAACGATCGAAGCGGTCAATCAAGGGACCGTCGCGGCACAGACCTCCGGGCGGGTCGATAGCATTCTCTACGACGTCAACGACTTCGTTCCCGCCGGCGCGGTCATCGTGCGCCTGCGCGCCACGGAACAGCGTGCCGGCCTGTTGCAGGCGGAAGCGGCGCTGCGCGAAGCGACGGCCCGCGAAAAGGAAGCGCAGACGCAGTATCAACGGATGGCCGAGATGTACGACCGCAAAGTCGTACCAAAGGCGATGCTGGATCAGGCCATCGCAACCCGCGACGCAGCGGTGGCGAGACTTGCCGCAGCCAAGGCGGCCTTGCAGAGCGCGCGCGAGGGTGTTTCCTACACGGAGATTCGTGCGCCCTACGCCGGCATCGTCACCAAGCGGCACGTCGAAGTCGGGGAGACCGTGGCGCCGGGCACCCCGATCATGAGCGGCATCTCGTTGCAGTTCCTGCGCGTGGTCGTCGATGTGCCGCAGTCCATCGTGGAGCAGGTCCGGCGCATCAAGAAGGCCGCCGTTTACGTGGGCGGCCGCCGCATCGAAGCCACGAAGCTCACGATATTCCCGGAAGCGTCGTCACCCTCCAACACGTTTCGCGCGCGCCTGGAGCTGCCGGAAAACGCAGCCGACCTGTATCCGGGAATGTTCGTGAAGGTGGGCTTCGTCATCGGTGAAATGGATCGGCTGCTGGTACCCGCCAGCGCGCTGATCGAACGCGGCGAGGTGACGGGGGTATACGTCGTCGACGCGAGTGGCCGCACCTCCCTCAGGCAAGTGCGCCCCGGACATCGCTTCGACGACCGCATCGAGATTCTGGCCGGGCTCGGTGCCGGTGAGCGCGTTGCGCTCGACCCGGTCGCCGCGATGAAGCACCTCGGCCCCGCACCTGCGGACGGGACGCCTCGCTCATGAGCGCTCCGCTCGGGTTCAGCGGGCGGATCGCACGCAAGTTCCTCGGGAACCAGCTGACGCCGCTGCTCGCCCTGGCCGCGCTGCTGATGGGCCTCTTTGCGGTGCTGGTGACGCCACGCGAGGAAGAGCCGCAGATCGACGTCACGTTCGCCAACATCTTCGTTCCCTTCCCGGGTGCCTCCGCCGAACAGGTCGAGAACCTCGTCGCCACGCCCATGGAGAAGGTGCTCGGTGAGATCTCCGGGGTCGAGCACATCACCTCGGTTTCGCGGCCCGGCATGGCCGTGCTCAGCGTGCAGTTCGAAGTCGGTGAGCCGCGAACCGAGGCGATCGTGCGGCTCTACAACGCGATCTACTCCAACCAGGACTGGCGACCCGCCGGCGTCGGAGTCCTGCAACCGCTCGTGAAACCGAAGGGCATCGATGACGTGCCGATCGTCACGCTGACGCTCTGGACGCAGGATGCGGCGCGTGGCTCTCACGAGCTGGGGCAGGTGGCCCGCTCCATCGAAGCGGAGCTCAAACGTGTTCCGGGCACGCGCAATGTCTACACGGTTGGCAGCCCGCAGAGCACGGTGCGCGTGGAGCTCGATCCGCAAAAGCTTTCCGGTTACGGGCTCACGGTC
>JBDZVF010000010.1:0-34303 GCA_040255575.1 Pseudomonadota bacterium | reverse complement strand
GCGGCGCCGGCGCGTAAGAAGGCTGGGGCGTAGGCGCATACGATGGTTGCGACGTGGGCGCGTACGATGGCTGCGGCGTCGGCGCGTAAGCCGGCTGCGCAGTCGGCGCCGGTGGCGGCGGAACATTCGGCTGCGCGGGCGCCGCAGGCTTGCGGCCCGCCCCAGGTCGCGGCCTCAGGATCGTGACATCCCGCGGCAGGTCGTCCGGTTTGTCCTGGCTCATGCTCCTGCGCCCCCTACGCCCGGATGGCCCACAGTTCCATCGCGAGATTCGGCAGATCGCCGGACTGATGAACCGCGATGCCGCCGGACCCCTTGAGGGTGCGCCACAGATCGTTGTTGCGATCGAGCTCGAAGTACGCGAAGCCCGCGTGGTAGGGGATCTGCCTCGGCGCGACCGCCATGGCCTGCAGGCCGATGCCCGGCAGCTGCAGGTTCACGAGATCGCGGATCTTCTCGACCGGGCCGATCTTCAGTTGCGCCGGGAAGCGGCGGCGCAGCTCCTCCGAGGGCACATCCGCGCGCGCCGCGAGCACGAAGCTCGCCGCATCGAAGAGGCTCTGATCCGCAACGCTCGCCACGCTGATGCCGAACTTGCGCGCGACCAGCGGAATCGGCACGGCGTTCTGCTCCATCACCACGCTCAGGCAGGCACGCAGCGCGTTCATCACGGGCTCGAAGCTGCCGCGCAGGGCATCGTGCCGATACGCCGGGAATTGCGGGGGACGGCGTGACGCCGCGGTGAGCGTGGACAGCTCGCCAGTGATTTCAAGACACAGCCGATACAGATCCTCCGGATGCAGCACGGCGTTCGATGCCAGGTGCGCCACCACCGGCTCGTAGCGGTTGATGATCTGAAGCATCAGGAAGTCGGCGATTTCCGAAGCGCCCCCGCGGCCCGAGGCCACCGCACGCGCCGCCAGCGCCTCGGCGCGCTGATGCAGCAGCCCCTGCAGCTCGAGGAGGAACGTCGCCAGACGCCCCGCGGCGCCGCTCTTCAATACCGTGGGAATGAATCGATCGTCGAGCACGACCTGCCGGTCGGCGCGGGCCTCGATGACATGCGCGACGGCGATGCGCGCGAAATCGTCCGCCGGCGCTCTGTGCGGCAGGAGGCGCGTGTTGAGCGCAGCGACTTCGAGCTCCGTGCCGCCCGCCGAGTCCGACGTGACGTCGCGCGCTTCATGGTCGTGGCTGCGATAGCGTGTGAGCTCGGCGCTATCGGCCGCACGGGTGGATTGCAGAGCGCCGGACTTTCGCAGCGGCAGGGCGAGGTACACCACCTGGTCGCGCAGCTGCTGGCCGATCTCGAGCGGCGCGGGCAGTGGCTCGTTGTCGGGCATCGCGAACGGCGTGCCGTCCGGGAACACGCCGCGCGCCCTTCGCAAGCCGAGCTTGCCGATCGCGAGCAGGTCGCGCTCGATCTCGAGCTCGGTGAATCCCCAGGCGTGCGGGCGGAGCGCGCCCGTGCGGCCCTCGATCCAGGTCTCGAGATGGCGCTCCTGCTGCTGGAAGTGCTGGGGCCGCAGGAAGAGGCCTTCGGACCAGACGATGCGATTGTTTTCTGACATGGTTGCCTGCAGCCTCGCGATCAGTCCTTGACGGTGAGCGTGAGGGAATCCTTTCCGACATTTAGCGTGACACCGTCCCTGCCGATGAGGTCGGTGAGCGTCTTTTCGGGCGCCCGCGTGAGCGCGCGCCATCGAGCGGAGCGCACATCGCGGAACGCGGCGATGGCGCCGATGAAACGGGCCTCGGTTTTCAGTGCCAGCTCGAGCGAGCGGGTTTCCCCGGGCGAGAGCACGTATTCCTCGCGTGAGAGCAGGCTCGCGCCGAGCGTTTCCTTTTCCTTGTCGTAGAGCGCGAAGAAGTCCGCGCTCGCGAAATCTCCATCGTCCTTCAGCTGGAACACGCGCACGACGACGGGCGAGGCGCGGCCGGTCGAATCCGGGTTCACGTCCGCGCTTGCGATGAGCTGCGCGCGCGCCGGCACCGGCTTCGCCGGCTTCGACGCGCAGGCACTGAGCGCGAGGGCGCACAGTGCGAGCGCCACCATCAGCGTGTTTTTCGAGACCACCTGCCCTCCGTCACCGCGGGCCCGCGTGTGCGGCCCGCCTCGTCGCCTACGATCCACCCCGCTCGCGTTTCAACACCGCGAGCTGCTTCTCGTAGGCGCGTGCGAACTCTTCACCGAACAATCGTCGAAACGTCTCATCGCGATCCGCCGAAAGCTCCTCGAAGCGCTCGGCGTACATCTCCCAATACCGTGCCTTGCCGCCGCCGAAGAGCCCACCGCGCTTGCCCTGGCGCTCGAAGAGCTCCTGCAGCTGTGCGGGGTCGAAGCGGCTCATGAGGCAGTCGAAGCCGGCGCGCACACCCACGAGCATCGCGAGCTGGTGGAAGCGCACGTCGTTGAAGGCGTCCTCGAAGGCTTCCTTCGGGCCGAGATAGGCGGCGTTGCGCCGGCCGAAGAGGCTGCCGATCGCATCCTCCGCGTTCGCCGCGAACTTGAGCGGGTTGTTCTCCGAGACCTTCACTTGCGTCACGGGCATGCGGAACTCGGTCTTGATCTCCGAGCGAGCGCGCAATACCTCGATCAGGCCCTGCACCACACTGCGCACGATGTCGCCCATGATGGCCGCGGTTTCCGCCGGCACCGTCGCGGGATCGACGCCCGCCGCGCGCAGGAAACCTTCCCAATCGAACGCGCCGCCCGCGGGCGCTGGCGCGCGCGCGGTGGGCGGCATCGCGCGCACGGGTGCAGCGGGACGCGCGCCCTGCGGCGCTGACGCAAGCGGCGGCACCGGCGGTACCCGAGGCATCGGGGGTACCTGCGACATCGGGGGTACGTGAGACATCGGCGGTATGGGCGCTGTCGGCCTCGGCCCAGGCTGCGCGGCCGGCGGCTGCAGCTTCGATCGATTGAACGAAGTCTTGTCCCAGTCTTCGGGAATCGTCACCCCACCCGACAACGGCGCCGCGGGCGGCGGTGGCGTGAAGTGATCCGTGAGCGAGGGCGTGTGATTCCAGCCGGGCTCGATCTGGCGTTCCGGCTGACGCAACGGACGCGAAGCGGCGCCACCACCGGGCGCGCTCAGGATGCGCATGGGATCGAGATCATCAGCGCTTTCCATCGGAAGAGGCGCCTGACGCACGGCTGGCGCAGCGCGCGGAACATCGCGCGAGGCGGCAGCCGCAGCCGCCGCTTCAACGGGAGCCGCGGCGGACGTGGCGACGGCGATCTCGAACTCGTCGATGAACACCTTGTCCCCGCTCTTGAGCGGGTACGGCTCGTTCCGCGGAATCACGACATCCGGATTGTTGACCGCGATGCCGTTCGTGCCGACGCCCTCGATGAAGAACACGCCGTTGATGAAACGCACAGTGGCGTGATGGCGATGCACGCCAGCGCCCGACAGCACCATGTCGCACTCCGGCGCGCGACCGATGCGGCCGCCATCGACGGAGAACACCTTGCGCCGTGCTCCACCGAGCAGGGCGGCGTTGGCACTTACCACTTCGAGCGTCAGATACATGATGTCAGGCGCTGTGCTGCGCCCTCACCCTCCAATCAGCACTGTGACACAGCCCGCGACGATGGTTCCGCCGTGTGCCGTGAGGTCGCCCATACGCGCGGCCGGCTTGCCGCCGATCAGCACTGTCGAGGAGCCCATGGTGATCGCGTCCGGCGGGCCCACGCACAAGCACTGGCTGCCCACCGTGGCCGCCGGAACGTTGCCGATCAGCACCGTGACAGCGCCAGGCGGCAGCACTGGCCCACCCACGTGCGGCACAGGCGCCGGCCCTACCATCGTCTGCATCGGGCACGTGTGCATGTCACCTATGCGAGCGGCAGGCTTCATGCGGTGGCTCCACTTCCGGGCGCGCCGAAGATCTGCAGCGCGCGCTTGACGAACCCGTTGCCCGAGCCGGCGTAATCGGCGCCGCGACTCGCGACGAGCCGAAGCGCCGCCACTGCCGCTTCCGACGGCAGATGATCCGGCGGGGAGACGACGTCGTAGCCCCGCGGCAGCAGACTGCCGCCGCACCACCCCGCACTGGCCGCCACCCACGCGCCGGGCGAGCTGAACTCGTCGCGCTCGGCGAACTCCATGGCGGCACGGCGGTTGTCTTCCGTGGGATCCGCCAGCCACTGTTGCGCGAGCGCGAGACCGGCACGATCGACGTCCGTCGCCTGAGGGTCGTTCGCAAAAGCTGTCTTGAGGCAGTCACAAGCCCATGCCACCGCGTAGCGTTTCGGCAGCGTGCGCGCAACGAGAGCCAGCGCATCCGCCTGCAGCCCGAGCTTCATCAGCTCATCGAGGCAGCGATGCACGTTCGCGCCCGTGCGCAACACCGCGCGCGCGGAGCTGCTGACGCAGGCCGGCGGCGCAACGCTGTGCGCCGGGATCTGCGATTGCGGGTCAAGAGCTGCGGCCATGGTGTCCTGCATGCGTTCTCAGGTTCATCCGATCTTGGTGAGCGAGCCCTTGAGGGAGGCGATGCCGCTCGAAGTCATGTCGAGCGTGCCGGAGCCCTCCAGGGCGGTCTTCGTGCCCTTGAGAGCGAGGTTCGTGCCGGAGACTTCGATCTGCGTCGCGGCGACTTCCGCCTTCGCGGTGCCACTCAGCTTCACCTCCCTGCCGGAGATCTCGATCGTGCCATCCGACTTCATGACGATCTTCGCCATGCCCACTTTCAAGGTGATCTCGGTGCCGGCGGTCAGCGTGAGCTTCTTCTTGATGTCCGCCTCGTCATCTTCCATGACGGTGGTCTTGCGCCCCTTCTTGACGGTGCGAGTCTCGTTCTCCGTCACCGTGCTCTCGAGATTGCGCTGGATGGTGACCTTGCGGTCCCGGCCCACCGAGAGCGTGTCGTCGTTCTGGATCGTGACGCTGCGATCGCCCTTGTCCTTCTTCACGGCGCCGATGCTGATCGTCTGGTCGTTCTCCACGACGACCTGCATGTTCTTCTCGGCGTGGATGTAGAGCTCTTCCTCGCCCTTCTTGTCCTCGAAGCGGATCTCGTTGAAGTTTTCCGCCGTGCCGTCGGCGAGGCTGCGGCTCTTCACGCCACTGCGGGTTTTCTGATCCGGCAGCGTGTAGGGCGGCATCTGCTCGGCGTTGTAGACGCTGCCGATGATGATCGGGCAGTCCGGATCGCCATCGAGGAAGGAGACCACCACCTCCTGGCCCACGCGCGGCAGCTGCTGCGAGCCCCAGCCCTGCCCGGCCCACCCTTGCGCAACACGCGCGAAGGCACTCGGTGTCTGCGCACGGTCCCAGTAGAACTGCACCATCGCGCGGCCGTATTTGTCGGTGGCCACATCCTGCGCGGTGCCGCCGGCAACCTTCGCGGTCTGGGTGCCCTGGATGCGCGGCTTGGGAGTGAGCCTCTCCGGCCGATACGGCTGCTGCGCGTCGAGCAATTCGAGCTCGATGGAGAATGCGCTCGTCTTGCCCGAGCCGCCCGACTGCTCCGCGTCTGCCTCGATGTTCACTTCGGTAGCGAGCACGACGTACTTCTTGTTCACGCTCGCGACCGGGTAGTCCGTGAGCGTGAAGACCCGGCCGGCGGCAAGCCCGGCGGCATCACCACTCGCCTTGATGAGCGTCTGCGATGACTGCATGCGCTGGGCACGCAGCTTGGCGAGCACATCCGCCTGCCTGGCCTCTAGCACGACGGGATCGGGGGCGTACTCGAAAATCTCGTAGCGCGAGGCGTTGTCCCTTCCGGCGACCTGCGAGGCGCCCGCGACGATCGACGAGGGCTTCTCGAAGTTGTAGGAACGTGTCGCGTAGGAGGCGGAGCGGAACGCCTTCGAAGAGGCCCAGGTCGTCAGCCGGTCGCGCACCGCGCCCGAAGCAGCCGGCTCGTAAGGAACCTTGTCGTACCCCTGGACGTGAGTGAGCTTCGCGGTGTCGTCCACCAGCACCATGACGTGCCGGCCTTTCTCGTGCTCGAAGTAGTAATAGATGCCTTCGTGCTCGAGCAGCCGGCTCACGAAATCGAAGTCGGTCTCGTGATACTGAATGCGCTGCTCCAGCACCTGATACTTCCCGCTCAGGGCTAGCCGGTGCTCGACGCCGCCCGCGTGCTGGCACACCTCGCGAAAAATGGCGTCAGCCGATTTCTTCTGGAAGATCCGGCAGTCGGAACGCTGCGTCAGCAGCCAGAAGGCCGGTCGGATGACCGCGTAGTACTCGTGATGACGATCGCTGAAACCGGTGTGGGCGAACTCCGTGACGATGCCGTTGAAATGGCGCGGACCGGAGCCGACACCGTTCGGATTCTGCAGTGTGAGGGTGAGTGAGCGGCCGAGCACGCTGTCCGGGTTCACGGCACCCGTGGACGGGCCGCCGGCGAACCCGATCATGCGCACTTCGTAACGAAACGGCCGGCTCACCTCTTCGCGTCCGGTGAAGGACACGAGACGCATGTTCTTGAGGTCGGCGGTGCCTTCGAGCCCGACCAGCCGCTCGTCGAGATAGTTCGTCATGTGCCTTCGAGCCCCCCTGGGCCAAGGCGCCCCCGAACAATGGCGCGCCTGGCGACCCACGCAGGCGGCGGGCCGCACAGCTGGCGCGGATGCGCCCTCCTCAGAGAGTGACCAGCCGCAGACAGCTCTCTTCGTTCTTCGAGTAGAAATACAGACCGTCGGTGTCCCTGCCCTCGGCGAGGATGACCGGAACCGCCTTCTCGAACTTCTGCTGGGCAATCGCCGTCGCGGCCACTTCGTTGATGCCGTTCTGCTTCACGTAGTCCGCCCAGCGTGCATCGGTCTTGTCGATGCGCTGGCCGGCATCGGACGCCCGGCGCAGCAGCTTGTTGAACTCGTAATAGTCGAACTCCACGACTTTGCCGCGGGCCATGATGCCGAGACCTTATGTTGTACGGTGCGAGCGTAAGTACCTGAAACGCCGGGTCTCCGCAAGCAGGCAGTCGTGTGTTCGCGGATTGGGTCATATCAGACCTTCGGGATTTCGAACGGGCCGTACTGAAGCACCACCCCATTGGGGGCCGGGCCGCTCGAGAGCGCGACGCTCGCCTGCCATGTGCCGCCGCCGATGCCCTTCTCGAGGTCCAGGTCCGTGGCCATGGTGCCCGGATCCCAGTTGGCGGCCTTCTGCAGGTTGTGGGCCTTGCCCTGGATGACGACGCTCTCGTGCAGCTCCATCGCCTGGCCCGTGAAGCCTGCGACCTGCACATGCGGGACCGAGCCGTCGACGTTGAAAACGATGCCGTCCTTGACCGTACGGAACTGCTGGATCCACATGCCGGCGGAAGGGATGAGCTGCACCTGGATGTTCGCCGCGTGATCGAGGCGCCCCGCGGTCGGGCTCTTGGTGGAGGCGGCGTGATCCAGGCAGACCTCGAGGCCGAAGGTGATGCCGTCGATCGTGAAGATGCTGCCGCCCATGCGCTCGTCGGTGAAGGTGGAGGGCGTGCCGCTCGCGGCTTCGTAGCCGCTCGGTTGCGCATGCCGCTCCACTTTCGTGGCCGCGCCACGGACATTGACCTGGTCCTTGACCTGCGCGCCGGTGACGGGATTCGTGCGCGTCACGAAATCGATGTGCGAGACGAGTTCCTTGCTGACGGTGTGGACCTCATTCTCCTTGCACACGAAGGCAATGTTGTCGACGGTGGCACTCAATACCTCGTCTTCGAGAACGTGCGCCGCGTTGCCCTTGCACACGAGCTTCTTCGCGCCGCCGACGACCTTCTCTTCGAGCCCTGCCTGGCAGCTCTTGCACTTCTTGCGGGTGTTCTGCGAGAGCGCGATCACCGTGCCGAGCACGAAGAGCCAGTCCTTGTAGATGGGCTTCGAGATTTCCTCCTGCATGATCTCGAGGAGGCCCCTGCGCTTCCGGGCCGTCTTGCCCTCGGCGAGACCCAGCACGTCATCGAAGTTGTAGCCGCCATTCCTGCCGCGGAAGAAGAACTCCGGCGCCATGAAGATCTTGAGCATCCGCTCGTCGAGGTTGTTGGTGGCGCTGACGAGCTGGTACGCCGCCTGGATCGCCTTCTTCATGTCGGCGCATTTGGCGACCATGTCCTGGTAGTCGTCGGGCTTGCCGACGAAGGAGTCCCCAGCGGTCTTGACGCGGTACGCGAAGCACAGCGCGTTGTCGTACCCGGCCTTGTTGGGGTCGTGCTCTCCCACGCGCTTCTGCGCGCGCTTTCTCAGCGCTTCCGCGGCGATCCTGGTCTTGCCTTTCAGCTTCGGCTCGATCGACGCGAGCGTGCGGAGGATGTCGGCAATCAGGTTTCGCGCGGCCATGCTGGACCACGCCAGCGACAGCATGCTCGCGTGCTTGCTCAACAACTTCACCGGCGCCTCGATCGCCGCGGGCAGTTTTCCCTTGTTCTCCTCGACGATCTGGCCGATGACCAGCGCGCATTCGCGGGCGAGGGCCTGGTTTTTCCTCCGACTCATGCTCTTGTCTCTCCCTGGCGCTTCACGCGAAACCGTATTCGAACTCGCCGTCCTTCACGGCGAGGGTCACTGAGGCGGTCGGCGTCGACTGCGACATGCGAGTCAGGAACTCCCGGCTGATCTGCGGAAGAACGGTGTTGGTCAGAATGGCGTCGATCATGCGGCCGCCACTCTCGGGCTCCGTGCAACGGGAGGCCACGAGCTTCACAACCTCGTCGTCGTAGCGCAGGTCCACGCCGTGATTCACCTTGATGCGGCTGACGATGCGATTCAGCTGCAGGCGGATGATCCGCCCGAGCATGTTGTCGCTCAGCGGGTAGTACGGAATCACGACGATGCGACCGAGCAGCGCGGCCGGGAACGTCTTCAGAAGCGGCGGGCGCAACGCCTTGGCGATGCCGTCGGCGTCGGGCAGGAGCTCCGGGTCCTTGCACATGCCCATGATCAGGTCCGTGCCCACGTTGGTGGTCAGGATGATCAGCGTGTTCTTGAAGTCGATGAGGCGGCCCTCGCCGTCTTCCATCACGCCCTTGTCGAACACCTGGAAGAAGATTTCGTGCACGTCCGGGTGAGCCTTCTCCACCTCATCGAGCAGCACGACGCTGTAGGGCTTGCGCCGCACGGCTTCCGTGAGGATGCCGCCCTCGCCGTAGCCCACGTAGCCCGGAGGCGCGCCCTTCAGCGTGGAAACGGTGTGCGCTTCCTGGAACTCACTCATGTTGATGGTGATGAGGTTCTGCTCGCCCCCATAGAGCGCTTCGGCGAGCGTGAGCGCGGTTTCGGTCTTGCCGACGCCGGAGGGGCCCGCCAGCATGAAGACGCCGATCGGCTTGTTCGGATTTTCCAGCCCCGCGCGCGCGGTCTGGAGCCGCTTGGCCACCATCTCGAGCGCATGATCCTGGCCGATCACGCGCTGGCCCAGATTGCTCGCAAGATTGAGGACGGTGGAGATTTCGTCCTTCACCATGCGACCGACGGGGATGCCAGTCCAGTCCGCGACCACGGATGCAACCGCCTGCTCATCCACACTCGGCAGGACCAGCGGGCGCTCGCCCTGCACATCGGCCAACTGCTTCTGCAGCTCGCGTAGCCGCGCGATTGCGGAAGGGTCGCTGGCGGCCGGCTTGTCCGCTTCGCCGCTCTCGGCACGCAGCTTTGCACGCAGCGAGAGGATTTCGTCCACCAGCTCCTTCTCGCGCTTCCACTCACCCTGCAGGGTTTCGAGCCGCGCGGTCTCGCTCTTCAGCGCCTCGTTTGCCGCGCTTTCACGCTCCGCCGTATCGAAGCCGATCGCCGCTTCACGAGCGATGATCTCGAGCTCGGTGCGCAGCGCTTCGATGCGCCGCTGGCAATCTTCCACTTCCGCCGGAGTCGCGTGATGGCTCACGCCGACGCGCGCGCATGCTGTATCCAGCAGGCTCACGGCCTTGTCGGGCAGCTGGCGATCGGGGATGTAGCGGTGGGAAAGCTTGACGGCGGACTCCAGCGCTTCGTCGAGGATCTGCACGCGATGGTGCTTTTCCATCGTCGAGACGATCCCGCGCATCATCAGCACCGCCTTGTCCTCGGTGGGCTCCTCCACCTTCACCGTCTGGAAGCGGCGGGTGAGCGCCGGATCCTTCTCGATGTATTTCTTGTACTCGGCCCATGTGGTCGCGCCGATGGTGCGCAGGGTGCCGCGTGCGAGCGCCGGCTTCAGGAGGTTGGCGGCATCGCCCGTGCCGGCGGCGCCCCCCGCACCGACGAGCGTGTGCACCTCGTCGATGAAGAGCACGATGGGCTTCGGCGAGGCCTGCACCTCGTCGATCACCTGGCGCAGGCGCTGCTCGAACTCGCCTTTCATGCTGGCACCGGCCTGCAGCAGCCCAACGTCGAGAGCGCGCAGCGCCACGTCTTTGAGCGACGGCGGCACATCGCCGGCGGCGATCCGGCGCGCGAAGCCTTCGACCACCGCGGTCTTGCCCACACCGGCCTCGCCGGTGAGGATCGGATTGTTCTGACGCCTTCGCATCAGGATGTCGACGATCTGCCGGATCTCATCGTCGCGGCCGACGACGGGGTCGATCTTGCCCTGGCGCGCCTGCTCCGTGAGATCCACCGTGAAGCGCTGCAGGGCTTCCTGCTTGCCCATTTGCGCGGGTGCGATCGCACCGCTCGCCTCGCCCGGAGCGGCCTGCGAAAGCTGCGAGCCATCGGTCGCGGCGAGCGCGCCTTCCGGGGAACCGGCGACGATCTTCTCGAAGTCGTCGACGAGCTGATCGACCTTGATCTTGTCGAACTCCCGCGAGATGCCCGGGAGCAGATTCCGCAGCGAGCTCGTCTTGAGCAGCGCGACGATGAGGTAGCCCGAGCGAATCTGCGAATCCCCGAACTTCAGCGTCGACCACACCCACGCCTGCTGGGCCGTGTCGACGATGTGCGAGGAGATGTCCGAGATCGAGGTGGCGCCGCGCGGCAGACGGTCGAGCGCGGTGGTGAAATCCGCAGCCAGACGCGCGGCATCGAGATTGAATGCGCGCACGATGCAGGTTATGTCGGAGCTCTGCTGCTGCAGGATCTGGTGAAACCAGTGCACGAGCTCCACGTAGGGGTTGCCGCGCAGCTTGCAGAAAACGGTCGCGCCCTCGATCGACTTGTACGCGAGGCTGTTCAGCTTGCCGAACAGTGCGACCCGATTGATGTCTCCCATTTTGACTCCGATCTTTTTCGAGTGGGCCTATGCGACACGCGACACGGCACCGCATTGCGCGGGTGCATCGCCTTTCACACTGGCACGTTGTTCCTGGATGACTACATCCGCCGCGCTCGAATGGCGCTCGCCGAGCCAGCTGGTCCAGCCGAGCCTGCTGCCGCGCCCGAGGCGGATGCCGGGGATATCTGCATCGCGCAGAAGCAGCCGCGCCTGCCACGACCATTCGTCGTTCGTGTAGAGCCGCACGAGCGAATGCAGCTCGGTGAGGCCGCTCGCGCCGGGCAGGAAATCCGCGAATGAGGCGCTCGTCAAAGGCCCGAGCACGATCTCGAACTTGTGCTGGCACTGCCAGGTCGAGCGGCCGAGCGTGGCGCTCGAGCCCACCGTGGCGAACTGCCGGTCACCGAGGCGGCAACGCAGGTCCGCCGGGATGTCGAGCCACGCGCCGGAAAACTGCCGCACTTCCACGGGCACGCCGAAGTAGTCGCCGAGGATCGCTTCGAGCCCGTCGGCCGAGCGCGTCTGCGCGGCGAATCGACCCGCGCGCACGAGCTTGGCGTAGTCGTGCACGGCATCCGCATCGCGCGCGGCCTCCGGTGCGAGGCCGATGAGCGAGCCGACATACGCGCGAAAACGATCGCTGGCGGGCCGATCGAGACTCACGGCGGGCTCGCATTCCGCCCACGCGCGATAGAAGAGCGAGATGAGCCGGTGCTGGAACAGGTTCAGGAAGTCCGAGATGGTCGGGTCTTCCTTCTGCCGGCCGCGCTCGTACGCAAGCTCCGTCAGGTGCAGAGGCAATGCGCCGTTCGGGCCGAGCACGCCGAAACCGTACTGCTCCAGCGAGAAGCGCCCTTCGGCGATTGCGCTCGCCTTCGATACGTCGCTCGGCGCGAAGGAAAGGTGCGGCGTCTGGCGCAGGCGAACCGCGTCGTCGGCCGCCCGACGGGACTCACCCAGACGCGGATTGCTTGCGTAATGCTGTTCCAGCAGCCGAAGCGCCGCGAACAGCGAGAAGCCGTGGGGCTTCGATTGCAGGCGCTCGAGCGCGGTCAGAGGGTTTGCCGACATCCCACCCTCACCGGCCATGTCTTGATGGTTCCGCGCGCCGAAGACTTCAGCTGCATCTGCGTGAACGAGTTCAGGGAAACGTATCGGGCGAAGAAGCGCTCCAGCACGCTGCCCAATGCGACGAGGCTTGCGCCCTCGAACGAGGTGTCGTCCAGCGTCACGACGATCTGCAGCCCGCGGCCGTAACTGATCGGGCCGGGGATCGGAATCCGCCGCACCACCGGCGCATAGCTGATAGAGCGGACGCCCTCGACCTGCCGCCGCGCGGCCGCGTCATTCGCATCGGCGTAGAGCGCGAGCATGTCGCGCAGCAGGCCGCCGCCGGCTCCCGCATCGGCCCCTTGCTCCAGCAGCGAGAGATAGTTGAGCGAAAGATGGCTGATCAGCTTCCAGGCCGTGTCCCCGAAGGCCGGAGACTGACGCGGATAGCTCGGCCCGGCGATGCACCGGACCGCCTCCAGCGGTCCGCCGCCTTCGACGGTGAAGTCGGTGCGGGACTGGCCGGTGGCGAGCTGCACGGGCAGATCCCGGTTCGTGCACAGCGCCGTGCCGTCGAGTTGCCGGATCTGGCTCGCGATCGAGCGCCGAGCCGCATCCACGAGCGACACGAAGCACTCTGTGCCGATGTAGCCCGAACGTGCGCCCGTCTGCTGCTGGCGCGTGGACATGAGACGCGGCCGACGCTGCAAGGTGTAGTACGCCGAGTCGGCATCTGTGCCATGGTCGAGCGAGTACAACGGGCGGATGCGGGCGATGGACTCACCGCTCGCCGCGACACCTTCCAGGCTCTGGATGCTGTAGATCTCGAAATCCATCGGGCGGTTGCGATCCGGCACCAGGTGGTATTCCGTCTGGTCCGGCGTGACGTGCACGCGGTCGATCACGCGCGGAAAGAGATTGATGGCCGGCGTGCAGTGCAGGCGAAAGTGAGAAGCATCGAGCGAGTTTTCGAGCGCCGACTGCGTGCGGCTCATCGCGAGGAAGATCTCGATCTCCTCGCCGTCGCAATCGCGCAGTGCTCTGCGCAGATCGTTCAGGGAGAAGAACAGGAAGCGCTCGGGAAACGAGAAATACTCCTGCAGCAGGCGGTATCCCTGGAAGGACTGGCGCGTGACCGGCAGCAGCGCTTCCGAATCGTCGAGCCCCACTTGCCTCAGCACACCTGCCGGAAGAGCCACCACCGGGCTGCCCTGGCGCGTGCTGCGCACGTAGACGCCCACACAATCCGCCACGACCTGCTCGAGGATGCGATGCGCGATATCCGGCGTCGCCTTGAGATGAAACGTCAGCGAATCGAGCGGCAGCGCCTTGAAGCTGAGGCCCCCGGCCACCTTGAGGCGCAGCCGGATCGCCGTGCGCGCCTGGCCATCGACTGAAATTCCCTGGCTGGAAAGCGCCCCGGATCCGGAGAGGTATTTCGCCTCGGTCACCGTGATCGGCCAGAGCGTGACATCGTGCGCGGTGCGCAGCTCGCACGCCGTGCGCTCGCCTTTCTGCAACGGGCTGCGCAGGCTCGTGTTGCGCGGAACGCGATGCCCCGCCTGCAGGCTGCCCTCTTTCAGGTCGGGCATCAGCTCGATGATGGCGCAGGAGGGGGTGGGATTCAGGAAATGGGGATACACCACTTCCAGCAGGTGCTGCGTGAAATCCGGATGCCGCGCATCGAGCTTCAGCTGAACGCGCGCGGTGAGGAACGCAAAACCTTCCAGCAGGCGCTCGACGTAGGGATCGGCGCACTCGAGCCCATCCATGCCGAGGCGGGCGGCGATGCGCGGATAGGCCTGCGCGAACTCCGCGCCCATTTCGCGCACGAACTGCAGCTCGCGGTTGTAGTAATCCAGAAGGCGCGGATCCATGGCTATCGCACGCCCCCTTCGGCCACGTTGACACTCCCGGAGTCCACATCGACGCTCGTGCGAAGCACGAGGTGCTGGACCGCCGGCTGACCCCACAGCTGCGCCTCGATCCGAAACGCGAGCACATGGGTCTCGTTGCCCTCTTCGCCCATCTCGGGCACGACGCGCACGGCCGAAAGCCGCGGCTCGAAGCGGCGGATGGTCACCTCGATGGCGTTGGCAATGCGTTGCGGATCGATCGCCCGCGCGGTGTGCCCCGCAAGCGAGGGCATCCCGAAGTTGAGAACGGAAGACTGCACCTCCCGATGCGCGGTGAGGTCGACCACCGCATCGAGACTTGCGCAGTTGAGGAGTGCCGCCAGGTCCCGGCACACGTATTCCCGCAGCCGCCGCATCGAGACCGGGCCCAGCTCGGCAGGCTCTACCGCGGAGTTGACGACGCTGCGCGCCTCGATCGTGCAGAAACTCTGCAGGGCGACACCCTGCGCCGCGCCCGGTGGCTTCAGCACGAGCGCTTTCAATTGCGACAAGGTGACCCGGCCCGCCGGGGCGGTCAGTGTGAAACGAAAGGAGTCGGCGTCGCTCGTTGCGGAGCTTTCGTCATCCGGCACGCGCAGCCCCTGCGCCACCAGGATAGCCGTGAGATCGCGATCCGAAATGCCGAGGCGCGCAAGCTCGGCACGCTGGCAGGAGAACTCGAACGAGATGAGGAGCCGTTCATCGTCGATCAGTCGATCGAAGAGGAACGGCTGGAGTCGCTCGCGCAGGCTGAGTTGAGCCATGGCGCCGACCCGGATCAGCCGTCTGGCGGGCCGAGCACGAGCTCACGCACCTGTAGCAGCGCAAGCTCCTCGGCATCACTCGACAGCACCCGCTGCCCGAGACCCGCATAGTGCTCCCCACCGAGCGCGCGCCATTCGGTCTTGCGCGAAAGACGGATGGCGTCGTCTTCGCTGCGTTCGGAGCCGGGATATCGCACCGGCAGAAGGGCCATCGCCTCGCCGCCGTTCGTCCAGGTGAGCTGCGCGGGCAGCCACACGAGGTCGCGTGCATCGGCGGGCGGCTCGATCACCACGCGCCGGATGTGTTCGAACGGAACCCAGTAGTACGCGCCGTTCAGCAACACTTCGAGAATCGGGCCGAGGCGCGAGTCCGCATCGGCAATCCATTCGAAAGGCGTGCCATTCAGCGAGCCCGCCACGGCCGTAGCGGATTCGAGCGCCTCAGCGCGCAGCGCCGCGGCGGCCTCGGCTTTGCCCTGCGCATCCAGGCCGAGCGCCTGCAGGAACGATGCGATCCAGGGCGAGGGCTCGCCGAACACGAGCGGCGTGCGCTCGCCCGTGAACACCTGCGCGCGCAACCGCTCGCACTGAATGGCGGCGGCGTAGGCATGCTTCATGGGCAGCGCGGAGGCATCCATCTCCGCGGCGACGGTGAGCTGATTCAGCGCGCGATCCCAATCCCCCATCACCATGAGGACCTGCGCGAGGAACACGCGCAGCTTGCCCGCGGCAGGCTGCTTGCGCACCTGCGCTTGCAGCTGCGCGAGGCAGCCAGCCAGATCTCCAACGGCGAACAGTTCTTCGGCAGAGCTCATAGGTCACCCGCATGCCTCTCGGCCCGCGCCACGAATGCAGCGCGGGCCGCAAGGCAGGTATCGGTCGACGTCAGACTTTCGCGTTGGCGGCGATGTCCCAGGCGAACGCGTGCGGCGTGCCCTTGCCGCCCTTCTCGTTCTGCTGGACGTATTCGACCTTCATCTTCGCGAAATTGAGCACGACGTTCTCGGTCAGGCGCTCTTCGCCGCCGCTGCCGCCGGTCGAATAGGAAGTGACCATCACCTTCTCGAGCTCGATGGTGATGTACTCGAGCGGGTTCTCACCGGCCTTGCGGATGATGAGCTTGCCCTTGGCGAAGTGCTTGCCGTTCGCGCAGAAGAGCATGAGGGTCGGCGAGGCCGCATCGATGAACTTGGTGATGCTGATGTCCTGGAAATTCGCCTTGCCGGCGCCACCGCCGCTGCCGTGATGGAACGTGCCGGTGTTCGACACACCCCAGGACCAGGCCAGGATGTCGATCTTGTCCTTGTGGGTCTTGTCGACCGATTCGCCCTTGACTCCATCGAGCTCGAGAAACATATCGACTGCCATGGTTCTTCCTCGTTTTGCAGAAAATTGAAATTGTTCACTGCCCAATCGATGGGCAGCGCATGGCTGCGGGGGGTACCCCCCGTCGCCACACGGCCGGATGAATCAGTGAACCCTCGACAGGAGCGGTGCGGATCAGCCCTGCTTCTGCGAGGGCAGCCGCGAGACGAGACTCAACGTGACGTTGACGCCCTCGAGCTGATAGTGCGGCCGCAGGTGGAAGCGCGCGGAGTAGTAACCGGGGTTACCCTCCACTTCCTCCACTTTCACCTCGGCGCCCGCCAGCGGCTTCTGCGCCTTCAATGTATCGCCGGCATTCTCTGGATTGCCGAGCACGTAGCCCATGATCCAGTCGGAGAGGTAGCGCTCCATGTCGGCGCGCTCCTTGAACGAGCCGACCTTGTCGCGAACCATGCACTTCAGGAAGTGCGCGAAACGGCAGCTCGCGAAGAGGTATGGCAGGCGAGCGGAGATGCGCGCGTTGGCCGTGGCATCCGGGTCGCTGTATTCGGCAGGCTTCTGCAGCGACTGGGCGCCGATGAACGCGGCGGTGTCGGAGTTCTTGCGATGGATGAGCGGCATGAAGCCGCAGTTGGCGAGCTCGGCCTCGCGGCGATCGCTGATCGCGATCTCGGTGGGGCACTTCATGTCGACGCCGCCGTCATCGCTCGGGAACGTGTGCACCGGCAGGCCCTCGACGGCGCCGCCAGACTCCACGCCACGGATCGAGGAGCACCAGCCGTAGTTCTTGAAGGAGCGGTTGATGTTCACCGCCATCGCGTAGGCGGCGTTCGACCAGGTGTAGCGGCTGTGATCGCCGGCACCCGTCTCCTCCTCGAACTCGAACTCTTCGACGGGGTTGCTCTTCGCGCCGTACGGCACGCGCGCGAGGAAGCGCGGCATGGCAAGCCCGATGTACTTGGCATCGTCCGACTCGCGCAGCGAGCGCCACGCGGCGTAGTCCGGCGCGGCGAAGATCTTGCCGAGATCGCGGGGATTGGCGAGCTCCTGCCAGGAGTCCATGCCCATGAGCGCCGGGCTGCCCCCTGCGATGAACGGTGCATGCGAGGCCGCGGCGATCTGCGCCATCTGGCCGAGCAGCTCCACATCGCCGGGCGTGTGATCGAAATGATAGTCGCCGACGAGGCAGCCGTAGGGCTCGCCGCCGAGCTGGCCGTATTCCTGCTCGTAGACCTTCTTGAAGACCGGGCTCTGGTCCCAGGAGGCGCCCTTGTATTTCTTCAGGGTCTTGCCCAGGTCCTTCTTCGAGATGTTCATGACCCGGATCTTCAGCATCTCGTCGGATTCGGTGTTGCTGACGAGATAGTGCAGGCCGCGCCAGGCGCTCTCCACCTGCTGGAAGCGCTCGTTGTGCAGGATGGCGTTGATCTGCGTGGTGAGCTTCTGGTCGATCTCGGCGATGATCGCCTTGATCGTGCCCACCACGTCATCGGACACCACGGCCGTCTCGCTCAGCGCCTGCTCGGCGAGCGTTCGAACGGCACGCTCCACTTCCGCGCGGGCGCCATCCGTCTTGGGCTTGAACTGCTTCTGCAGCAACGCCGCGAACTGATCCGCGTCCGCGCTGATCTGCGCCTCTACGGCCTCTTTGGCTTCAGCCATGATCGTCCACCCCCTGGGTCATTGGAAAAGCGCGCCGAATCATTTGTCTTCGGGCTTGCCCTGCGCGGCAAGCGACTTCAGCAGCGCCGGATCGTTCAGCACCTTGGCGATGAGCTCCTCGGCGCCGGCCTTGCCATCCATGTAGGTAATGAGGTTCGATAGCTGGCTGCGCGCTTCGAGCAGCTTGTTGAGGGCATCGACCTTGCGGGCCACGGCGGCGGGCGAGAAGTCCTCCATGCTCTCGAAGGTGATGTCCACCTGCATGTTGCCCTCGCCGGTCAGCGTGTTCGGCACGCTGATCGCCACACGGGGCTTCATGGATTTCATGCGCTCGTCGAAATTGTCGGTATCGATGTTGACGAACTTGCGCTCGTCCACCGAGGGCAGCGGATCCCTGGCGTCGCCGGAAAGATCGGCCATCACGCCCATGACGAACGGGATCTGCACCTTCTTCTGCGCCCCGTACAACTCGACGTCGTACTCGATCTGCACGCGCGGCGCGCGGTTACGGGCGATGAACTTCTGGCTGCTGGGTTTGGCCACGTCAGATCTCCGGTTTGCCAATCACTTCAGGTTGTCGCGCGATCATTCGCCGTCGCGCACGCCGCTGGCCGCCTTGGCCTGCGCGAGCCCGTCGGGAGCGAGCTCCTCGAGCACCGCCAGGAAGTCCTTGGCGATGAGCCGCTTGCTTCGCTCGATCAACAATGGAATGGGACTCGAGGGCTCGTTGGCGCGGAAGTACGCGGCCACGGCATCGAGTGCGCGCGTGGCATCTTCGCGTGAACGAATGCCGTTTACTGCGACACCCGTACCGTTTGAAGAAGGCGCCGCGGCCGCCGGGGCCAACTCATCGCCCTGCGCCGCTGCACGAGTGCCCACGTGGTCCGAGATGAGTTTCAATGCGCGGCCGAGTGGCGTCGCGAGACTGCCGAACTCGGGAGCGGCCTGAACGCCACCCTGCGAACGCATCGCTTCTTCGATCGCCCTCAGGCTGCGCAAGGACTCGTCGAGTTGTCCGGCGAGCGAGGCAAGCTCCTCGGCGGGGATCGCGGTGAGGATCGCGTTGAGTTGAGTCGCATCGGCGGGTGCGGTCTCGCCTTCGGCCGGTGCGGCCTGGCCAAGGGCGATCTCGATATCCCGGATCGAATACGACCCGAGCTGCCGATGCACCAGGAGCGCGGCGCGGCGCACGCCATCCACCACGGCCATGCGGTCGGCAAAACCATTGAGCGCGTTCCGGCGCAGGATGGCATCGTCATCGACGCGCGGAAAAACCTGATCGGGCCAGTTCTGCAGCCATTGGGCCGCAACGGGCAGCACCTGCAGGAATGCCGTGAGCCCTTCGGTCCGCAATGTGGCGCTCGCAAGATGGGTGAGCAGGCGGAAGTCCTTGCTCGTCTTCAGTGCTTCGAGCGAGCGATCGCGGATCTCGCGCCAGTCGGTTTCGCTGGAGAGAGGTGCGGATTGACCGAAAAGGCGGTAAGCGTCAAATGATGCCAGCAGCTGTGTGTCTTCGAGATCATCCCCACAGGGATGCTCCGCTGACACCGCTTCCAGGAGACCTGTTTCCGCTATCTGCATTCCACCCGCTTCCGCCCTGACCCCTCGTTCATCACGCCCGTACGGGCCCAGTGAACGGCGGCTGCGCACTCCCCAAGTCGAGCCGACGGCGAAGAATGGACCAATTATCCGTCAAGTCAACCGCGAGTTGTATTAAATGTGGACGCGGTTGGCTTGTGCATCAACCAACTTGCATGCGGGCGGCAATTCAGACTAGCCGCCGGTCCTCGCGTGCTGGGCGCGTGCGCGATCCATGCCGCGCAATCGGTCCGCTTCCTTCTTCACCGCGCGATAACACTCACAGCAGGAGGCTTCGAGCCCCGGTCGGCTCAGGACCGTGATGCGACCGCGGCGATAGCGAATGATGCCGCGCTTCTGCAGGCGCCCCGCGGCATCCGTGACACCTTCCCGGCGCACGCCCAGCATGTTCGCGATGAGCTCGTGAGTCATGACCAGCTCCGTCGCGCCCAGCCGATCGAGAGACAGCAACAGCCAGCGGCACAACTGCTGGTCGACGCAGTGATGGCGGTTGCACACGGCGGTCTGCGCCATCTGGGTGATCAGCGACTGCGTGTAACGAAGCAGAAGGCCATGCAGCTCTCCGTGCCGATCGAACTCGCGCTTCAATCGCGCGGCCGACAACCGGAACGCGTGGCCCCCATTGTGGACGATGGCCCGCGTGGTCGTACTCTCCCCGCCCATGAAGAGCGAGACGCCCACCACGCCCTCGTTGCCGACGACCGCGACCTCGGCGCTCGCACCGTTCTCGAGAACGTGCAGCAGCGACACCATCGTGTCCGTCGGGAAATAGAGATGCCGCATGCGATGGCCCGGCTCGCACAGCACAGTGCCGTGCGACACCGGGGTCAGTCTGAGATGCGGGTAGATGCGGCCGCGCGCTTCGGCCGAGAGCGATCGCAGGATGTGGTTATGCGGAGGTCGTGGCTCGGAGGCCATGCGAGGCGACCGTGATCGAGTAGCTCAATGCGAGGTCACACACGGTGCGCACCTTGCCGTCGCGCGAGCGGTGACCACTGCACAGGAGCGTCCCGCGCGTCTTCTTCTTCCCGGCCTTCAAACTGCTCAGGGCCACTTCGTTCAGGTCATACACGCCATCGCAGTCCCCGAACGGGCACGCGTAGGCGAAATGCGCCTTGGCCGGCGGATAGATAGAAAGGATCTGCGGCGCATGCGCGAGCAGCGGGTCCGCCTGAAACTCGAGCTCCACCCGAACCACCGCGGCGTCGGGACAGACGACACGTAACGTCGGCGCCGCGGCTCGCGCCCGGCGCAAGTCGTCCTGCCGCTGGGACGCGGACGGCGCCTTTTTCTTCGCAGGGAAACGCATCAGTACCGACGCGGCCCTCGGCCACCGCCGCCGCCGCCGCCGCTCGGTCGGCTCTGTGCTTCATTGACTCGCAGCGGCCGACCTTCGAAATCCGTGCCGTTGAGCGCCTGCATGGCGCGCGATGCGTCGGCGTTCGACATTTCGACGAAACCGAAGCCGCGCGGACGGCCCGTGTCCCGGTCGGTGACGAGCGAGCACTTCTCGACGGTACCGTGGGCGGCAAAGAGGGCGCGTACCGCGTCTTCGGTGGCCCCAAAAGGAAGATTTCCGACGTAGAGCTTGGTCACTTGAGTCCTTCCGCGAGTGTTCCGGCAGTGTGGAAAGGGGTGGATTCGGCCGCCCCCTTTTCGATGCGTAGATTTCCGAGGTGGCGGTCTTCGGCCGGACGATCCCGCTCGGGACGCAACGGACCAAGGGCTGACAAGGCGAAATTTACGAGCGCGCAAGACTATACGCGCTTCGGTTCGCGGGTGTTGATGTTTCGGGGCGCCGCCTCACACAGCGGCCGATCCGGCCTGTTCCGCTATGTGCGCTACCGCACGGTGGGGTGCGGGCTATTCCTTCGACACTGCCGATCCGCACAACGGCTAAAAAGCCGAAGTGCAGCTCATGGTGAATCGCATAGCCCGGCTCGAGCGGAAGCGGCGACGTCGCGCCCTCGCAGGGCTTTCCCCTCTCACCAGGGTTTAACCCTACAGTCATTCGCGCGCCGAACCCATCACCGCGCGCCAAGGTGGACCAGATGAATCTCTCTGAAGCTTTCGCACTCTACGGTGCTGATGTGTCACGCCGTGCCCCCAGGATGTCCGCAATCGCCGCGGATGGCGCGATCATTCTCGGCTGCTCTTCGCGAGGTTTCTGTCGCCCGACCGCGGGAGTCTTGAGATACGAGAACGTCTTTCCAGACCAATCGGGAACTCGTGAGGCTTCGCGCACCTTGCGCGAGCATCTCGAGCTCGCACACAACGGCAAGCTCCCCGTTCGCCTGGTCATCATCACGGAAAAGAAGACACCAGCCGGCGCGACGAGCCGCACCGTGCACATACGCCAGGATCTCGTCGGGAGTGTGGTGAATCTCGATGAGGGTCACTACGTCGTCGACTTCGTCAGAGCCGCGGCCGTCCCCGCCTGACCAGAGAATCGGCACCGACGGGGCACGCTCTGTGTGGTTGCGTACATAGCAGTCTTCCGGCATGCGATAGACTTCATTTCAACTTCATTCACGCCGCGAGGAAAAGCTATGCCGAGAAAGCCTGACTACAAGCGTGAGAAGAAGTTGCGAGAAGCCGCGCAGCGCAGGCGGAACGAAGAAGCGCAACAGCGGAAAGCCGCTCGCAGAGCTGCCGCCGAGAGCGGCGCCGATACCTCAGCAACCCCTCCCGAAACGCCCTGACAGTCATCGAAGTCGCGCGGGCAGCGGCTTCACGCTCTCGATTCGCGTGTAGAACGGCATCAGCCAGAAATACGCGAAGTAGAAAACCGAAAAGATCCTGGCCAGCAACACGTATCTGCCTTCCGCAGGCTGTAGCCCCAGGTAGCCGAGCGCGACGAAGGACAGCGCGAACATCGAGAGAAACACCCGCGACAGCCAGCCCTTGTAGCGAATCGAGCGAACGGGCGACCTGTCGAGCCACGGCAGGAAGAGGAATGACACCACTGCCAGCAACATCAGCAGCGCCCCCAGGCGCTGGTCCGGCACGGCTCGCAGGATCGCGTAGTACGGTGTGAAGTACCACACGGGAGCGATGTGCTCGGGCGTCGAGGCGGAGTTCGCCGGCTCGAAATTCGCAGGCTCCAGAAAAAGCCCGCCGAACGTCGGAACGAAAAACACGACCACGGCGAAGGCGACGAGAAACACCCCGACGCTCACGAGATCCTTCACGGTGTGGTACGGGTGAAATGGAATGCCATCGACAGGCTTGCCATCCGGACCCAACGAATCCTTGATCTCCACGCCGTCCGGGTTATTCGAGCCCGACGTTCGCAGCGCGATGAGGTGCAGCGACACCAGCAGCACGAGCGCCAGCGGCACGGCCACCGCATGGAGCGAAAAGAACCGCCCGAGCGTGGCCTCGGAAATTCCGTAGTCACCGCGGAGCCATTCCACAAGCCCCGGCCCGATCACGGGGACCGTGCCGAACAGGTTGACGATCACCTGCGCGCCCCAGAACGACATGTTTCCCCACGGCAGCACATAGCCCATGAATGCCTCGGCCATGAGTGCCAGATACACGAGCATGCCGAGGATCCACAGAAGCTCCCGCGGACGTTGATATGACCCGTACAGCTGCGCGCGGAACATGTGCAGGTACACGACGAGGAAAAAAGCCGACGCCCCGGTCGAGTGGGCGTAGCGAATGAGCCAGCCCCACGGCACCTCGCGCATGATGTACTCGACCGAATCGAATGCGGTCAGCTCGCCCGGCTTGTAGTACATCGCGAGCACGATGCCCGCGGCGATCTGCGAAACCAGCACGACGAGCGCGAGCACGCCAAAGTAATAAAAGACGTTGAAGTTCCTGGGCGCGTAGTAACCGGTCAGCTGGCTTTCGATCAGCTCGCGCAGCGGGAAGCGCTTCTCGAGCCAGGCGACCAGGCCGCTCCTGTCGGGCAGGTCCTGCGACGGAGTGGCCATCACGCGTTGGACGACGGATCGCGCCAGGACAGGTCCGCAACGACCTCGTCGCGAGAATCGGGCCCGGCCTGACCGGCCTCGCTGAAAGTCTCGAGCTGCACAGCGGTGCACGTATGCCATTGCAGCTCATTCGCCCACTCGCGGCGATTTGCCAGCCACGCTGGATGCATCTCGTTGCTGTCGGGCGCGGGCTCGATCTGGAGGAGGATTCGCAAACCCTCTCTGTCGCGCATGGCCAGCAAGCGGCGAATTTCCGGCCGCGAGCAATACCAGGCAGACAGGACTGCGGATTCGAGTGCGTACATGTTTGCTTACTCCCCGTGACTGCTGAGGCGCTGCGATCCTGCGCGATATCGTTCCGCGGCTCTTGATGGGTGCGGCGAAGACTTGAAGCGGATAGCGAAGTTTCAGGCGCCCGGAATACCTTGCGTGATCACTGGCGCACGCTGCTGGCTCGGGACCAACGCCTCCGGTCGGGATAGAGGCTGCAAGTCATGCATGGTGCTGGCCGAGTCGATCGGCAGCAGACGATCCGTCTCTCTTCTCACGACGAAATAGCATTCGCAGCACACCTGCTCCAGCTTGCGTCGATCGAGTATCGTGATGCGCCCGTGGCGATAGCAGATTGCACCACTCTCCTGCAGTCTTCCGGCCGCCACGGTCACCCCTTCACGCCGTACGCCCAGCAGGTTTGCAATCTGTTCCTGGGTGGACCTGAAGTGATTCTCTGACATGCGATCGAGCGTCAGCAGCAACCAGCGGCACAACTGTCGGTCGATGGAATGGTACCGATTGCACACCGCGAACATGGACGCCTGCGTGAACAGCGCCTGGGTGTGGCGCAGGAGCAGGCGGCATATCGAACCGTGCCGATGCATTTCTTCCTGAAGCACTGCCGCCGGCATCCGGTAAGCAAACCCACCAATCTGCACGACGGCGAGAGTAGTGAGACTTTCTCTCCCCATCACCAGCCCCACGCCGCTCTCGCCTTCGTTGCCGATCATCCCGACCTGCAAGAGCGTTCCATCGCTCAACACGCGAACGAGAGCGATGACGGCATCGGTGGGGAAATAAACGTGCCGCACGAGATCCCCGGCTTCGGAGAGTGTCGTACCCGCCGTCAGCAGCACGCGCGACAGCGTCGGACGAAGACGCCGGCTCGCGGCAGCAGTCAGCTCCTTGAGGATTCGATTGTCATTAGGATGTGCAGGCCCATTCATTCCAACGACCCTCGCGCCGCGGCCGGCTACCGAGAAAGAGACGAGGTATCTGTCCGACCGGAGCGACTTGCCGCTCGCCGCGTTCACGGCGCAGCCAGCCGCTCTTCGCACTCGGCCACCGAGCGTTTAGCGGCCGGGAGCGTCGTTCAAACGAGAGGCCTCTGCCGGAAGTTCCTCGCGTGAGGAAACATGAAAGCGTCGCCAGACCAGCGAGGCCGCCAGCGCCACGAGCCCGACCACGACCGCCAGCGCGCCCCATGTGGCAGGAGCCGGATCCACGAGCACCGCGCGCGCTCGATTGACCACCAGCGCGGTGATGATGATCGCAGGCAGGAGCCCAATGGCAGTGCCTGCCATGAAGTCTCGAAAGCGAACATGCGATGCGCCCGCGACCGCGTTGACGATCGAGAACGGGGCGAATGGCAGGAGCCGCAGCGCTGCAATCACGAGCACGCCGCGACGTGCGAGGCGGCGGGTGATCAGATTCAACCGATCACCCGCGAGCCGCCGGACGTGATCGCGACTGAGCCGGCGCCCTACTCCGTAGGCCACCGCCGCACTCAATAAAGAGCCACCCAAGGCGTAAACGGCACCGAGCGAGGAGCCGAAGACCGCTATGGTCAGGATGATGAGCAACGTCACGGGTGCGATCAGCAACGCTCCCACCATGTAGATCAGCATCACCACCCATCCGGAAAACGGCTGTTCCGCGAGCCGATTCACCGCAGCGAGCATCGTTTGGCCTGTGAGCACCTGATGCAGAGGCGTCAGGCGCCATGCGACCGTCAGCACGGCGAGGATCACCAGGGCCACGGCAAACACGGTGACGCGTGCCGCCAGCGTGCGACGGGCGACTGACGGCACGAACTCCATGACGAGCTTCTCGGGATCGGCCGGTCGCTCCGGGTCGATCAGCACGCTCGCGCTCAGGAAACTCTCATCCTCCGCAACCACGATCGGATCGATCGGACGCAGGGTGCGTCCCGGCCCGGTGAGCGAATCGATCGTCGCGATGAGCGCGCCATCGTGCCGCGCCAGGGTGTCGGCGACTTCATCGGGTTGTGTACCCAGATGCTCCGCGAGCAGGCGGTTGCGCAGGCCCGCGATGACCCGCCGGATGCGCTCTTCTCCGCGTGCCTCGATCGCGAGGTTGCATTCCGTGTCGAATCCCATCGATCGGTTGTTGAAGTTCGCGGAGCCCACGCTGCAGAGCTCGTCATCGACCACCAGAACCTTGCTGTGCACGTTCAAAGGCTGCGCGTCGTCCAGGTCTGGCACGTGCGGGTACAAGAGGCGGTAGCGGTCCTGGGAGCTCGCTGCGCGCAGGCGCTCATGAAGCCGCGCACGCAGAGCGCCCATGGTTCGCTGTTCGAGCCAGCCTTCCTCCGTGAGGCGGGACACCACCACGAGTTCCAACCTGTCCTGCGCGCGCAGTTTGCGCTCGAGCGCGCCACCAACGGCACTCGAGCTGAAGTACTGATTCTCGAGGTACAGCGTCCGCCGCGCTGACGAGATGCCATCGAGATACAGCTGATGGATTTCCTCCACCGGCAAATGGCTTCTCGACCCGGGATCCGTGCGCGCGATAGCGACGTCGATGTGGTCGATTTCCGCGGCGAGCCCACGCGGCCACGGATCATTGGAGCGCTCGCGATCGGGCGGACACGCCTCACCGGCGCCGCTTCTGCGCCACCGGTCGCGACACAACTCGCCGAGTGCCCGCGCCGCTGCGCCATCCACGATGGCCTGCACGTCGTGGTATGGGCGGGCCGGGTGGCCCCGCGCATCGACTCGCAGCGGCTCGCGCTTTCGATGCGCCGGGGTGTCCCAGCGACCGTGCGTGAGGTCGAGCCCGCCGACGAATGCGACCGCGTCATCGACTACTACCACCTTCTGATGATGCGAGCCGCCCAACGGGTGAGTGTCATCCAGCCGAAAGCTGATTCGCGGACTCGGATGCACCCGCCACCCGAGCTTGTAGAGCGGCCGCCATTCGCGATCGCGCACGAACACCATCGCGAAGTCCCACGAGAGCACGTAGATGCGCAAGCGACGTTCGCGGCGCGCCACTTCTTTCAGGAACTCGCCGAGCGGCGCGGGAAATCCGTCATCCGCCCCCGGCGGAAGCAGGTGGACGCGACTGTCGAAATCCCAACCGAGAATGAAGACGCTGCGCCTGGCTTGCGCGATGGCCGAGCGCACGGCGGCGAAGTAGGACGCACCATCGACCAGAAAGCCCAGACGCGATGCGCGCTCGATGCGCCAGCAGTTGCGACCGGGTTCGAGAACGCCGACGGGTTGAGTGCTCATTGCCGTTCACCTGCTCATCGCCTCGCCCTTCGCCTGGCCGTCGACTCGCCGTCGCCTGCCCCCATCCCCGCAACACATGCGCCTGCATCGGGAGCCGAGCTATCGACAACGTTCACGGGCGGCAGTTGCCCGATTCTGTTCGGCAGCGCACCGATTTGGCGACATCGCAATCATTAGCCTCGATTGCAAGTTGTTACTTTTGTCGAGCTCATCACCGATGCAATCGGTTGCCTCGCAGGGAGATGGACATGACTGGTACGATGACGCGAGCGTACGGACTGACCCAGGCGATGAGACTCCTCGCTTTCATCGCGCTCGTCTTGTCAGGCATCGGCATCGCACGCAGCCAGGACGCCCAGCGTCACGGCCGTGCGCGCCACGCTGCCGCTGATGCAGAGCTGGAAGTTCACTCAGAACGACAAGCTCACCGACCAGGCGGCACTCGCCTCGAACGCGGCCGACTGGCAAACCGTATCGCTGCCACACACCTGGAACGCGAAAGACGCCGCAAGCCTCGACGCGGCTGACTACAAACGTGGCATCGGCTGGTACCGACTCGAGTTTCTCACGCCCACGACAGGCTCGCGCCACTGGCTCGAGATCGGTGCAGCGAGCCTGGTCGCCGACGTTTGGCTGAACGGCAAGCACCTCGGCCAGCACAAGGGCGCGTTCGGGGCGTTTCGCTTCGATGCCACGACGACGCTCGTGCCCAAGGCCGGCAGCAACAGCAACGGCAACAACGTGCTGCTCATCAAGACGAACAACACTGCACCGGCCAGAGACTCCGACCTCACCGCGATACCGCCCATGCGGGGTGACTTCAATGGCGGATGCCGACTTCGACGAGTCCCTCGCAGTGATCCAGGACAGCCTCAAGGATCCTAAACAGGTCCCCGAGCCCGAGACCAGCGGCAGCGCGCTGTTCACCTTTGCATTGGCGCGTGGCGTGCGCGATGGACTCCTGGACCGCGCCGTTTACTGGCCCGTGGTGGAGCGCGGCTGGAAGGCGATACGGTCTACAGTGGACAAGAGCGGCGCCGTCAAATACGTGCAAGGCCCCGCGGGTGAACCCAAGGCATTCGACCCGACCGCCCACGTAGCGTTTGGCACCGGCGCAGTGTTGATGGCCGGCGCAGAAATCCTGCGCACCGTGGATGCCGCCGCGAATGTCGATCCCGCGATGCTGCGCGAAGAGGCCGAGCGACTCGTGCCGACCGCGCCTGACCTTTCCGCCATCTGCAAGCATCCCTGCGGACCGAAGAAATGATCCGTAACGCGAGTCCGCTCGTGAGCGGCGGAATGCCGGCTATGGGGCCGGCATTCCGCGACGGTTTGCTCTGTGTCGTGTCAGATCAGCGTGTTTCGCCGAAGCTCGCGGGCAGCGGGAAGTTGCCCTGGTACGGCGACCAGTTCGGCACCGCCTGGTTCGGTTCGGGATAGTAGATGGCGGAATAGATCTTCGAGATGCGACCGTCATCGATGTAGAAGATCTCGTGGAACACGCAGCGGCGGAACGGCGAGCCGGCGGTGCGCATGAAGATGGCGCTCGTTGCAACCACCTGCTGCTCCTCGTCGATGGCGAAGAAGCGCCGATCCGCGACGAGGGACATGTTGAACTGGTCGAATCGCGACGTGCAGTTCGTCTTGCCCTCGAAACCATCGCTGCGCCCTTCGAGCGGCCGGCCGGTCACGAGCTCCCCGTTCTCCACACGGAAGCAGTCGGGATGCGCCAGCACGAGAGTGCCGTCCTGCTCCGTCAGTCCATCGAAGTAGGAATTGGCGATCCCTTCGAGCGCGGCGCGCGACAGCCGCTTGCCGGCGGGCACCACACGCAGCGCCGGCTTGTTGGCGGTGAGATAGGCCGGATCGTGAAGCACTTCGTTCTTGCCGTCCGGCTCCGCGGGCCCTCGCATGCCGCCGAGACCCGGCCCGCTCATCAACCACTCCGCTTCAGCGACCTGCCGATCGATCACCTTGATGCGCACCATGCCCACTTCAGGGTCCTTGCGCAGCTTGGTGTCGATGGTGCCGAACCAGAGCGCCTGGCCATTCACCGGGTCCAGATAAAAGCGCGCATTGCTGTCAACGCCGGTGACCGTTTCCCAGATGCCGGTGCCAGGGCGCGTGACCTTCGTGTTCTCGGTCTGGCGGTAGCCGGGCATCAGGGCTGCGGCCTTCACATCGTTCGCGGCCACGGCGCGCATGTACTGATCGGCCACTTTCTGCAGACAGCTCCGGTCGCAGGCCCGGTCCGCAGCCATCGACGCTGCGGGCAACAATCCCGACACGACCAGAACCGACAAACCCAAGAACATTCGCATAGCTCCCCCCTACTCGTTCCAGAAAAGGCGTATCGACAACGCGCTCACCAGGCAAGCACTTTGCCGTCGTATTGAATGAAGTGTCCGGTATCCGCCATCGAAAGACCGCTGACGGTCTTGATCAGTGCGCTCGCGATGACATCGACCATCACGCGCTCTCCGTAGATGCTCGTCGCGGGCTCATCCCGGGATTTGCGCACCGACCCCGGATGCATGAGAACCACGGTGATGCCTTTCGGCTTCAGGTCCTCGGAAACCGCGAGCATGGCGCGGTTGAGCCCCGCTTTGCTCGCGCGATAAAAAATTGCACCGCTGCCCGCGAGCGGCTGCGTAAGTGAGGCATGCGTCGATGTGATGGATATGATCTTCTTCCGCCTGCCGGCCTCGATCTGCGGCAGGAACGCTTCAGAGACGCGCAGCGGCCCGAGGATATTCGTCGACAGCACGTCCTCGCCTTCACGATAGTCGAGCTTTCCGAACTGCTGCGTTTCTCCGATCGTCGTGTTCGCCGCGTTGTTGATGAGCACGTCGATCGGCACGTTCTTCAGCTTGCGCGCGAGCGCACGCACCTGCGCCTCGTCGGCCACATCCATGCGCTCGGCCCGCACGGCCGGGTACTGCTTGCTGAGGTCCGCCAGCACCTGCGGCGTGCTGTCACGCCGATGAACGGCGATAACCGTCCAACCCGCCTTCGCGTACTGGCGGGCGAGCTCGAGCCCGAGCCCCGAGTTCGCGCCCGTGATCATCACTGTGTCAGCGTGGCTCACGCCCTGCACCAGCAAAGCAGCGAATATAGACAAAGCCATCACTCGCACCCGTCCGCGCCATCCCATTCGCATCACCGTCATCTTGGCCCCTTCGGTATATAGAGCAATTTCGCAGAAGAACGGGCACCTCGGAGGCCCAGGTCCGGTGAGTGGCGGCTACTGCAGCGTGAAGACCCACATCGTGGCTCCGCGGTTGGCCGGGCTTTGCAGCTCCGGCACGAGAGGCGCAAAGCTGCGCGCGTGGAAGCCGCCCTCGCCCACCGCAAGCGCGATGTACTGCACGCCGTCCACAGCGAACGAGATCGGGCTGGAGCTCGACACGTCATTCAAGCGCGCGTGCCAGAGCTCTTTGCCGTTGCTGCTGTCGAAAGCCCGGAACTCGCGATCGAAGCCCCCGACGAAAGTGAGCCCGCCAGCGGTCGTCAGGACGCCTGAGGTGAGCGGTGCGCGCTGGCGCGTCGTCCAGATGGGCTTGCGCGTCGTGAGATCCAGCGCCGCAAGCCGGCCGTAGTTCCGATCGCTGCCGGGCCGCGGCCGGATGCCCCAGTTCACACCGGAAGACAGCGCGCTGACCGCGCCACCGCCCGGAACGGGATACACGTCCATGCACGCTTCGTTGAGCGGCATCACGAGCACGCCGGACTGCTGACTCCAGGAGGCGGGCAGATAATTCTTCGCGCCGGCCCCATGGGGGCAGACCATCTTGATCTTGCCATCTCCCGGATACAGCTTCGTGTTCACGTGCTTGCGCCCGGTATGAGGATCGATCGAGGTCACGATGTTCTGCAGGCCCATATCGATCGAGAAGAGGAACTCACCGGTGCGCGCATCGAGCGCATCGTAAATGCCTATTTTCCCCGCGGTGATCAGCACCCGGCGGAGTTTGCCCTCGACCTCGAGATCGACGATCTGGCGCTCGAAGGCCCAGTCGAGATCCCACTGGTCGTTGGGAAAATGCTGGAAGTACCACACGAGCCGGCCCGTTTCCGGATCGACCGCGAGTGTGGAGTTCGTGTAGAGCGCCTCGTTGCTCACCTTGCCACCCTTCTTCGGCTTCAGGAGCGGCCCGGTGTCATACGTGTTGCCTGTACCGAAATAGGCCAGCCCGGTCTGCGGGTCGTAGCTCCCAGGAGTCCAGAGCGAAGCCCCGGACCGGGACTCGAAGGGAACACCGTTCCAGCTGTCTCCGCCGGGCTCGCCCGGTTTGGCGATGGTCCCGATACGCCAGAGCTCCTTCCCCGTCTTCGCATCCAGCCCGACGAGCTGCGGACCACCCGGCTTCGCGCCCACGCCCGTCGCGGTGGTGCCCACCATCACCCGACCCGCCGCCACCAACGGCCCGCCGTTGATACCTTCGCGCGTTTGGGGATCCCCGAGCTTCGTATCCCACACGACCTTGCCGGTGCGCGCATCAAGAGCAACGAGGTGAATATCCGATGTGGCGATGTAAAGCAGATCGCCCCCGAGCGCGATGCCTCGTTTGTGAAACGGGGCCACGCCGGGCTCGAGCACGTGGTTGTATTCCCACAGAAGATCGCCAGTGCTCGCATTCAGCGCCTGAACACTGTCGCCGTAACCCTGCATGAACAGCGTTCCGTCCCGCACGAGCGGCACGTTTTCGGTCGAGCCGGCGGGCAGCGTCCAGCTCCACGCCATTCGCAAACGGGAAATGTTGGCAGACGTGATCTGCTTCAGCGGGCTGAAGCCGTGCCCGTTCCAGCCCCGTCGCCAGGTGAGCCAATCGCCCGGCGGCGGGCTCGCCAGGTCCGAATCCGCCACCGGCTTGAAGTGATCCAGTGGACTCGGCAGCGAAGCAGCCTCCTCCATCGCCGTGTACGGCGAATAGGCCATGAAGCTGAAGCCCGTTTCCGGGACGTTCATCTTCGCAAGCTGACGCGGATCGGATGGCAAGGGGCTCTCGCCTGCGACGATGGCGTTCTCCTGCAGGATGAAGGCGATGAGCGCGGCATAGGTTTGCGGGTCGAGCGCGCCGGGGCTCGAGGATGGCATCGTCCTCACCGTGACGTTGAAGAGCTCCGCGGCGCTATGGCCGCCGTATTTCTTCATGAAGGCCGGGCCCTTGAGCGGCGCGTTGACGGGGCCGTTGCTCAGCTGCGCGCCGTGACACATTGCGCAGTGAGCGGCATAGGCGGCCTTGCCCGCTGTGGCCTGGTCTGGCGTGTAGGACAACGCCACGGTGCCCTGGGCGAACGCGCCGGCTGGGGCAACGAGCAATGCCGTGAAACCGATGCGTCCGATTATTTCGCGAAGACTCACCTTGCAACCCCCCTATCCACTCGCAATGATCATCCACTCGCACTGGCGATGAAGCGCGGCGTCGGCTCAACGCTCAACCTCGGTTCAACGCTCAACTCGCCTCAACTCGCAGTTTCGCCTCGACTCGCCGTTGTCTCGACTCGCCGCTGTCTCGACCCGCAGCTTCGTCTCGACTCGCAGTCTCGCCCTAGACCCGCGGTTCGCCTCAGCGCTTGTCAGTCTCGCGCGCTTTCTTGTTGGCTTCCGCGCGGGCGCGCCGTTGCTCGACCGTCAGCGGCTCGAGCGGACGCACGTAGGAGAGATCCTCGCGATCCCATCTCCCCAGGCACGGCCGTGTGGCGCAGTAGTCCACCGTTTCCGCATGAACGGTGAGATCGTGAACGTACTCCCGCACCAGAATCTTCCACTCGCCCTGGCGCTTCTCCCAGCGCTCGATGTACCGGCCACTGCCGACTTCCGTCTTTTCCGCCACATTGTGAGGCAAGGCGAGAAAGAGAACATAGCTCTCCACGTGCGCCGTATTGCCTTTTATCTCGACGGTCTGCCCCGTGATGTGATGCTGGTGAGACAGGTACGTCGCCAGCACGCCTTCTTCGTGATTCACGTACTCGTCGAGCCGTTGCGGCGTGCTGCCCATGTTGATCCGGGCGTCGGGCCAGAACGCGCTGCGCGCGAGCGCCTTGTCGTGCCGGTCGATGCCCCGGATGTACCTCTGGAGCGTGTCGGCGATCTGCTGCCGATCCATCAGGTACGTGACATCGGCCTCGATCTTCTTCTCCTGCGCATGAAGCGCCGGCATGCCGAGGGTCGCGAACAGGGCCAATGCGGCCGCGTATGTCGTGATTTTCATGATCAGAACCGCATCCTCACGCCCAGAGTGAAGCGCCGGCCAAGAATATCGTAGACCGTCTGGTTGTACTGCGTGGCGCCGCTGAAGTCCGAAAAGGAGGGATTGACCGGCGGAGCGCGATCGAACGCATTCGAGATGTGGCCATAGACCGTGAGAGCGCCCGTTTGCTGCAGATCCCGCGTATACGACAGATCGATATCCGTGTACGCCGCGGAAGCGACCGTGTTGTCATCGATGTCCACACCCGAGCGGTACGCATGATCGATCTTGCCTCGCCCGATGAAGCGCTCTTCGACAATCGCCCGCACCGGGCCGTTCGAGTAGGTCAGCCGGCCGATCGACTGGAACCGCGGCAGGCTGAAGCCGTTGCCGACCTGACCGGCGTAGTTGATCGAACCGAGCCCGCCGGTGCCTGAGCCGGCCGCATTGCCGGTGTTCTGGCCAATGGAGTTCTCCTCCAGGTAGCTCGCGATCAGCCGCAGCGAGAACTGCTCCGGACCGCCGCCGAACCAGCTCACATCCCGAACGTACGCGGCTTCGGCATCGATACCGGAGACCTTCTCCTTCTCCACGTTCAGATAGGTGTTCTGCACGAAGACGAGCTCGTTCGTCGTCGCGTCGCGCGTGATCAGCGAGCAGAACGCGGTGGAGCCTGCAAAGCAGTTGTCCACGATCGCCTGGGAGCCGAGCTGATCGATGGCGTCCTTGTTCTCGATGGAATACCAGTCGAGCGCGAGCTGCAGACCGGGCACGAACGAGGGCTGGAAGACCGCGCCGATGGTCACCGTGGTCGCGCGCTCCGGATCCACGTTCGGATTGCCGTTGGAGAACTGGCTCAGCTCATAGTTGGTGTTGTTGAACACCGGGTCCCGAACCACCACGCCGCCGCCCTGCGAATCGAAGCGTTCGGCGAGATTCGCGGCGCGCGTGTCGCGCGATACCGTGCCGCGCAGGCGAAGCGAATCCACGATCTGCCAGTCGAGCCCGCCCTTCCACGCCCAGACGCCGCCGCTGCCGGAGTAGTCCGCGAATCGAGCGGCAAGACTGAGGTTGAGCTGCTCGATCCCAGGCGCGTTCGCGACCAGCGGCAGCAGCGATTCAGCAAACGCTTCCTTCACCGAATAGGAGCCGCCGATGTTCGGGAACGACGAGAACTCGAACACGAACGGATTGCCCACGCGTCCAGGCG
>JBDZVF010000364.1:0-6644 GCA_040255575.1 Pseudomonadota bacterium | reverse complement strand
CGTGTCTATGCCCGAGCCGGCGGTCGCGATCACGCGGACGATGGATGGGTGCTGGACGTGTCCGCTGCATCCTCGCTTCGCTATGCGCGGCTGTCATACTCGTGGGCTGCGAGAGCGACCCGAGTTATGCTGGCAGGTCGAGCACCGAGTGGATCTCGAGGCTCGGCAGCTCGAACCCGGCGGATCGCACAGAGGCGGCGATAACGCTGGGCAAGATTCTGGCGATCCACCCACGATCGCCTACAGTCACCAACGCCCTGGTTGGCGCCCTCGCTGATTCGGTCGATCAGGTGCGTTTAGCGGCCGCCTATGCGCTCGCCTTGGATGGCGTGCGTGTGAAGGGGGCTGTACCGGGTGTGATTGCGGCACTGGAGGACACGGCGCACGCGGAGGTACGTGCGCAGGCTGCACTCATCCTGGGGAGCTTTGGCTCCGTGGCCCGTGACGCGGTCCCCGCATTGACCGCTGCGCTCAAAGATCCGTCCGCGTCACTGCGCGCGAACGCGGTGCAAGCGCTCGGCCAGATCGATTCCGCTGCCGTGCCTAGTGCGCCTTCTATTCTGCCGCTGGTCCACGATCCGGCCGACTACGTGCGTCTCAACGCCGTGCAGGCGCTGCTCAAGATACGGCCCGGAGCGGAGATCGCGGTCCCCGCGTTTCGTGATGCGCTCGGAGATTCCGCTTTCAGCGTTCGCGCCGCGGCGGCCTACGCTCTTGCCGATCTCGGGCCGGCAGCAGCCCCAGCAGTACCGGAGCTGGCACTCCGCCTCGGAGACCACGAGCCAGCTGTCCGTCGGGCCGCTGCTTTCGCTCTCGGGCGGATTGGAGGGGATGCAGGTGAGATTACTCCCATGCTACGTTCTGCGCTCGAAGATGCGGATCCGACGGTGCGGGCGGCCGTGGAGACAGCTCTCGAGCAGATCAGAAACGCCCCCGCCTCGCATGGTAATGCCGCACCCCCGCACTAATTTCGCGTTGCCCTAAGAAAGCTGTAGGAGTGTTGCGTTGGCGCAGTGACCTCTAGTTTTCCGACTCTCGCCTTCCCGACTCTCGAGGAAGACGTCGGTGCTCCTGGAGGGCATTGATCTCGCGCTGATGCATCGCTTCCAGGCGTTCCGCCAATGACCTCACTTCTTCCCTGTGGCTTGTGGGAAGGTAGCGATCGGTCAGTACGATGCTTTGCCGGAGCAGTGTGATCGCGGCCTGCCGGAGCGCGCTATCGTAAGCAGTGCGGCCGCGCTTAGCAAGCGAGTCGATCACGGTACTGTCTGCGGGCGTGAGCTTGCCGGCATAGTTGTCGTGAAAGACACGGCGAAGCGCGGTGTAGAGGCTGTCGATGTCCTGACCGTGCGACCGGTCCAGCACAACCGCTTCGTCGTAGACGGCTCCCCCGGCGTCGCGCTCTAGGCTCTCGTGAGCGAGGAGTATGAGGCCCCATTCCTTGTCGCTCATCGCGCGGAGAAACGCGTGGTCAACGTCCGGTAATGCGTTCGCCAAGTTACTTCCAGGCGCCGCGGCCGCCAGTGAATTGGCTGAATTCGCGCTGGCTGGTCGCATCGCGGCTGTGTCGGCCCTGCGTACCTTCCGGCCATCGTGCCCCGGGCCGCATGCTCCGGCGACGAACGGGATCAGCGGCGCCAGCCGCCAGAGCTTGTTGCAAACGTGATGATACAAGGATTTTCTGCAGAGTGTAGAGTGTCCACCCGCCGTCGCTGTCCGTAAGGCAAGGGAAGGTCCTCGGGTCGCTCGCATTCAGCCGTCATCCTGAGTCCCATGCGCCGAAACTGGACTCCATGCGGCACACCGATGTACGCATAGCAACGAAATTGGGAGTGTGCGTTACGCAGATAATCTGCCCAGACGCACGTCGGCACTCCGGCGGCCATTCTGTTCGACAGCAACCGGCGGATGCGCGCGAGCCGTAGGGACGGCCTCGCCGACCAGCGTGGGCCTCCTCTAGAATCCTAGCATGGCTACCACTTCCTAGGCGAAGAAACGGAGAGGTTGGGCTGAATTGTCGCGTCGGCTAGAACCGCCGTGATGGTCCGCTGCTCGACTCGGCTGTAACGAGGTCGGAAGAGGCGACATCTCATTCCGAGCCAATGCACAGTCAATCCCGAAGAGGCGGCGCGGCGGCCGCGCTGCTGGGGGAGCGCTGGTGGCGCGGCCGCTGGCGAGCCGTCAGGGCGGGACGGGTGAGCCAAGTACGGGCGACGCCAAACTCGCGTCCACCGCACGCAGGATGCGCCGCACGTGATCGGCGAGCGCGTCGGTGAGGTCGGCCGCATTCGAGGAGTACGGCATGGTGTCGCAGGCCGGGCCCCGCGTGGTGCGCCGCCGATGTCGCATCGAACTACGAGCTCCGTGCCGGTATTGCGGCGAGCGCGATCACGACCGGTCCGTTCTGATACGGCTGTTCGACGGCGTTACTGGACCGCCTCGCGGATCTTCGGCAGCATGTCGGGCGTGACTATCGCTGGCCGGGCGGGGAGGGGAGCCGCGCCCCGCTGGCCGTGCTCATTGATGTCGTCAATCAGGAGCTTCATCTCGCGAATCTCGCGGACCTGGCTGGAGATGATCTCGTCTGCCAGCTTCCGGACTCGCGGGTCGCTGATCTGCGACTTCTCGGCGTTGTTGATCGCGATGGAATGGTGCGGGATCATTGCCTTCATGAATGCCACGTCCCCGATGAGCGCCTGGCTGCGGTTGACGTAAAGAAGGACCGCGGCAACCACGATGGCACCCGCGAGCACGGCGATCTTGAGGCCGTGGCCCCGGTACATCTTCCACATGAAACTGAGCATCGCGGCAGCCATCACTGCTCCCATGATGAAGGCGGAGAGCAGACGGTTCACGCTGAAGGTGGCGTGATCGAGCGAGTAGATGAGCTGGTACATCAGAAAGAACATGATGAACGTGGACGTCGCGATCATCGCCGCGAATCGTCCCCAGCCCATCGACATTTTCTCGTCGTGCTGCTCCATGGCCATTTCCCCGCCTCTTGCTGAGTGAGTCCGCCTCCGCATGCCCGGACGACGGGGGCCAGAGCAAGGTCCGGACCGCTTGGCGAGGACCCGCAGTCGGTGTCAGACGCTGTTGCCAGGGGAGAGAGAAGTGGAATGGAGCGAGCGGCCCCGAGGAGTAGTTGGATGCAACGATGCACTTTCACCGACATCGGGCTTCGCGTCGGCACCCGGGGCGAACCGGAGTGCCCGGCTCGCCCCCACGAGTACTGAGGAAAGTAGTTTCAGGCACCGGTGCTGTCCGGGTGGTGCTCATAATGCTTCGACGCGCTGTCCGGCATGGTGTCGGAGCCCATCCCGCCCCGCATCAACTGCTGGTGCATCTGGTCGAACTTCCGGCGCTGCTCTGTCGTGAGCGAGTTGCGGAACTCGACCATCCCCTTCGCCATCTCCAACTGCGCTTCCACCATGTGCCTCGCGGCCTGATCGAGCTGACCCTTGTAGGCAGCCATGTCGGGGTTGTCGCCCTGCAGGGCCTGCATCGCTGCATGATGCGCCTGCATTGCCAGCCTCATGTGCGGTTGCGCAGCGGCACAGGTGCGCTGCCGAATAGTACGCAGCTTCTTCACCTGCTCATCGCTGAGCCCGAGTCGCGATTTCATATGCGCCATCATGGACGAGTCGTCCATCATTCCGTCCGTCCGGTTGCCCCGCTGGCCGCGCATCATTGCGTGTCCCTGGCCCTGCTCGGAGCGCATCATGTCGTTTCCCATCATTCCCATCATTCCCATCATCATGCCGTGCATCCCCATTGGGCAGGCCATCGACGACTGGTTCTGCATGCGCATCGGGCGGGCCTGTTGCTGGGCTGCCGCCACGAAGGGTGAGCCGGTCAGAATCGCTACGGCGATCGGGATCAAACGCCTTTTCATCTTCGTCCTCCGGGGTTGAGGTTGCCAGCCGCGCCGCGACCGGCTCAATAATCGCCAATGTGCCGCCACGCGCTGAACTCATGCTGCACGCGCGGTGAGATGACGTCGGCGGGTCCGTGCGGACCGCGACCCCTGCGCGCCAGGGGTTACGAGTCCGACGTCCCGTTAACCCCGTGTGCAAGTTTTCTCTGTAGATGAGTTCGAGGTCCATGGCAGGGATCCTGTTGCGCTGAGTTGTCGACCAAGACGGCCCAACTGCAACCGGAGCCTACCATGGACCTCGAGACCTTCCTCGTCGCGGTCTACTGCACGAGCGACGACGCCGTGAAGAACGTGTTGCACGGAGCGCGCCTGCGCCAGAGGGGACCAGCCCCACGACTGTGCGACAGCGAAGTGATCGCCATGGAGATCGCCGGTGAGTACCTCGGCATGGAGACCGACTCCGCCATCTACAGCTACTTCCGGCGTCACTGGCCAGAGCTTTTCCCCCGCCTACGAACCGTGCATCGCACGACCTTCCTGCGCCAGGCAGCGAATCTCTGGAAGGTGAAGGAAGCCATCTGGCAACAGCTTCTCGAGGGCGTCCGTCACGACCCTGGGCTATCGATTCTCGATTCACTCCCGGTGCCGGTCTGCCGTTTCGCACGCGCGCATCGCTGCCGCCTCTTCCCCGGTGTAGCGAGCTACGGGAAGGACGCCACCATACCAGGCACCATGTTCGGCCTCCGGGCTCACCTCAAGGTAGCCTGGCCGGGTGTGATCACCGCCTTCGATCTCGCACCTGCTAATACGAGCGATCTCGCCGTAGCACCGCTGCTGCTCGAAGCAACCCACGGCTTCGCGCTCGGAGATCGAGGCTACTGGAGTCCAAACCTGCGAGGAGACCTGCTGCGGCACGGGGTATCCCTGATCGCTCCTTTCCAGACGGCCAAGTACGAGAAAACGCCTTGGCCTCATTGGCTGGTGCAGAAGCGTCGGAGAATCGAGACGGTGCTCGCTCAACTCGTGGAGCGATACAGCAGCAAGCGCACCTGGGCGAGAGACCTCTGGCATCTCTCCTCGAGGTGGCTCCGGAAAGTCCTCAGTCACACGATGGCCATGTTGCTCTGCCAGCAACATGGCCTCGGCTCACTGGCCTTCAGTCAGCTTGTTGCAAGTTGAAAAACTTGCACACCGCGCCCGTTAAGTTCCGGGCGACTTCGGCGCGGGAGCCGCGGAGACCAGGCCGCGAAGGCGCGCGAGCGTCTCCCACGCAGCGAACGCCGCCTCACCGGGCAGTATGCCGGCAGCGATGTAAGTCTCGGTGAGTGCCTCCGCCTCTGCGCAGTAGCAGCGAGCGGCGGCGGCATCGACGTCTCGCAGCCTTATCGCGGCCTCCCGTACCCGTTCGGCGGCGCGTCCCCCCGGGCGGTCGGGATCGCGCGCCTCCCCCGCGTGGTGGTGGCCGTCTGGCGTGGGGCCGCCGAGTTGTTCGCCGGGTGTCTCGCGCCGAAGGCGTCCTTCACCCGGGTGGCTCTCCGCCTCGCCGTAGCGTCGCGCTTTGGTCGCGAGCTCGCCAAGGAACGCCTCTGTTTCCTCGAGGCCAATGGTATCGACCAGCCCCGGCACCAGTCCCTTGAGTAGCACCAGCCGCTCGCCCGGCGGCAGCGCGCCGATTTCGTGCACGAGGCGCCGGATGCGTGCATGGTCGAGCCATCGATAGAAAGGACTCGTCGGGAATTCCATGCTGTCACCTCCTGTCGGATGCCGGTGCGAGATCTGGACCGCGGCCGCGCGTGCGACGGATCGTGGAATGGCCGGGACGCGCGTAGGGCATTACGCGTAGGGCGTTACCGGATTCACGAGCGCGATCCCGGGTGCGCTGGCGAAGTGGCGGAGCGCGTGTCGGACGACGCCGGCCTCACGTCGCCGATGCTCAGGGTGCGCCGCACCTGATCGGCGAGCGCGCCGGTGAGGTCGATCGCGTTCGATGGGTGCCGGATGGTGTTGCAGGTGACGACCCGCGCGGCCCCGGCACCCAGCAGGTCGCTGTAAGCGCTGTCGGCGAAGATGGCGTGAACACCGGCACAGATCGGTGCCGCGAGACCAGCGCGCATGAGGTGATGTGTCGTCTCGATCATCGTGCGCGCGGTCGAGATGATGTCGTCGACCAGCACCGGCGTGTGCGTCCGCCACCGCTCGAGGCCGGGCACCGAGACCTCGACATCGCGATCTCCACGGCGCGTCTTCTCCAACACCACAGCTGGTGCGCCTGCGGCATCGGCCACGGCCTGCACCCACTGAGCGCTCTCGCTGTCGGGACCGATGAGGAGCGGACGCTCCACATGCGCCCGGATCCATGACGAGATGAATGGCGCCGCGTGCACGACCGCAGTTGGAGCCGTGTAGATCTCCTGAAGCGAGCGGCGGCGGTGCAGGTGCGGGTCCACCGTCACGAGCCAATCGACCGCGTCGGAGAGGAGGCGCGCGAAGTATTGCGACGTGACGCCCTCGCCCTCGCGGAACTGGTGGTCCTGGCGCATGTAGGCGAGGTACGGCGCGACGAGCCCGACCCGGCTAGCTCCGATGTCGCGCGCGGTGGCAGCGAGGAAGAGCAGCGGGAGTACCTTGTCATCGGGCCGGTCGAGCGTGCAGACCACGATGACCTCGCGACCGCGCACCGGTGACCTCACTCGCACGTAGCTCTCGCCATCGGGGAAGCGGCGAACAGTAATGCGGACCACCGTAGCGCCCAGGGCGCGCGCGAGCG
>JBDZVF010000363.1:0-6669 GCA_040255575.1 Pseudomonadota bacterium | reverse complement strand
CTGCGGCATGGCATGTCCGGCGTGCCGGGGCTCGAGCTCTGGGGCGACTACGAGTCGTATCCGAAAGTGCGCGATGCGATCGTGGCGGCCGGCGAAGAGTTCGGGCTGCGCCCCTGTGGCGGCCGCGCGTATCCCACCAACACCCTGGAGTCGGGGTGGATTCCGGACCCGCTCCCCGCCATCTACACCGGCGAGAGCCTGCGCAAGTATCGCGAATGGCTGCCGGCGACCAGCGTCGAAGCGCAGAACGCGATTGCAGGCAGCTTCGTCTCCGCGAACGTCGAGGATTACTACCTCACGCCCTGGGAGCTCGGCTACGGCGGATTCATCAAGTACGACCACGACTTCATCGGCCGCTCCGCGCTCGAGAAGATGGACGTGAAGACCCAGCGCAAGAAGGCGACCCTTGCCTGGAACACCGAGGATCTCGCGAAGATCTTCACCTCGATGCTGAACAAGGACGGCGGCTACAAGTACTTTGACCTGCCCCTCGCAAACTACGGTTATTACAACTTCGATGCCGTGCGCGATCGCAACGGCGCCCACGTCGGGTTCTCGATGTGGACCGGCTACAGCGAGAACGAGCGGACCGCGCTGTCGCTGGCGACGCTCGACCCGCGCATCGAAATCGGAACGGAAGTGAAAGTCGTCTGGGGCGAACCCGGCGGTGGCAGCCGCAAGGCCACCGTCGAGCGGCACAAGCAGCTCGAAGTGCGCGCGATCGTGAGCCCGGCACCCTACTCCGCTGTTGCCCGTAACGAGTATCACCAGGGCGGCTGGCGCTCGGCGGCGTTGTGACCATGAGCACGAAGTACGGCATCACCGGCATTGCACTGGCCCTGTCGCTCAGCCTGCTTGCAGGGTGTAGCGGAAGTCCGCCCGCAGACGAAATTTCGGCCTTGCAGGAGCGCGTGAGAGCGCTGGAAGACGAGAAGCAGATCCGGGATCTGATGACTCAGTATGGGCAACTGCTGGATCGGGGAGACTTCGCGAGCTATTCGCAGCTCTTCTCCAGGAACGGTGAGTGGAGCGGTCTCCTCAGCGACTACACCACGATCAAGGGCCCGGAGAACATCCGGGCCGCGATGGAGAAGAACTTCGCGCAGCGTAAGTACGATCCGCAGAACGTGACGAACCTGCATCTCCTCAGCAATTTCAAGGTCGAGGTCGATGGAGATCGGGGCACCGGCTATTCACGGTGGACGGTGCTCACGCGAACCGACAAATCCGAGCCCTTCACGCGCGTCAGCGGGCGCTACGAAGACGCCTTCATTCGCGAGGACGGCCAGTGGAAATTTCTCAGCCGCGTCGCTCAAAGGGAAATTCCCTGAACATGCGCCCGTGACCACGCTCAACGCCAGCCAGATTCGCGCAGCGGCCGACGATCTCTTCGAGGCCGAGACCGCACGGCGCCAGATCGCGCCGCTCACGCAGTCCTTCCCGCGCATGGACATGGAGGATGCGTATGCGATCCAGTCCGCGTGGGTGGCGCGGAAGATCGCCTCGGGCGACCGCGTCATCGGCTACAAGATCGGCCTCACTTCGCGCGCAATGCAACGGGCGATGAAGATCGACACGCCGGACTTCGGCGTGTTGCTGCAATCGATGCGATTCGAGAACCGCTCGACGATCCCGGCCGGGCGCTTCACCGATCCGCGCATCGAGGTGGAGCTCGCCTTCGTGTTGAAGAAGACGCTATCCGGCGATGCCTTGACAGTGGATCAGGTGCTCGATGCGACCGACTACATCGTGCCGTCGCTGGAGCTCATCGCCGCGCGCAGCTTCCGCGTCGATCCGAAAACCGGCTACACCCGCACCGTGATGGACACGATCGCGGACAACGCCGGCAACGGCGCCATCATCGTGGGCGAGCAGCGATTCAGACCGAACGAAATCGATCTGCGCTGGAGTGCCGGCATTCTCTACAAGAACGGCATCGTCGAGGAAACAGGCGTCGCAGCCGCGGTTCTGGACCACCCGGCAAATGGCATCTGCTGGGTCGCCAAGCGCTTCGCGCCTCACGGCGTCGCGCTGGAACCGGGCCAGATCATTCTCTCGGGATCGTTCACCGCGCCCGTACCGGTAAAGGCCGGTGACTTCGTGCGGGCGGACTACGGCAAGCTGGGCGTCATCGAATGTTGGTTCGTCTGAGCTGCCGGGAGGCTGGAACGTGAAGAACCCGCACAACCGCTTCAAGCAGGCATTGAAGGAAGGCCGCTCGCAGTACGGGTTCTGGCTCGGCCTGTGCAGCCCGGTATCCGCCGAGTTGTGCGGGCTGTGTGGATACGATTGGCTGCTGATCGACGGTGAGCACGCGCCGAACGACCTCGCGCGTCTCTACACGCAACTTCTGGCCATCGGCGATACGCCTGGCCATCCAGTTGTGCGCCTGGTGCAGACGGATACCGCGCTCATCAAGCAGGTGCTGGACATCGGAGCGCAGACCATTCTCGTGCCGATGGTGGAGACTGCTCAGCAGGCGCGGGACATCGTCGCTGCGACTCGCTACCCGCCGAATGGAGTGCGCGGCGTCGGGACTGCGCTCGCCCGCGCGGCGCGCTGGAATCTGGTGGACAACTACTTCGCCGACGTCGAGCGCGAGCTGTGTGTGCTGATCCAGATCGAGTCCGTGCGCGGCTTGCAGAGCCTCGATGAGATCCTGGCGATCGATGGCATCGACGGGGTATTCGTGGGGCCGGCGGATCTCGCCGCCTCCATGGGGCATCTCGGCGCCCCCTCGCACCCTGAGGTGGTGAGCGCCATCGATGATGCGCTCGTGCGCATCCGGGCGGCGGGCAAGGCGCCGGGCATTCTCGCAACGAATCGTGCGCTGGCGAAGCGATACGAAGAAAAAGGCGCACAGTTCATTGCGCTGGGTGTGGACACACTGGCACTCGCCGCATCGGCTCGCGAGATTCTCAACAACTACACCGCTGACGTGCAGGCAGAGGGCGATGCCGCGGGGATGCGCAAGGACGCTACCGATCGAGCCACCCCCGGAAAGGGTGCGTACTAGGCGCCGAGCGCGCGTTCTACTGGAGAAACTCATGGGTAAAGTCGCGCTGGCCGCCAAGATCACACATGTGCCTTCAATGTATCTCTCCGAGCTCGACGGCCCCGCGAAAGGCTCGCGCACCGCCGCCATCGAGGGTCACATCGAGATCGGGCGGCGCTGCCGCGAGCTCGGGGTCGACACGCTCGTGATCTTCGATACGCATTGGCTGGTGAACTCCGGGTATCACATCAATTGCGCGCCGTACTACAAGGGTGTGTACACCAGCAACGAGTTGCCGCACTTCATCAGCAACCTCCCTTACGAAGTGCACGGCAACCCGGAACTGGGGCGGCTGCTCGCGGCGGAATGCCGCGCGCAAGGCGTAGACACCCTTGCCCACGACAACACCACCTTGCATCCCGAGTACGGCACGCTCGTACCGATGCGTTACATGAACAAGGATCTGCACTTCAAAGTTGTCTCCGTCTCGGCCCTTTGCACGGTTCACTATCTTTCTGACAGTGCGCGCCTGGGCTGGGCGATGAGACGCGCCGTGGAAAAGGACTACGACGGCACAGTGGCGTTCTTCGCCAGCGGCTCCCTCTCCCACCGGTTCGCGCAGAACGGGCAGGCGCCCGATTTCTCGAACAAGGTGTGGAGCCCGTTCCTCGAGGAGACCGACCGGCGGGTCGTGGAAATGTGGGAGAACGGCGAGTGGCAGACGTTCTGCGAAATGCTTCCAGAGTACGCAGCAAAGGGCCACGGCGAAGGCTTCATGCATGACACCGCGATGTTGCTCGGCGCGCTGGGATGGTCGGAGTACGACCAGCGGGTAGAGGTGGTCAGCCCCTACTTCGGCAGTTCCGGCACCGGGCAGATCAACGCGATATTTCCGGTGTCTCCGCAAGCCGGCAGCGCCGTGCCGCCACCCAGGGCATCGCGAAAGGAACCGCTGGTGTACGGCGAGAGCCGTATCTGACGCTCATGGGAGTGATCTGACCGAGCGCCCTGCTGATCGGCACGCGCTTTGGCGAGCACCGTGGCGGGCACGAGGCCCGCCACGGCCGGGACTTCACATCTCCAGTTCTTCTGGTGATGCGTGGGAGTGAGTCTTCTCCTTCGCGGCTTCCGCGATGGTGGCTTCCGTGGTCAGGAACAAGCCGGCAACGGATGCCGCATTCTGCAGAGCCAGCCGCGCGACCTTCGTCGGATCGAGAATCCCCATCTCGATCAGCTGGCCGTACTCGCCGGTGGCGGCGTTGTAGCCGAAGTCGCCCTTCTCTTCCTTGACTCGATTGATCACCACGGCGGCGTCCTCTCCGGCGTTGGTGACGATCTGGCGCAGCGGCTCCTCGATCGCCCGCGCGAGGATCTTGATGCCGTAGTTCTGATCCTCGTTCGCGCCGGTCAACTTCTCGATTTCCTTCAGCGTGCGGATCAACGCCACGCCACCGCCCGGCACGACGCCCTCCTCGATCGCCGCCCGCGTGGCATGCAGAGCGTCTTCCACGCGTGCCTTCTTCTCCTTCATTTCGATCTCGGTCGCGGCGCCGACCTTCACGAGCGCCACACCGCCGGAGAGTTTGGCGACACGCTCCTGCAACTTCTCCTTGTCGTAGTCGGAGGTGGACTCCTCGATTTGCTGACGGATGCTCGCAATGCGCGCCTTGATGGCGTCGGGCTTGCCATTGCCATCGATGATCGTGGTGTTCTCCTTCTCCACGACCACTTTCTTCGCTTCGCCGAGCGCTTCGAGCGTGGCCTTCTCGAGGGTCTGGCCCAGCTCCTCGGAAATGACCGTGCCGCCCGTGAGAATGGCGATGTCCTGGAGCATGGCCTTGCGCCGGTCGCCAAAGCCGGGCGCCTTCACCGCGGCGACCTTGAGAATGCCGCGCAGGGTGTTGACCACGAGCGTGGCGAGCGCCTCGCCCTCGACATCCTCGGCCACCACCAGCAGCGGGCGACCCGTCTTGGCCACGGCTTCGAGCAGCGGCAGCAGCTCCCGGATGTTCGAGATCTTCTTGTCGACCAGGAGAATGTAGGGCTTCTCGAGCTCGGCGCTCTGCCCTTGCACGTTGTTGATGAAATAGGGCGAGAGATAGCCGCGGTCGAACTGCATGCCCTCGACGATTTCGAGCTCGTTCTCGAGGCCGGAGCCCTCCTCGACGGTGATCACGCCGTCGTTGCCCACCTTCTCCATCGCCTCCGCGATCGTGCGGCCGATGGCTTCATCGGCGTTGGCGGAAATGGTGCCCACCTGCGTGATTGCCTTCGAGTCGTTGCAGGGTTTGGAGATGCGCCGCAGTTCCTCGACCGCGACCGCCGTCGCCTTGTCGATGCCGCGCTTCAGATCCATCGGATTCGCGCCGACGGAGAGCGCCTTGAGGCCTTCGCGAATGATCGCCTGGGCCAGCACGGTTGCGGTGGTGGTGCCATCGCCCGCCTCGTCGTTGGTGCTGGAGGCGACCTCCTTCACCAGCTGCGCACCCATGTTCTGCAGCTTGTCCTTGAGCTCGATCTCCTTGGCGACGGAGACGCCGTCCTTGGTGATCGTCGGTGCGCCGAAGCTCTTTTCGATGAGGGCGTGGCGGCCCTTGGGGCCGAGCGTTGCTTTCACGGCATTGGCGAGAATGTTGACTCCGGTGAACATGCGTTGCCGTGCTTCGTCGCTGAACCGGATTTCTTTGGCAGCCATTTACTAGTCCTCGATAGCAATGGTGAGTGGATAGGGAATCGTCAGTTGGATGGGATCGGGCAAGGCGACGGGCGCGTCACTCCTGGTCCAGCACCGCCATGACGTCTTCCTCGCGCATGACCACGAGCTCTTCGTTGTTCACCTTGACCTCGGTGCCGCTGTATTTGCCGAAGAGGATGCGATCGCCCACCTTCACGTCCGGCGCCCGGACCTGACCGTTCTCGAGCACCTTGCCCTGCCCGACGGCGACGATCTTGCCGAAGGTGGGCTTTTCGCTCGCGGTGTCGGGGATCACGATGCCGCCGGCCGATTTGCGCTCCTCCGCTTCACGCTTGACGATGACCCGATCATGTAGGGGACGGATGTTCACAAAACCCTCCTAAGTGACTGATCTGCCGAGCGCGCGCGTCACTAGCACTCGGCGTGCGCGAGTGCCAAATATAGTCAGGTGGTGCGCGGGTTCAAGAGGGCATGGTCTCCTCCGGACACCTCCGAAGCCTGACCGATCTGACACTGCCGCCAACTGCGCGCCTCACGGTGAGGGAGCGCGCCCGAACTCATCTGCTCGCCCCGGGCGCCTCGAGTCCGCCATGGCCAGTCTCTCGGCAACGCGCCTCCAGGTGTGCTGGCCGCGCAAGCGCGCCATGTGCTTCTCGGTTCGCCGCTCCAGCTCGTCGAACGCCTTGGAGAGGATCGCTCGCAGGTCGTGATCCTCCTCGCCCACGGCGAGCACGCCACTCGGAAGTTTGAGACGCAGCGAAACGCGATAAAGACGACGGTTGCGGATCTTCTCTACGTGCCCCTCCAGGCGCACGAGATCTTCCTGAAAAGACCCCAGATGTCGGCCTATGCGAGCTGCTTGCTGGTTGAACATTGCGCGCAGCTGCTGCGCGCTCGATCTGGTGATTCCATGGAACGAAATGGCCATTCTCATGATCGCCTCCACACCCAGTCACAGTCGACACGGGTCGTGCGGAGC
>JBDZVF010000362.1:0-6698 GCA_040255575.1 Pseudomonadota bacterium | reverse complement strand
GCGGTCGTGGCGGACGTGTCATTTGCCTGGGACGCGTCCTGGGCGAAGGCCTGGCTCGCGCACGCCGCAAGCATCGCGGCAACGAAAATCCTTACGCCGCTCCCGACGAGCGCGTTCGGGCGCTCCGTCGCATTGAATGAATCGTGATGGTCGCGGAACGACTGTGGATCGCGTGCGCGCATGTACTCGCCCCCTCTTGGGTGTATTCGGCCCCCTGTGAGCCGGCTACTACGGAATACGCAGGGCGAGCGGTAACCCACCTGCGTTCAGGCAAGAAAAGCGGCGGGTGTTCGAAGAGGGGCGCTGCGAATCAGGCAGCGTTCACGTGGCGAGCGCGCGCAGAAGGGATTTGAAGAACCGGAGCACCAGCGGAAGTTCGCCCTGAGTAGCGGAAGTCCACTCTGGGAAAAAACGGGTGCCGACCTGAACGCCATCGGTGGCGTGCCTGATGTCGCCTGTGGCGCACGAGCAAACTTTGAGCTGGTCACGTTTGGGGTTCCGCTCGGTCGCGGAAATTGCCGTTCTGATGTGCCGCGCGTGCACGTATCATACGGCGGCGGCTCGGACCTGCCTGCCGAGATGCCCAAATGCGAACTATCGGCGCCGTGATCGTCATCCTATGCGCGCTTGCGCTCTGCTCATGCGGCGGCGGAGGCGGCGGCGGCGGCGGCAACGATGGTGGCAGCAACAGCGCTGGCGGTGGTGGCGGCAGTGGTGGCGGCGGCGGTGGCGGCAGCCCGCCGAGCCCGAATAACGCACCTCCCGTCATCACCGTGAGTGCCTCTCCGAGCGCCGTCACTTCGGGCCAGGCGTCTTCGATCAGCTGGACCACCGATCACGCCGACAGCTGCACAGCGTCCGGCGGTTGGACGGGCTCGAAGCCGACGAGCGGCAGCGCATCGACGGGACCGTTAATGTCCACGACCACTTTCACGCTGAGCTGCACGGGGATCGGCGGTTCCGCCAACGGCAGCGCAACCGTCTCCGTCGACACTCCGACCGCAAGCTCCGTGTTCCCGCTTCACGTCGAAGCCGGAAAGCGATACCTCCTCGACGCGCAGGGACAGCCATTCTTCATCCACGGCGATGCCGCGTGGTCCATCATGGTTCAACTGACGCGGGACCAGGTCGACCAGTACCTCGAAGATCGGCAACAGAAAGGGTTCAACACCCTCCTCGTCAATCTCATCGAGCACCAGTTCGCCGATAACCCGCCCAACAATGCGTATGGAGACGGCCCCTTTACGACGCCCGGTGACTTCTCCACACCCAACGAGGCGTATTTTTCGAATGCGGAGTACGTGATCTCCAAGGCGGGTGAGCGCGGCTTCCTGGTGCTGCTGCAACCGGCCTTCATGGGCTTCAACGGCGGCGATGAAGGGTGGTACCAGGAAATGGTCCGAAACGGCGCCGCCAAACTGCGCGGCTACGGACAGTACGTGGCTAATCGCTTCAGAGCATATGGCAACGTGCTGTGGATCGAGGGGGGCGATTACGATCCGCCGGAAACAGACCTCGTGAATGCGGTGGCGAATGGCATTCGCGATGTGGACCCGTCTTGGCTGCAGACTTTCCAAGGGGGTCGTGGAACGGCAGCGCTCCAATTCTTCGGGACACCCCCCTCATGGTTGACGGTCAACGACATCTACACGAACGAGAGCACTGTGGTGTCCGCCGCCTTCCAGGAATATTCGCGCTCGGCGATGCCGTTTTTCCTCATCGAGGCACTCTATGAAGGCGAAGGCGCGACGGCCCAGGTCGTGCGCGCGCAGGCATATCAGGCCACGCTGTCGGGGGCCGTTGGACATGTGATGGGTAACCATCCCATTTGGAGCTTTAGCAGCGGCTGGCAGAGCGCATTGGATAGCCCCGGCGCGGCAACTCTGACTCACTTGCGAAGCCTCGTCGGGTCCATCGCCTGGTGGTCGCTGCAACCGGACACCGACGGGACCTTTCTGACGGACGGCGTGGGCTCGGATTCGACTCGCGCGGCCGCTGCTGTCGCGTCCGATGGATCATTCGCGCTGATCTACACACCGGAAGTGCGCGATCTGACCGTTAACCTGGCCCGGCTCAGTGGACCGAACGTTCGCGCGCGATGGTACGACCCTACGAGCGGTAGCTATGAGGCCGCCTCGGGCCTCTTGCCGGCCGGTGGATCGCAAGTGCTACGGCCTAGCGGCGCCAATGCAGCGGGTGATGCCGATTGGGTGCTCGTCCTCGACTCTCAACCTTAGAAGGCGCGAGCGCTCGTATTGAATGCGCTTGCCGCATTTGGACGTTCGGCCCGCGTGAGCGGGATGAGCGACACGCGCTCACCTTGCAAGGCTGTGCGCCCAGGCGACGAACGCAAGACCTCCATGCGATACTTCTGAGTTCGGACGCTGTGCCGTACCGAAAACAATTTGATTACGTGCGACTGATTTTGCGATGGACCTTACAGAAAGCTTCGCCTGGCTCCGAGACTACCCGCTACTGATCACGGGCTTGCAACTCGCCGCCCTCCTGCTGGTGGTCGGCCTCGCCGACACCCTCACCAGGACGCTGCTGGTGCGTGTGATCGGGCGAGCCGTGCGTCTTTCTCCGTCGAAATGGGACGACGCGCTGCTCGGTCCGGGCGTCACGTCGCGAATTGCCCACATCATTCCCGCCCTGGTTGTCTATTACGGAATTTCCTTCGTCTCGGGGCTGCCCGAAAGCCTCGTCGTGGTCATCCGAAGCGTTGCCAGCGCCTACGCGGTGCTGACGATTTCGCTTGCCCTGGGCAACCTGCTGAACGCAGTGGGCAAGATTTACGAGCAGCGCAACCCGGAGCGCGCGCGTGCACGCCCCATCAAGGGCTACCTGCAACTGGTCAAGATCGTCATTTTCCTGATCGCGGCAATCATGGTGATCGCCGCCCTATTCAATCGGGACCCGCTGCTGTTGCTCTCCGGGCTCGGTGCGCTGACCGCGGTCCTGATGCTGGTCTTCAAGGATACGTTGCTATCCCTGGTCGCCAGCGTGCAGCTCTCGACGCACGACATGCTGCGCGTGGGCGATTGGATCGCGATGCCACAGCTCAATGCGGATGGCTTCGTCACCGACATTTCCCTGCACACGGTCAAAGTGCAGAACTGGGACAAGACCATCACGACGATTCCGACCTGGCGGCTGATCAGCGACAGCTTCAAGAACTGGCGCGGGATGTTCGAGTCCGGCGGCCGCCAGATTCAGAGATCCCTGCACATCGATCAGGCCTCGGTCCGCTTTCTCTCGGAGGTCGAGCGCGAGCGGCTGCGCAGGTTCGTGCTGATTCGCGATTACCTCGATCGCAAGGAAGCGGAGATCGAGGCGCACAATGAGCAATTGATCGCCCAGGGCGCCGACCCTGTGAACGCGCGACGCGTTACCAACATCGGAACGTTTCGCGCGTACGTACAGGCGTACATCGAGGCGCATCCGGGCATTCACCCGGAGATGTTCCGGCTGGTGCGGCAACGTCAGCCTGGGCCCACCGGGCTGCCCCTGGAAATCTACTGTTATTCGGCGAGTACCGCCTGGGCGGAGTACGAAGGAATCCAGGCCGATATTTTCGACCACCTCTACGCCATCCTGCCGGAGTTCGGCTTGCGGATATTCCAGCAGCCAAGCGGGACGGATGTGAGCCGTGCGCTGGCTGCAAGGTCGGATACGGTCGACTGACGCGAACCACGGCACGCTGAGCGCGCGCGGCACGGGTCTGGCGCTCGCGCGCGCCGAGTCTACTCGCGAACTTGTGCAGAGTTCCGGGCGACGGCTTGCAACGTCTTCTCGTATGCGCCCTTGGGGCTCAGCTCGACGAGCTCGCAGTCCTGCTCCACCACGACGTTGTGGCCCGGCGGCAGATAGTAGGCCTGGCCGGCGTGGATGGTTTCTTCGTCAGCCTCGTACAGCACCTTGATGCGGCCCTTCAGCAGCATGCCCCAGTGAGGGCACTGGCAACGATCGCCAGGCAGGCCCCGGAACAGCGGCCGCGTATCCATGCCCGCGGGAAAGCCCTCGAACGCCATATTCATCTCCCCCCACTGGACGTCACAGCTGTACGCCGGCCCCACTTGCATCGTGACGGGCACTTCATTTCGGCTCGCGTGCATGTCGTTTCCTCTTCGCGCGACGCTGCGGGATGCGCGTCTTCGCAGCGAGGATGCTGCGGGAAGCAGAAAGTTCGGCTACCCGGGCGGACGCGGCGACAGGTAGAGCTTCATCCGCGTGATCTGAGTGCCGTCATGAAACATCACGAGCGCCAGCCCAGGTGGACAGTGCTGCGGCTTGTCCGGCGGATTTTGAAACCGGCCCTCGAGAACAGAAATGTTGCCGCTCGCGAGCACGCGCTGGGGCAACATCACGACGCCATCATCGAAGTCGCCCTCGATCTCCCTTTGCAAATGCTCGCGGCCCTGCGTCGTTCGCTTGCCCGACCAATCGATCTGCAGGTCGGGTGCGTGCGCATCGAAGTAGGCATCACAGCGCCGGTGCCGGAAGATCTCCTGCATCGACTCGAAAAAGAAGGCCCGACGCTCTTCCTGCAGACAACGCTGATCATCGGACGCAACACCTGCGGCCGAGAGCAGCAGCTCGGCCAGGCGCGCCTTCCCCTCGAAGAGACGACTTCGTACCGTTCCCACTGGAATCCCGAGAATCCCGGCAATCTCTTCGTAGGATTCGAAGCTACCGAAGTACCGCAACAGCATCGCGGTACGCGTCGCCTCGGGCAGCCGAGCGATGGCGTTCCACACCCACTCGCGCAGCTGTGCGCCTTCGATGCAGTCCTCGACGCGACCCTCGTCCGGGATCGCTTCGAGCGATGCGGTTACGTCCGCGGCCGGGCGCCTGACGGCCGTCCGCCGTTCCATCAGACATCGATTGCGCAGGGTCGTGTGCAGCCATCCACCTACGGCAGCAGCGTCCTGCAGGTCACTGAGATGCGTCAGCGCAGTGACAAACGTGTCGTGAACCGCATCCTCGGCCGCGGCCCGATATCCGAGCAGCGAGATTGCCTGGGCAAGGAGGTGCGGGCGGTAGCGATCGAAGAGCACGCCGAGGTCTTGGCGGATTTGGGCCTCAGATTGAGGGCCCTGCGCCTCCAACAGAACCGCACGCAGAATGAGGTCTGCGCCGCCGTCGGCCTCTCGCGTCGCGCGCTCTCGGCGCTTGAAAGTGGATCCGCACCCGATGTCCGTCTGCAAACCGTGCTCAAGCTGCTCCGCTATTTCAAGTGCCAGCTCATGATGGCGCCGGAGAGTCCCGTTCCAACCCTGGAGGAGCTGGATTTCGAACGCCAGAATCGCGCGCCCGCGACGACCCTCAGCACCCCGGACGACGCCGTTCCGAGAGAGCGCGCCACAGGCCAGCGCCGATCGAGCACCACGAGTGCGTCCGAGAAGCCGACGCGCAGAGGCTCCGCGCGCGCACGCCGCACGGAGGAGTAACGCGTGCGCTCGCTATATGTGCTCAAACAAGACCGCGTCGTTGGACAACTGCACGTCAACGACGCACGCCCGCTCGAATACACGTTCGTCTATGAGAAATCCGCGAAGGAGAATGACTTCGTCTCGCTGACGATGCCGCCGGCCGTGCAAACGATCTGGGGTCCACGCTTCGCGCTGCATCCGATCTTCGACATGAATCTGCCGGAAGGCGAGCGACGACTCTACATCGAGCAGGCGGCGCGCGTTGGCGGTGCAGACGATTTCACGCTGCTCGAAGCAATCGGCGGACGGCAGATCGGCCTTCTGAGGTTTACGCACGACCTCTCGAATCCACGCCCCAAGGTCACGCCGATCAATCGTGATCGGCTGGCGCACATCGACAATGGCCTGAGCTTCTTCGAATCCGTGTTCAAGGATCTCACGAACGTCACGTCAGGCGTCTCGGGCGTGCAGCCCAAAGTGCTTGCCGCGACCAGCGTGGACGGCGAAGGCCTCCCAGGAACACTCATCGGCGATACACACATCCTCAAACGCGACCGCGATCGCTACACGGGGATGGTCGTGAGCGAGTTCCTGTGCGCCGAGGCGCTGAAGAAAGCGAAGCTGGCCGCCGCAAACTGCTCTCTCTCCGCCGACGGTACCTTGCTCGTGATCGAGCGCTTCGAGCGCAGGGACGATCAGGCGTTGCACTTCGAAGAGTTCTGCTCGCTCATGGGCCTGAACTCGAGCGACAAGTACAACGCGACTTACGAACAGCTCGCGACCAGCATCAATCGATTTGTGAAGGCGAGCTCACGCCAGCAAGCGGTGACTGCCCTGTTCCGAGCACTCGTGTGCTATCGGCTCATCGGCAACGCCGACGCGCACATGAAGAACTTCGGCGTGCTCTGCACGACCTACGAGGACATCCACCTCGCGCCGTTCTACGACGCCGTGTGCACGCGAGCGTTCGAGGACGTGCCTCCTGGCGTGCTGATGGGCGGAAAAGGAGCCTGGTGGAACCACGCGACGCTGGTTGCTTTCGGTCGCTACTGCGGCCTGTCTACGAAGGACGCCACGACGCATATCGAGGAAGTGTGCGCGGCGGTAGAAGGCACGCTGCCGGCTATCGAAACGGCACGCAAGCAATACGGGCACTTCGATGAAGTGGGTGAGCGGATGACGCTGCTGTGGAAGCACGCGCTGGAAGAGATCCGTGCCAAGCGCCCGATCACGAGGCCGAAATTGAAGTACGCGAAGCGCAAGCGG
>JBDZVF010000009.1:17750-34411 GCA_040255575.1 Pseudomonadota bacterium | reverse complement strand
ACTCGCGGCCGTCCTTGGTGCGCGCGCCAACCGCGCGACCTTGCTTCACGATGACGCTCTCGACGTCGACGCTGGAGAGCACTTCGCCGCCCTTGTCCTTGATACAGGCGATGAGGGCGTTGGTGAGCGTGCCGCTGCCGCCGATGGGGACGCCGATGCCGTAGGCTTCCAGGAAGCCGACGAACACGAACGTGCCGATGCCCGTCGCTTTCTCATCCGGTGACACCAGGTTTTCGCCGGCCACACGCGCGAAGTGCATGCGCACCTTCTCGTGCTCGAACCAGTGGGACAGCACATCGTGCGTGCTCATCTGGGTGAGCTTCCAGATCTCACGGCCCTCGCGGCTCTGATCCATCATCGCGGTCGAGGCGCCCATCGGCATGGGGGCGCTATAGAGCGTGGCCACGATCATGGGCAGCATCGCGGCCGCCTGGTCGGCAAGCTTGCGATAGCTCTCGGCATCCTTCTTCGAGAACTTTGCGATTTCGGCACAGGTGCGTTCGCGGTCCCGGTAGAGGCCGAGCGTGCTGCCATCCTCGAAGACCGACATCATCGGGAGCTCCGGGAACACGTACTTCAGGCCGTATTTGCTCCTGAGGCCGAGCTCGTCGTTCGCGAGGAGCGGATTCGCCTGGATGAAGATGTGCGCCATCGAGTGCTGGTCGTGCCGGAAGCCGGGCACCGTCAGCTCGCGGGTGACGACCCCGCCGCCGAACCACTCATTGCGTTCCAGAACCGTGACTTTCTTGCCGGCCGCGGCCAGGTAGGCTGCTGCAACCAGGCCGTTGTGGCCCGAACCGATGACGACGATATCGCTCGCTGGCATGTGTCCCCCTCGAATTGCGCGGCGAGCCTAGCATCGCATACGGCGGGCATCGAGGGTCCGTCGGGTGAGCGGTGCGGCTGTGGCGTCACCGTTCGCGTGACGGGCAAGGTAGAGTAGACGCAGGTCAATGGGGTGCGCGCCCCGGGGGGAAATCCGATGGTCAGTGCCGATACCGATAACGAGCGCACCGTGCTCGAGTTCTTCCGCATCCTGAGCACGGGCGATCTCGACGCGATACGCGAGACGCTGCATGACGAGGTCACCTGGACGCCGCAGGTGAAGGACATTCCGGGGGCCGGCACCTATCACGGCAAGAAGGGCGTGATCGATGACTTTCTCGGGCCGGTGCGCGGCATGTTTGCGCCGGGCGATCCCAAGACCACCATCAAGACGATCGTGTCGCGCGGGTCGCTCGTGATGTGCGAATCCGAAGGGAAGGGGAAGCTGCAGGATGGGCGCACGTATGACAATCGGTACGCCTGGGCCGTCGAGGTGAAGGACGGGAAGATTTTTGCGATTCGCGAGTACATGGACAGCCATTACGTCGCGAAGCTCTTTGGCATGGAGTGAGTGGCGATGGCGTATCCGGATCTGTCGGGACAGTACGTTTTCATTACCGGTGCGGGGCGCGGGCTCGGGCGCTCGGTGGCGCGGCACCTCTCGAAATGCGGAGCGGTGGTGGGCGTCGGTGACATCGATGCGGCCACGTGTGATGAGACGGCGCAGCTGGTGAAGGCGGCTGGCGGGCAGGCGCATTCGTATCCCGGTGATTACGGGAAGCGCGCTTCGTTCCTGGATGCGGCTGCGGCGTTTGCAAAGGTGGGTGGGCGTATCGACGCGGTGGTCAACAACGCGGCGCATTTGAGGTATGAGCCGGTCGAGAATGTCACGGAGGAGACGTTCGACACGATGGTGAATGTGGGGCTCAAGGGCGTGGTGTGGGGGACGCAGGCGCTGCTAGCGCATTACGACGCGAAGCGGGGTGGGAGCATCATCAATATGGCTTCGCCTGTGGCGTATCGCGGGTATCCGAATACGTCTATTTACAGTTCCATCAAGGCGGCGATCGTGGGGATTACTCACACGCTGGCTGCGGAGCTTGGGCCGCGGAACATTCGCGTGAATGCGGTTGCGCCGGCTTCGGTGCCTACGCCGGGGGCGGTGGGGCTCAATTCACGTGAGGAATACGAGCGGCGGTCGCGGACGATTCCGTTGCGGCGGTTGGGGGCGGAGGAAGATAACGACAACGCGATTGCGTTCTTGCTGAGCGCGCAGGCCTCGTTCGTCACGGGCACGGTGTTGCATGTGGATGGGGGTGTAGTGGCCTCCATGTGAGGTTGGCCTCCATGTGAGGGCGGTGTGGCGGCCTCCATGTGACGGCGGCTGCCGCTCTTGTTCCTCTCTCGCGGTGGCGGTTCATCTCTCGCCTCCCTCGAGGCTACTGTTTGCCGTAACCGCCTCCGCCTGGGGTTTCGATGATGAAGGCGTCGCCTTCGTGCATTTGCACGCTGGCGCGGGCGGGGAGCTCTTCTGTCGTGCCGTCTTTTCGTTCGATGGCGTTGCGGCCGGGGGCGGCGGGGTGGCCGCCATTCAGGCCGAAGGGGGCGACTCGGCGTCGGTTCGAGAGGATCGAGGCCGTCATCGGTTCGAGGAAGCGGATTTTTCGTTTCACGCCGTCGCCGCCGCGCCAGCGGCCTTCGCCGCCTGAGCCTGTGCGGATCTCGAAGCTTTCCACGAGCACCGGGTAGCGCCACTCGAGCACTTCGGGATCGGTGAGGCGGCTGTTGGTCATGTGCGTTTGGACGGCGCTCGTGCCGTCGAAGCCGGGGCCCGCGCCGGAGCCACCGGCGATGGTTTCATAGTACTGGTGCGTCTCGTTGCCAAAGGTGAAGTTGTTCATCGTGCCCTGGCAGGCAGCGAGTTGGCCCGTGGCGCCGAACAGCGCGTCGGTGATGAGCTGGCTCGTTTCCACGTTGCCGGCGACGACGGCCGCCGGTGGGTTCGGGGCGAGCATCGAGCCTTCGGGGATGATGAGCTCAACGGGCTCGAGGCAACCCTCGTTCATCGGAATGTCGTCGTCGACGAGCGCGCGAACCACATAGAGCGCGGCGGCGCGCGTGATCGACGAAGGCGCGTTGAAGTTGTTCGGCTGCTGGGGGCTCGTGCCTTCGAAGCTGATACGGGCGCTGCGCTCGTCGGGGTTGATGCGGATGTCCACCGCGATCTTTGCGCCGTCATCGGACTCGCAGGTGAAGGAGCCACTTTCGAGACGGCCGATCATCCGGCGCACGGATTCGGCGGCGTTCTGGCGAACGTGGTGCATGTAGGCGAGAACGACTTCACGGCCGTGCTCCGCGACGATTCGGCGCAGCTCGTGAGCGCCGCGGGCGCAGGCCGCGACCTGGGCTTTGATGTCGCCGATGTTCTGGATGACGTTGCGCGCGGGGTGCGGGCCTTGTGTGAGCAGTTGGCGGAAGGCTTGTTCGCGGAACGTGCCTGCCTCGACGAGCAGGAAGTTGTCGATGAGCACGCCTTCATCGGCGAGCGTCTTGCTGTCCGGTGGCATTGAGCCGGGAGTCACACCGCCGATATCGGCGTGATGGCCGCGCGCTGCGACGAAGAAGAGGAGCGTCTTGCCGTCGGCGTCGAACACCGGCATGACGACCGTGACGTCCGGCAGGTGCGTGCCGCCGTTGTAGGGGTTGTTCAGCGCGTAGACGTCGCCCTCTCGGAGGCCGCGCCGCTCATGCCCCTCATGCGCCTCATGCGCGTCGGAACCCGCGCGCTCCTCGTGCGCATCAGGCCCGTGGGCTTCCTGGGCATCGGGAACGTCGCCGTGGGCGCGGAGGATGGAGCGCACGCTCTCGCCCATGGAGCCGAGATGCACCGGCATGTGGGGTGCGTTCGCGATCAGCGCGCCGCTCGGGTCGAAGAGGGCGCAGGAGAAGTCGAGACGCTCCTTGATGTTCACGGAATACGCCGTGCTCTGCAGCGCCACGCCCATCTGCTCGGCGATCGACATGAACAGGTTGTTGAAGATCTCCAGACGCACGGGATCCACCTCGGTGCCAGCAGCCACTCGTGCGGGCAGCGCTTCGACGCGTTCGAGGATGAGATCGCCGCTCTCGCTGACCGTCGCCTGCCAACCAGGCTCGACGACCGTTGTGGACGTTTGATCGAACAGGATCGCCGGCCCGGCGATCTGCGCGTGCGCGCCGAGGGCCGCACGATCGAACACCGGCGTGTCGTGATGGCGGCCTGCCATGAAGGTGTTGACCCGCGTCACCGCTTGCGCAGTGCTGGGTGTATGCCCTCTCGATTCTCTTCGCGATCCGCGGTCCGTGCGTCCCCCGGGCGCGCCTGCCACTGCAGGCGCCATCTGCATGCCGAAATCCGCGGGTGAAGCAATCAGTTCCAGCGTAATCGACTCGACAACCAGCGGCGCATCGGGAACGGCGAAAGCAAATCGCCGGCGATAGCTGGCCTCGAACGTCTCGCGCAAAGACTGCTCCGGTCCAAAAGAAAGCTCCAGCGTCGTGTCCGTGCCCCGGTATTTGACGCTGACGCGTCGCTCGGCGCGAATAGTGCCGACGACCTGTCCTCCGGCCGCGCCAGGGCCAACGGCCGTTCCGGGAAGCTCTTCAGCTGCCACCCCATGGCTTCGCAATGTCGCGCGCCCCTCCGTTTCGAGCTCACGGAAAGCGCGTTCGAGCTGCGGCATCAGTGCAGGTTCGAGCGTCGCTTCCACCGCGCGCTGAAGCAGCAGCCGTTCATCCGCGAGCCCAATGCCATACGCCGAGAGCACACCCGCCAGCGGATGAATGAGCACGCGCTTCATCCCAAGCGCATCGGCTACCAGGCACGCGTGCTGACCACCCGCGCCGCCGAAGCACACGAGCGTATACGTCGTCACGTCATAGCCGCGCGCGATGGAGATCTGCTTGATCGCGTTCGCGACGTTGTCCACCGCAATCGCAAGAAATCCGTGCGCGATCTCCACAGGCGTCAAGTGCCGCGAGGTCGCGCGCTCGACCTCTTCTGCGAGCGCCGCGAAACTTTCGGCAACATGCTGCGCATCCAGCGGCTCCTTGCCGGTGGCCCCAAACACGGCCGGAAAGAAGGCGGGCTGCAGCTTTCCCACCATCACATTGCAATCCGTAACCGTCAGCGGCCCATCGCGCCGGTAGCACGCGGGGCCCGGATCCGCACCGGCCGACTCGGGCCCGACGCGAAAGCGCGCTCCATCGAAGCGGCAGATCGAGCCGCCACCGGCGGCAATCGTGTGGATGTTCATCATCGGCGCGCGCAGCCGCACACCCGCGATCATCGTTTCGAACGAACGCTCGTACTGACCGGCATAGTGGGAAACATCCGTCGATGTGCCCCCCATGTCGAAACCGATCACCCGATCGAAGCCCGCCTGGGTCGCCGCGCGAGCCATTCCTACGATGCCGCCGGCGGGGCCTGACAAAATCGCGTCCTTGCCCTGGAACGCGCTGGCCGCTGCGAGTCCCCCGTTCGACTGCATGAACGACAGCCGCACAGTCGGCCCCAACGCGCGCGCCAGCGCCTCGACCCGGCGACGGAGAATAGGCGAGACATACGCGTCCACTATGGTGGTGTCGCCGCGACCCACGAGCTTCATCAGCCGACTCGTCTCGTGACTCGTGGACACCCGAGTGAAGCCAACCGCGCGCGCAATCTCCGCAAGCCGCAGCTCATGGGCGGGGTATCGATATGCATGCATCAACACGATGGCGATGGAGCGAATGCCCGTCGCAAACGCATCCTGAAAAGCGCGGCGCGCCCGAGCTTCATCCAGCGCGACTCGCACCTGCCCAGAAGCGGTGATGCGTTCTTCAACCTCAACAACCTGCTCATAGAGCTGCGCAGGCAGCACGATATGGCGGTCGAACAGCCGCGGCCGTTTCTGATCTCCAATGCGCAGGGCGTCCGCGAACCCGCGCGTGATCGCGAGCAGCGTGCGATCGCCTTTGCGCTCCAGGAGCGCATTCGTGGCGACAGTGGTTCCCATCTTGACGGCTTCGATCTCGCCGCTAGGTAGCGGTGCGCCGTCCGCCACGCCCATCGTTTCGCGAATGCCCTGCAGGGAGGCGTCTTCGTAGCGTTGCGGATTCTCGGAGAGCAGCTTGTGCGTGACGAGCGACCCATCCGGCCGCCGCGCAACGATGTCCGTGAACGTGCCGCCGCGATCGATCCAGAACTGCCAGCCGGCCTGTGTGCTCAAGGGTTCTCAGCAGATGAACAAAGGTGATGTGACGGCAGTGTAACCCTGCCGCAGTTTGCCGTCCCGATGAGTGACCCCGCCCGGAGTGGCCGTGTGTTGCTGTCGGCGACTGGTTTGTCACCCCGGCGGCACCGCTTTGATAACCGGGGCGTGGCTAGACTTGCGCCTCACATGAAACTTCAGCAATTGCGTTTCCTCGCAGCCGTTGCGCAGAACGACCTCAACATCACGGCAGCCGCTTCCAAGCTTTGCACCACCCAGCCGGCCGTCAGCAAGCAGCTGCGACTGCTCGAGGATGAGCTCGGGTTCCATATTTTCGTGCGGAGCGGGCGCACGCTCGCGAAGATCACGCCGCCGGGCGAGCGGGTGGTCCAGTGCGCGATGCGCATCCTGCGCGAGGCCGCGAACATCAAGGGCGTTTCCGCGGAGTTCAAGGATGAGAACAAGGGCACGCTCTCCATCGGCACCACGCATACCCAGGCACGGTACGTTCTGCCGCCCGTGATCCGAGAGTTTCGTGCGCGCTATCCCAACGTGCAGTTCCATCTGCATCAGGGGACTTCCGAGCAGATCGCCGAGATGGCGCACACGAACCGCATCGATCTTGCGATCGCCACGGGAGCTACGAGCCTGTTCAGCCATTACGTGCTGCTGCCGTGCTATCGCTGGCATCGGCGCATCATCGTGCCCGCGACGCATCCGCTGGCAAAGATCGAGAAGCCAACGCTGAAACAGATCGCGGCGTTTCCGATCGTGACGTACGTGTTCAGTTTCACCGGGCCATCGTCCCTCAATGAGATTTTCGCGGCGGCGGGGCTGCGGCCGGACATCGCACTGACCGCGCGCGACGCGGATGTGATCAAGACGTATGTGCGACTCGGGCTCGGCGTGGGAATCATCGCGGACCTGGCGCTGGACGCTGCCGGGGCGGACTCCGATCTGGTCTCGGTCGATGCCTCGCATCTGTTCCCGGTACATACGACGTGGATCGGGTACGCGCGCGATACGCTGCTGAGGCGCTACATGTATGACTTCCTCAGCCTCCTGGCTCCGCACCTCACGCGCAAGCTCGTGGATAGAGTCAGTAACACGCGCACGCAGGCTGAAGTGGATGAATTGTTCGCGGAGGTGGCGTTGCCGGTGAAGTAGATGCGAGGGGCTTCAATCAGTCGACGTACCGCTCTCGTCGAGGCCGCCGAAGCGGCGATAGGTTTGTCGCGTCGGGCGCTCCAGCTTGCCGGAAAGCGTTTCCGCCGCCGCGGAAACAAATTCATCTGCTGCGGAGAAAACTGCGCGATACAGCGAGCGACACAGCTCGTAAGCATGAGTGCCGATCCAATCCTCAGGCAGAAGCGAGTGAGGTAGCAGCGGATCTCGCAAGTGAATCTTCCGATACTGATGGATCAGCAGCGTGCGAATGACGAATGCGGTCTCTGGGCGCGGCGGCACTCTCGAAGCCAGGCTCTCTCGTACAGGCGCAAACGCGTCGAGGAACCGGCGATAGCTGCGCGCCAGCTCGGCAAGATCCCAGCCGGCGTCGATCAACGCGCGATCAGCCTCCATTCCTTCGCTCTTCGCGCTGAGCAGGATGACGCTCGCCTTGGAGCCGAGCTCCGCAAGTTGCTCCCGGGTGTCGCTCACGCTGCGGCTCGGGTGGGCGAGCACACCGGGGCGCACCTGGCCAAAGCCGAGCCATAACAGCTCCTCACGAAGCGCCCTGAGGCCATCGCCCGGCGGCAGCAAAAGCAGTGTCCAGTTCTGGTCCCAGGTTTCGTTCGCCTCGCGATAGATGCGAGCCGTGGCCTCCGCGAACCGGTTGCGACCGTGACCCGTCAGGAAATACTCGCTCTGGCGTCCCTCACGGTTCGAAGAAAGCCAGCCGTCCTGCGCCAGACGGCCGACAGACGTGCGAACCAGCCGTTCCGACAGCCCCAGCGGGGCAGCAAGCCGAATCAGGCTGCCGAGCGTGATGACTCCGCCGCGCGGAGCAATGGAATCCCCCAACACCGTGATGAGCAGCGAGCCACTTCGGACCGGCCGTTGGCGATGAAAGCGGGAGAGCAGCGCCTGAGTGGCTTTTTCGAGGCGATCCGGCGTGCCGCGGGGCTGCGGCGTGGCCCTCGAGCGCCGCGCTGCTTCGGAGTGCGGCGTGGCCTTGACGCTCGGGTGGATGTCCGACGTGGCCCTGGGGAGCAGACTGGCTTTGAGGCGTGGCATGGCCTGTGATTGTGACACAGAATTATTTGTACGCGCTCGGATTGTGTGTCACATTGCACGCCCCTGATCCAAGGTGGAGCAGTGTGTGTACACGCAGGGCCTCGATTCGCTCGGCAAGGAAGCGCTGCATGTCGCCTCGGCGGACTCCGCTTCGCTCGACGCGCGCTTTCAGGCGCGTATCGATGCGGACGAGAAGGTCGAGCCCAAGGACTGGATGCCGGATGCCTATCGGCACACGTTGATCCGGCAGATTTCCCAGCACGCGCATTCGGAGATCGTGGGCATGCTGCCCGAGGGCAACTGGATCACGCGCGCGCCCACCCTGCGCCGCAAAGCCGTGCTCATCGCGAAGGTGCAGGACGAGGGCGGCCACGGCATGTATCTCTACAGTGCCGCCGAGACGCTCGGCATTTCCCGCGATCAGATGATGGCGCAGCTTCTCGCGGGCACGGCGAAGTATTCGAGCATCTTCAATTACCCGACACCGACGTGGGCAGACGTCGGGGCGATCGGCTGGCTCGTGGACGGCGCGGCGATCATGAACCAGATCCCCATCTGCCGCTGCTCGTATGGTCCTTACGCGCGCGCGATGGTGCGCATCTGCCGCGAGGAAAGCTTCCACCAGCGGCAGGGCTTCGAAGTCATGATGACGCTCGCGCGCGGCACGCCGGAGCAGAAACGCATGGCGCAGGATGCACTCGATCGCTGGTGGTGGCCATCGCTGATGATGTTCGGGCCGAGCGATGCCGAGTCGAAGCACACGGCGCAGTCCATGCGATGGAAGATCAAGCGCTTCACCAACGATGAGCTGCGGCAGCACTTCGTGGATGTGACCGTGCCCCAGGCGGAGTTTCTGGGACTGAAAGTGCCGGACGCGGCGCTCAAATGGAATGAGGCGACTCAGCACTACGACTTCGGCGCCATCGACTGGGCGGAGTTCAACAATGTGCTGAAAGGCAATGGTCCCTGCAATCGCGAGCGCATCGACGCGCGTCGCCGGGCGTGGGATGAGGGCCAGTGGGTGCGCGACGCGGCGCTCGCGCATGTGGAGAAGCGCAAGCAGCGCGCCGCGCAGGTAGCGTGAGATTGCACAGGTCCCGAGATTGCGCAGGTCCTGAGATTGCGCAGGAAACGTAAGATTGCACAGGTAACGTGAGATGACCGCAGCGACGAACGAATGGCCGTTGTTCGAGGTATTCATCCGGGCCCGTTCCGGTCTCGAGCACAAGCACGTTGGCAGCGTGCACGCCGTCGATGCACGCATGGCCATCGAGCACGCGCGTGACGTTTACACGCGGCGGCAAGAAGGTGTGAGCATCTGGGTCGCGCGCTCGAGCGACATCACCGCGTCAGACCCGGGCGACGCCGAAGCGTTGTTCGAGCCCGCCAAAGACAAGATCTATCGGCACCCCACGTTCTACGCCATTCCAGACGAGGTGAAGAACCTGTGACCCCGTCCGCCCACATTCGTTATGTACTGCGGCTCGCGGACACCAGCCTCGTGCTGGGTCAGCGGCTGGGGGAGTGGGTCGGTCATGCGCCGGCGCTCGAGGAGGATCTCGGCCTCGCCAACCTGTCGCTCGATCTCATCGGGCAGGCGCGGCTGCTGCTCACCTATGCCGCCGAGCTGGAAGGGCGCGGCCGCAATGAAGACGATCTCGCGATGTCCCGGGATCAATCGGACTATCTGAATCTCGCGCTGGTCGAGCAGCTGAATGGTGATTTCGGGCGAACGATCGTGCGTCAGTTCCTGCTCGATGCCTTTCAGATGGAGCTGTATGAGGCGCTTCAGCATTCGAAGGATGCCCGGCTGGCGGAAATGGCCGCCCGAGCGTCGAAGGAAACCCGCTACCACCTGCGCTACAGCTCCTCGTGGCTCATCCGCCTCGGTGACGGGACGGAGGAGAGCCATCGGCGCGTGCAGGAAGCGCTCGATGACCTTTGGCGCTTCACGCGCGAGTTCTTTGCAGCCGACGAAGTGGACGAGGAGATGGCACGGGCCGGAATCGCTCCGTCACTCTCAGAGCTGGAGCCGCGGTGGTCTGCGCGCGTTGATGAAGTGTTGAACGAAGCGACGCTCAAGCGGCCAGCGAACATTCGCTACAAGTGGCACGGCAAGCGCGGTGAGCACACGGAACATCTCGGGTACCTGCTCGCAGAGATGCAGTTCCTCCACCGCGCTTACCCCGGAGCATCGTGGTGATTGCCGAAACCCACAGCATGCCATTCACCGACCGCGCAGAGCCGGCGACTCAGCGCGCCGCGGCCGTGTGGCGGGTCCTCGCCGACGTGATGGATCCCGAGATCCCTGTGTTGAGCGTCGTCGATCTCGGCATAGTGCGTTTTGTTCGATGGGACGCGCAGGACCAGCTCCACATCGGCCTCACACCAACGTACACCGGCTGCCCGGCCACTGAAGTCATTCAGGGGAGCGTGCGACGCGCGCTCACCCGCGCCGGATATGCCGACGCGCACATCGACACCGTGCTCTCACCACCCTGGACGAGTGACTGGCTGAGTCGTGAAGGGCGCCGGAAGCTTGCCGCCTATGGCATTGCTCCGCCGGCAGAACCCGTCTCGAGTCCGCGCAGGTTGTTTGGCGAGCCTGTGGTGGCCTGCCCGAAATGCGGCAGCGACGCCACGCACAAGGTAAGCGACTTCGGCTCCACGCCTTGCAAGGCGCATTACCGCTGCACGGCGTGCCTCGAACCATTCGACTACTTCAAGTGTTTCTGACGGGTACGGGGACGTGCTTCTGATGTGCACGACTAATCACCTCTGATGCGTACGACGGTTACATTCGTTGCGGAGGGCGGCATCACGTCGGCGCTGGCGCTCGCCGGACGGCTGATGGCTTCCGCTAAGGATCGGCTGTGGTTCTTCTATGACTATCGCGCTGGCGATCATCCAGACGAGCTGGAGCAGTTGCTGTCGCTGAAGGACCGGTATCTCGACCGTCTGTCACTCGGCGTGGTCACCGCTCGCGACGCCGATGAAGCCGAGCTGCTCTCGGGAACGCTCGACGCCGCGAAAATTCAGGCACTGTCGTCGCGGCTGCTCGATCCGAAGGGGATCGACAGCTTCGTCGTCTTCGGTTCCGATGCCTTCGCTGCGGATGTTCGTTCCGCGCTCACTGCATTGGGCGTGGACGGCACGCGCATTCACGCGGAGCACTCCCATCAGACATCCGGGCTTCGCGAGCCGGCCGAGACCGCTTCCGACGTCTCTTCCGCAGCCAACGCCAACGAGACCCAGGTGTCGTTCGTCATGGATGGCCGCCGTCGCATATTCCCGATGCGCACCAACGACGAATCCATTCTCGATGCGGCGGACCGCGCTGGCATCGAGTTGCCGTATTCCTGCAGGGCAGGCGTCTGCGCCACGTGCCGCACGAAGCTCCTCCGCGGCCAGGTGCAGATGGACGAGAACTACGCGCTGGAGGACTGGGAGCTGGAGCAAGGCTTCATCCTCGCCTGCCAGTCGCGCGCGACCACGCCCGAAATCGAGCTGACCTACGACGAGAAGTAATGCCATGGCCGCATACGAAACCATTCAGTTCGACGTGACCGGCGGCATCGCGCGGCTCACACTCAACCGACCCGACCGCCTCAACAGCTTCAACGTGCAGATGCATGAGGAAGTGCGCCAGGCTCTCACGCATGTGCACGATGACGCAGGGTGCCGCGTGCTCGTCCTCACGGGAGCCGGCCGTGGCTTCTGCGCCGGGCAGGACCTCAGTGACAGAGCGGTCGCACCCGGTGCCAACGCGCCAGATCTGGGTGAGTCGATCGAGTTTCATTACAAGCCGCTGGTGCTTTCGTTGCGGAACATGCCGAAGCCCATCATCGCGGCCGTGAACGGCGTGGCGGCGGGCGCCGGCGCGAACATTGCGCTCGCGTGCGATCTCGTCATCGCGGCGAAGTCGGCGAGCTTCATTCAGTCCTTTTCGAAGCTCGGGCTCGTGCCGGATTCAGGCGGCACCTGGTCGCTGCCGCGGCTCATCGGTCCCGCGCGCGCCATCGGCCTCGCTTTCCTGGGTGACAAGTTGAGCGCGGAGCAGGCCGCTGCGTGGGGGCTCATCTGGCGCTGTGTGGAGGATGCCGACCTTGCGGCGAGCGTCGATCAGCTCGCGAAGCAGCTCGCGGCGGCGCCCACCCGCGGGCTCGCTCGCACGAAGGAGGCGATCTACTCTTCCGGCCTGCGCACACTCGAGCAGCAACTCGACGTCGAACGGGATTTTCAGCGCGAGCTCGGGCGGTCCGCCGACTATGCCGAAGGGGTTGCCGCCTTCCGGGAGAAGCGCACGCCGCGCTTCACGGGTCGATGAGCGCCTGCGTCACGCTCGAGCGACACGGCAGCGTGGCGCTCATCACCATCGATCATCCGCCGGTCAACGCGATTTCACATGCGGTCCGGGCGGGGCTGCTGGCGGCAATCGTCGAAGCGGATGACGACACCTCGATCCACGCGATCGTGATTCACGGCGCGGGACGCAACTTCATCGCGGGCGCCGATATACGAGAGATGGACGCGCCGGCAAAGCAGCCGCTGCTCAACGACGTGCTTCTTCGGGTGGAGGCGTGTCGCAAGCCAGTGGTGGCTGCGCTTCACGGCGCGGTGCTGGGCGGTGGACTCGAAACCGCGCTGGCCTGTCACTTCCGATGCGCCGCGGATGACGTTCAGATCGGTTTCCCTGAGATCAAGCTCGGCGTGCTTCCGGGATCCGGCGGCACACAGCGTTTGCCGAGATTGATCGGCGTGCAGGCTGCGCTCGACCTGATGATCACAGGCGAGCCGGTGGATCGCGCGAAAGCGCTGGCGCTGGGCCTCGTGGACGGAGAGCTGGCACCTTCAGGAACCGCCGAAGCCGCTCTCGAATACGCGCGCGGTCTGATCCACGCACAGGCGACCCCTCGTCGTCTGCGCGATCGACCCATCCCCCAGGTCGAAAGCGCAGACGACGAGTTCTTCGCGGCGTATCGCAAGTCCCTGCCGAAGTCGGTGCGGCACATCGAGGCTACCGCCCGCATCATCGAATGCGTGGAAGCCGCGGTGAAGATGCCATTCCCGGCAGCGCTGGCCCGTTCGCGGGAGCTGTTCGACGAATGCAGGGGTTCGAGCCAGTCGGCCGCACTTCGCCATCTGTTCCTGGCGGAACGGGCGAGCCGAACCGTGAAGGGCGCGGACCCCGCCGCCGTCGCGCAGGTTGCCGTGATCGGCGCCGGCACGATGGGTGCCGGTATCGCGGTGAGCTGCGCGACGCATGGCTACGACGTCGTGCTCATCGATCTCGACGCGCAGGCGCTCGAGAACGGGTACGCCCGTGCGCTCGCCACGATCGAGAGCGCCGTGAAAAAGCGGAAGCTCACCCGGGAGGCTGCGGAACTCGCGCGAGAGCACATCCTCAAGTCGCACGATCTGTCGCACGCCGCGACAGCCGACCTCGTCATCGAGGCGGTGTTCGAAAACATTGCGGTGAAGCAGGAGGTGTTCCGCAATCTCGATGCCCTCTGCAAGCCCGGTGCGGTGCTCGCGACGAATACCTCGACGCTCGACGTCGACGGCATCGCGGATGTCACAAAGCGCCCCGAGAAGGTGCTGGGTATGCACTTCTTCAGTCCCGCAAACATCATGCGATTGGTGGAAGTGGTGCGTGGCGCGCGCACGTCCGAAGCAACATTGGCGACTGCGCTCGCAGTGACGCACCGGCTCGGCAAGATCGGCGTGGTCGTCGGTAACGGCTTCGGTTTCGTGGGCAATCGCATGCTCTACGCCTACGGGCGCGAGAACCAGCTGATGCAGCTCGAAGGGGCGGGCCCCGATCGCATCGACCGAGTGCTCGAGGACTGGGGCATGGCGATGGGCCCAAACGCCGTCGGCGATCTCGCAGGGCTCGATGTGGGCTATCGCGTGCGCCGCGAACGGAAGGATGCGCCCGCGGACCCGCGTTACTTTCGAGTGGCCGACATGCTTGAGGAGATGGGCCGGTACGGGCGCAAGACCGGGCTCGGGTTTTATCGATACGAGGGCGAAGGCCGCGAACGCAAGGTCGATCCGGCGCTTGCCGAGCTGATTCGTGCCGAGGCACGGCGGCTTGGCGTGCCTCAGCGGCAGATCTCGGATGACGAGATCGTCGAGCGTTGCATCTTCGCGCTCGTGAACGAGGGCGCGCACATCCTGCAGGAAGGCATCGTGACCTGCGCCGCGGATATCGATGTCATCTGGGTGAACGGCTACGGCTTTCCGCGCACGCGCGGAGGGCCGATGTTCTACGCGGATCAGCTCGGGCTGCCGAAGGTGCTCGAGATCGTGCGCAAGTATCAACGGGTGCACGGGTCGCAGTACTGGGGCCCGGCCCCGCTGCTGGAAGATCTGGCCTCGACTCGCGATTCATTCGGCACGCTCTGCGCGCCGGGAGCAGGACCATGAAGCTCAAGAGTTACGTGTGCGGCCGCTGGCACGAGGGCGCAGGCGAAGGGATGCTGTTGCGAGACGCGACCACCGGCGCCGTCGTCGCGCAGGCGTCGACGGATGGCATCGACTTCCGTGCGGTGCTCGATTACGCGCGGCGCGTGGGCGCCCCACCGTTGCGTGAGCTCACGTTCCATCAGCGGGCCGCGCTCGTCAAACAACTCGCGAAGTTCCTGACCGAGCGGAAGGAGGAGTTCTACGAGTTGTCGTATGCCACCGGTGCGACAAAGGCGGACTCGTGGATCGACATCGATGGCGGCATCGGCACGCTGTTCGTGTTCGCGAGCAAAGGCGCGCGCGAGCTTCCGGACAGTCGCGTGTACGTCGATGGCGCGCCGGAAGCCCTCTCGAAGACAGGCACTTTCATCGGGCAGCACATCTGCACACCGCTCGAAGGCGTGGCCGTTCACATCAACGCGTTCAATTTTCCGGTGTGGGGGATGCTGGAGAAGCTCGCTCCCACACTCATTGCCGGCGTTCCGGCGATCGTGAAGCCCGCCACGGCGACGGCCTATCTCACGGAGCTGGTGGTAAGGCGCATCGTGGAGTCCGGCCTCCTGCCGGAAGGCTCGCTGCAGCTTCTCTGCGGGAGTGCGGGCGACTTGTTCGATCACCTCGATTGTCAGGATGTCGTCGCGTTCACCGGCTCCGCGAGCACGGCCGCGTCGCTACGCCGGCATCCCAATGTGATTGCGCGATCCGTGCGCTTCACGGCGGAAACGGATTCCCTGAACTCGTCGATTCTCGGCCCCGACGCGGCGGCCGGAACGCCGGAGCTCGACCTGTTCGTGCGCGAAGTCGTGCGCGAGATGACGGTGAAGGCGGGCCAGAAGTGCACGGCCATTCGCAAGGCGCTCGTCCCGGCGGCGCTGGCGCGCGATGTGATCGACGCCCTGCGCGCGGCGCTCGGCAAAGTGGTGGTAGGCGACCCGCGTTTGGCGGAGGTCAGGATGGGGCCGGTCGCCTCGCTGGCGCAGCGGCGCGAAGTGGGGCAACAACTGGCAAAGCTCGAGCGCGAAGCGGAGGTTGTGTATGGGGCGGGATCGTCGTTGCGCGTCGAACTCATCGGTGCCGATGCCGACAGGGGTGCGTTCCTTCCGCCCACCTTGCTCTATTGCCGCGATAGCAGTGCTGCAAGAGCCGTCCACGAAGTCGAGGCCTTTGGCCCCGTGTGTACGGTGGTGCCGTACGGTGATATCGACGACGCAATCGCGCTCGCGCGGCGCGGAGGCGGCAGCCTCGTGAGCTCGGTTTTCTCAGCGGATGACGCCGCGGCCGCACGGCTGGTGCTGGGTCTTGCGCCGTACCACGGCCGCATTCTCGTTGTGAACCGAACGTGCGCGAAGGAGTCGACAGGCCACGGCTCGCCGCTTCCCCACCTCGTGCATGGCGGACCGGGGCGTGCGGGGGGAGGCGAGGAGATGGGCGGCATTCGCGGCGTGATGCATTACATGCAGCGCACGGCCGTGCAGGGCTCGCCGGATACCATCGCCGCGGTCACCGGTCGCTGGACTCGCGGCGCGCGGCCGACGGAGTCTGCGGTTCATCCGTTCCGCAAGGCTTTCCATGAGCTTGCGATCGGGGATTCGTTCTTCTCCGGCGAGCGCGAAGTCACCCTGGAGGACATCGAGCGTTTCGCGGCGCTGTCGGGCGATCACTTTTACGCCCACATGAACGAGCAGGACGCTGCACGCAATCCATTCTTTGGCGGCCGCGTGGCGCATGGGTATTTCCTGGTGTCGGCCGCGGCCGGGTTATTTGTCGATCCCGCGTACGGGCCTGTGCTTGCGAACTACGGCATCGACCACTTGCGCTTCCTCAAGCCCGTGAAGCCGGGGGATCGCATCAAGGTGCGTCTCACCTGCAAGGAGAAGTCCCTGCGCCCCGACAAAGGCTACG
>JBDZVF010000009.1:0-17740 GCA_040255575.1 Pseudomonadota bacterium | reverse complement strand
CAGATCACCCCGCGCGAGAACGCCGAGTACGGGGAGGTCCGCTGGGACACCGAGATCACGAACCAGAACGCTGAACCTGTCGCCCAGTACGATGTCCTGACGATGGTGAGCGAGCGCGCCAACCCATAGCGGGGCGCAAAGCCGTTATGCTGTACGGCGCGTGAGCTCCCACGGGTTCGAGAGTGGCGTGGCGCTCTGGCGCGGTTCGGTGTGGGGCGCAAGCTCGCAAAGCTCGGAGTGTCGGGAATGCTGGGATGGAAAGTCGGGCGTGAGTTGCGCCTCGTGAGCCTCGTGGCGTGCGCGCTGCTTGGGGCCTGCGCGCTGCTCGCGGGGTGCGCGACGCAGTCGCCCAACAAGCCGTCCGCGCAATCGCAGAAGGCCGCGCCGGCGCCCGCGCCGACGTTGTTGCGTTTCGACTGGGGTAACGAGCTCGACACCGATGTGTTCGCCATCCGCGAAGAGTTCACCTTCAAGGGCGACCGGGAGAAGGTCTCGCGCCTTGAAGCGCAGTTTCACCTGCATGCCCAGCGTCAGGGCGACAAATACCTGCTCGTCTTTTCCGACCTCAACATGAAGCTCGATGGCAGGCCCATTCCGGCCAACGCCGAACCCGCCATGCTCGGGCCGATCACCGGGCTCGTGCTGAGCTATGAGATCGCGGCGAACGGTGACTTCCTGAGCCTGCTGAACCTCGAGCGCCTGAAGAGCTTCAGCGAGCGCAGCTACCTCGAGCAGAACGCGAAGCTGCCGCCCGACCAGCGGCTCTCCCGGCAGGAAGCCGAAGAGGCTATGCAGGCCACGAGCTCGCGCGAGGCGCTGCAGGTTGCGGGCTCGCGCACCTGGGGTGCGCTCGTGGGCATGTGGGCGGGGGTGCGGTTGACGGAGGGGCAGCCCGTGACCAGCGAATCGACCGTCACGATTCCGGTGATCGATGCACCGCTGACGGTGCATTCGCAGTTTGAGCTGGTTCGGTGGGAAGAGTGCGCGAGTGGCGAGCGTGCGAAGGCATGCGTTCGGTTGCGGGCGACGAGTCAGCCGGACTCGACTCAGGTCGCGGAAGCGGCGAGGAAGCTGAAGGAGAGGCGCGGGGGCCGGGCCGAGCCGCTCACGGCGAATGCCATGCAGGTGGAAGATCGGTATGAGTTGCTCACCGAGCCGGGGACGTTACGGCCGCGGTGGGTGGAGTGGGTGCGCGGCGCAGATATCGAGGGGTCTGAGTACGGGACAGGGTTGCTGGAGAGTCGGCAGTCGACGCGCACCCGGATGATTTTTGTCTATAAATAGCGGGCGGCGTTCGCGGCAGCCTTGCGGATCTCGACGACGCCCCGGTCTGCATCCACCCGCACCCAGTCGCCCGTCTCGATGAGCTCGAGCGGATCACGATCCAGCTCCGTGATCGATGGCACGCGCATCACCACGCAGCCCAGCGCGATCTTCGTGGTCATCTCGTTGAAGATCATCGCCTTCGGCCCCACGCCCGCGAGGCGCGCCTGATGGAATACGGATGACCAGCCCGAAGAGCCTTTTGCTCCCGGGCACACGAGCACCTTGTCCTTGAAGCTCACGCCGCGCAGCTCGTGGCGCGTCTCGATAACGGTGCCCGTCATCGGGTTCACACCGCCCCAGCCGGATATCGTTTGCCGCGTGACGAGCGCTTCGCCTTCCGCAACACCGCCCACGACCTTGCGCCCCCGAAGCACGATCATGGCGCCACCCCGTTCCAGCGGCCGGTGAGCGCGGCGTTGATGCAATCCGCCGTGCTGCCGAACCATGCCTGAATGCCCATGATGGCGGGCAGGTAGTGCACCTGTTTCGCCGAATCCAGCGCCGCGACCTTGGTATTCGGCGGCACGGCCTGGCCGATCGCAGAGCAGGTGTCGGTGATCACAACGCCACCCGCGTCACGAATGATCTTGCTGTAGCCCAGCTGGTCCGCCACCGCGCGAATGGCGCGCGATGTGAACACCCAGAGCCGAACGCCGCTGTTGATCTTCCGGCCGTCCAGCAACCGGCAGATTTCCTGAATCTGTTCGAGCGCGGCGTGCGGGCAGCCCAGCATCACGTAATCGACGTTCGTATCCTGGCCGCGGGCGTTCAGTGTCTCGTACGTGCGGCGTTGTTCAGCCTTGCCGTAGGTGAAGGTTTCAAGCTTGCGGGTCGGCCCGACCGCCGCTTCGAACGAAGGCGCTTCGGGTGTCACGCCGACGAGGTGATACATCTCGACACCGCCGGAGGAGGCAGCCGCCGCGCCGAAATGCTTGTGACGAATCAAATCCGGCTGCCCGTATTTCCCCAGCAGTACGGGAATGCGCTCGCCCACCATTTCACCGACGTAGTACCCGAGCATGCCCCAATCCATCAGGCTCTCCACGGGGACCTCGACATTGACGCGATGGCTCGCGAACCGGAACTCGTCGCGATGGAAGCCCCAGTCCGGGATCTTCCCCGTGATCATCGCAGCGCTCGTGCTCTCGCGCCCTTCGGTGTTCGTGCGCGCACCGAGCACGGAATTGCAGTAGACGACGGCGGATGACTCCATCCACGCGCAATGCTCCCCGCGCTTCGGCACGTTGCCCGCGAGGTAGGGCGTGCAGGTCTTGAGAATCTTGATGCCGAGCCGTTCCGCGCCGGCTTCACCCGCCTGGCTGATCCGCAGCTGCTCCGGCCTCATGCCCAGTGTCTGCCAGTTCTCGGGATCGGTGCCGCCTTGCAGGTGACACGAGTTGACGCTCACCCGCGGCACTTGCATGACTTCGTCCGCGTCCAGGTCGTACAGCGAATAGACGACGTCGTACCGATCGCCCGGCTGCGTGAAGTACTTCTCGAGAAAGGGGTTCGACGTGCCCGGCACGCCGGCAACGTTGGTCGTGTCGACGAACCGCTCGGCGCCGAGTGCTTCGCCATAGCGCACGAGCAGCTCCATGGCTTTCTGCTGCACCTTGCCTCGACTGCCGTCGAGCATCGCCTTCTCGTCAGCGGTGAGTTTCATGGTGGCGTCTCAGTCTGTGCGTTCCAGGTTATCTCGCAATCCCTCCTGGAATCTCGCGAGGTCGATATTGTGCACGGAACCCGTGCCCGCAAGGTCCAGCGCGTGCGCGGCGGCCGCACCCATCGCGATACACGGGCCCATCACCCGGATCGCGGAGAGCGCGTGCGAATCCCCGTCGACACAACGCCCGGCCGCGACGATGTTATCCGCATCCTTCGGGATCATGCAGCTCAACGGGATGTAGTAAATGTGCCCGTCCTCGAACTGCTCCCAATGCACGACCTCCGCCGTGTTGTGAAGCTCGACCCACCACGCGCAACGGGCCGCCGCATCCGGCGGCCGCTTGCCGCTGCGGATATCTTCCAGCGTGAGCTGGCGTGCGCTCTGGATCCAACGCGTCTGCCGAATGCCGGGATTGCCGTACGCGCGCACCCGGGCGTTGGCGAAGATGTGCGGATACTCCGTGCGAAGAAACGTGATGATGTGGTCAGCCTGCCGCCGGCCCTCGAACACCATCTGCGCCGCCGCCAGCGGATCGAGCGGCGTGCGGATGTGATTGATGTTGGCGAGCATGAAGTTCTTGCCCGGAAAGTGCATCAGCCAGCCATCGTGCCTGACGAGTCCGTATTCACTCCCTTTCTTCGTGAGGCGATCGCGCACCCCGTCGATATCGAGGTCATCGACGGCGGCGAGATCGTAGCCCTCGATGAGGAAGTTGAGCGACCCGTACACGGGCGCATCCGGCTCACGCACTTCGAGGCCGGCCTCGTAGCTGAGCGAGGCATCGCCGGAAGAATCGACGTAACCGTTCGCGACCACGCGCACGGCGCCGTGGCGCGTGACGAGGTCGATGTATTGCACGCGACGGTTCTCGAACTTCACGCCGGTGAGCGTCGCGCCCACGATTGCCTGAACGCCCGCTTCCTCGACCTTGCGCTCCATCCAGCGTCCGAGCCGCACCTCGTCGTACTGAAAGTTCACGGTCGAGCGCTGCAAGCGCAGGAGCGAGCCTTCCGCGTGAAGGTCGCGCAGCAGATCGTCCGCGATCAGGTGAGTGAGCTGGTAGGGGTTCGGCCCGTGCGTGTAGAGCCCGATGAGCGTTCCAATGATGGAGCCGATGGCCTGGCCGCCAAGCGCTGGCGCTCCGTCGACGAGAATCACCTTGCGCCCGAGCTTCGCCGCTTCGAGCGCGCCGGAGACGCCGGAGATGCCCGCGCCGAGCACGCAGACATCCGCCGTGACCGTACGGGGTGCGCCGTGCGCGGGCCGGCGCACGGTGCGCGTGGGGATCAGCTCATTCGGCATCCAGGGTCTCTTCGGGCACGCGGCTCATGCAAGCTTACTCGCCTCGCAGGCCAGGCGCCCAGTTGCTCTCGCAACGGGCGTCCCGTTCCACCATGATGCGGCCGGCCTCTTCAGCCGGGGGCGATCTCCCAGGGCGGGGCCGGCTCCATGCGGCTCTTCAGGTATTCGACGAGCTCGCTGACGGCGGGCTTGTTCATCTTGATGCGCGGAACCTGGGCTTTGAGCCAGAAGGTGGGTACGGGATGCGCCGTCATCACTTCCACGAGCTCGCCGCTCGCGAGGTGCTCACGCACCAGGAAGCGCGGCAGGATCGCGATGCCGATCCCCTTGTGGGTGGCTTCGGTGAGCACGCGCGTGTCGTTCACGTGGAGCTTGGAGCGCACTTCCACGCTCGTGGTGCTGGGGCCGTTCTCGAAGATCCAGGTATTCCCGAGGAGCACGGAGGTGAGACAGTCATGGTCGACGAGCTCGTTCGGCGTTTCCGGCGAGCCTTTCGCTTCGATGTATTCCGGCGCCGCGCACAGCGCGATCGAATACGGCCCGAGCGGAAAGTCGGTGACGTTGGGATAGGAGGCGGGCAACGCCCCGATCACCATGTCGAAGCCCTCCTCGAGCGGGTTGACCGAGCGGTCGAGCAGCACGATCTCCATCGTGAGCCCGGGGTTCTTCGCGTGGAAGTCGCAGAAGATCGGGCCGAGGAAGAGGGACGTGAGGGTGGTCGGCCCCTTGATGCGCACGTGCCCCTCGATGCCGCGCTCGGCCGCGGACGCCGCGCCGATGATCTCGTCCAGCTCCGCCACCAGACGCTGGTATTGCGGCAACAGCCGTTCCCCCGCCGGTGTCAGCGCGAGCGCGCGCGTGGAGCGCACGAAGAGCTGCGCGCCCATCTCGTCCTCGAGTCGTGTGATGCGCTTGGTCACCACCGACGGGGCGACACCGAGCTCGCGTGCCGCGCCGGAAAAACTGCCGGTGCGCGCAACGAGCAGGAAGGCTTTGATGTTCAGGAGGGTATTCATGGCCGTCGTAGCTACCGCCTTTCAATGCCCAAATCAAGCGCGTTGAAACGTCTGGCGGCAGCGGTGAAACGTCCGGCAGGAATGCCAATCTGAAGTGCGGACAGTCACCCCGTCGGCTAGGGGGGCATCCCTGTGCACTCTCGATCTCGTTTAGGATGCGGCACTTCATGAGCGAGCCATCGCCACAGTCGCACCCGCAGCGCGCGTCGTTCACCTGGGGAGTACGCGCGTACGTGTTGCTGGTACTCCTACTCACGTACATCGTGAATGTGATGGATCGCGGCGTGCTGGCGCTGCTGCTCCAGGGCATCAGCAAGGAGTTCCAGCTCACCGACTTCCAGCTCGGCCTTCTCGCGAGCCTCCCGTTTGCTGTGTGTTATTCGACACTCGGCATTCCCATCGCGGCGATTGCCGATCGCACCAGCCGTCGTGGCGTGCTGGCAGCGTGCTGTGCGCTCTGGAGCGTGGCGACGGCCGCCTGCGGCATGGCATTCAATTTCGTCTCGCTGGTCATTGGCCGCGCGTTCACCGCGATCGGTGAGGCCGGGGGCACGCCGCCATCGCATTCGCTCATCTCGGACTACTTCTCCCGCGAGGAACGCGCCACCGCGCTGTCCATCTACGCGCTGGGCGTGCCGATCGGGACGATGGCGGGCAACCTGCTCGGGGGCTGGGGCAATCATTTCTACGGCTGGCGCACGACCTTCCTGCTCATTGGCGTGCCCGGGCTGCTGGTGGCTGCGCTCGTCTGGTTCACGATCAAGGAGCCGCCGCGGGGCCTCTCCGAGATTGGCGGGGCGAAGCCGCTCGAGAAAGCGCCACCGCTGAGGGAGGTGGTCAAGCTGCTTGGCGGCTACGCGTCCTTTCGGCACATGTCCCTCGCCGCGGGCCTGCACTCGGTGGTGTGGTATGCGGGAAGTCAGCTGAACGCCGTCTTCCTGGAGCGCTCGCATGGCATGTCTTCCGGCGAAGCGGGCACGTGGCTGGCGTTTTTCGCGGGAGTGGGGGCTCTCGGCACGCTGCTGGGCGGCGTGCTTTCCGACAGGCTCGCAGCGAAGACGGGCGACCGGCGCTGGTATATGTGGGTGCCCGGCACAGCAACGCTCGTGATGGTGCCGTTCCAGTTCTACGCGTATCTCTCCAACAATCTGAGCGTGGTCATCCCGTCGTTCTTCGTCATGGTCTCGCTCGCCTCGATGTTCTTCGGGCCGTCCTTCGCCGTATCGCAGACGCTCGCAACGCTGCGCGCTCGAGCGGTGGCCACCTCGCTGCTGCTGCTCGTGCAGACTTTCGTCGGCATGGGTCTCGGGCCGCTCGTCGCCGGGCAGATCAGCCAATGGCTCAGGCCGAGCATCGGGGACGATTCGTTCCGGTATGGGCTCTGCATCGTGGGCCTGGTGAACCTGTGGGCCGCGTTCCACTACTTCGTCGGAGCCCGCAGCATCCGCGAGAACTTCGCGAATACGGAGCGGTTGAATCGCGCGGCCGCGCAGGCGAGCTGACCCTGTCGCTTCAGCTTCCGGTGCGCCGCCTGAAGGTGGCCGGCGAGCAGCCCACCCGTTCGCTGAAGAATCTCGAGAAGTAGGCGGGGTCGCTGAAGCCGAGCTCGTAGGCGGTCTCGGCGATCGTCAGGTTCGTGTACATGAGCGTGCGCTTCGCCTCGACCACGAGCCGATCGTGGATGATGCGGGTGGGCGGCTGGCCCGTGACCTCCAGGCACGCCGCACGCAGCTGGGTCGCCGTGACACTGAGCGACTTCGCGTAACGATTGATGGACCAGCCCGCGCGAAAATTCGTCTCCACCGTTTGCCTGAAGCGCGCCACGAGCGCGGCGCGCGGGCCGCGGGCACCGCGGCCTCGTGCCGCTCCGCCCAGTTGATGGGTGGCTCTCACCGCCCCGACCAGCAGCGTCACGAGTCGCGCTTCGGTCGCGGCCTCGTGGGCTGGCGCGCCCCACAGGAACTCACGCTGCAGTCGAATGACGGCTTCCTCGAGCTCGTGCGCTTCGAGCGCGCTGCGCGTGAGGTCGCTCGCGTGGGCGGCCTCGAACAGCGCGCGGAACCTCGGCTCGCGGCGAGCAAGGTCCGCGAGAGCGGTCTCCGCGACGGTCACGACATAGCCCCGCGTCTCCTTTCTGAACGCGAAAGCGTGCACCACACCCGCCGGCACGACCAGGAGCGCAGGGGCCGCGAACTCATGCGTGGCGCTGTCGGCGCGCATCTCGCCGCCGCCGCCAAGGATGACGAGGAACTGGTGAAGATCCCGGTGCCTGTGGGGTCGGATTTTCCAGTCGTAGAGGCGGCTGCGATCCGCGATGGTTTCCACATGGACGAAACGCTCCTCCGGGGCGCGGGGCGGCTCGCCGTAGAGGAAAAACCTGGGGACCGGACCGTTCTTTGCGAGGGGATGGCTCATGGCGCGATTATGGGCTGCGCCAGGTTAAAAAAGTCCAAGTCCAGCCGGCTCCCGTGCATGGCCGCCGCCGCGGCTGAGGAGGGATGCTTTCCCCACCATGCATACCCAGGTCGCCATCATTGGAGCCGGCCCCGCCGGCCTGTTGCTCGCCCAGCTGCTGCACTTGAAGGGCATCGATTCGGTCGTGCTCGAAACGAGGAGCCGTCGATACATCGAGGAGCGCGTTCGCGCCGGCGTGCTGGAGTACCAGAGCGTCGACATCCTGAAGACCGCCGGTGTGGGGGATCGCCTGATGCGCGAAGGCCTCCGGCACGAAGGGGTCGAGATCCTCTTCAACCGCCAGCTCCATCGAATGCACCTGCAGGCGCTCACCGGACACCCTGTCACGGTGTACGGCCAGCAGGAAGTGGTGAAGGACCTGGTGGCCGCCCGCTTGGCGAGCGGACGGCGGATCTGTTTCGAAGTCGAGGATGTCACGCTGCACGACGTGGACAGCGATGCGCCCCGCGTTCGATATCGCGATTCGAGCGGGACGGAGCAGGTGCTGGAGTGCGACTTCATCGCAGGCTGCGATGGCTCCCATGGCGTGTGTCGTCCATGCATTCCATCGACCGTGCTGAAGTCTTACGAGCGCGTGTACCCGTTTGCGTGGCTCGGCATCCTGGCTGAGGTAAAGCCGGCATCGGAGGAGCTCATCTACTCGAATCACGAACGCGGCTTCGCGCTGCTCAGCATGCGCTCGCCCACGATCAGCCGGTTGTATCTGCAGTGTGAACCGGACGAGGACCTCACGAAGTGGTCCGACGATCGCATCTGGCAGGAGCTGCAGACACGCCTGTCGACGGAAGACGGCTTCCATCTCGACACGGGCCCGATACTCCAGAAGGGCGTCACGGCGATGCGCAGCTTCGTTGCCGAGCCGATGCGGCACGGTCGCCTGTTCCTGGCCGGAGACGCGGCTCACATCGTGCCGCCCACGGGCGCGAAAGGGATGAATCTCGCGGTCGCCGACGTCCGCGTGCTGTGGGAGGCTCTGGTTCACTTCTATGCGGGCAGCGGAGCCGCGCGAACGGAGAAGCTCGACACGTACTCCGCAACCTGCCTGCGCCGGATCTGGAAGGTGCAACGCTTCTCCTGGTGGGTCACGTCGATGCTGCATCGGTCGCACGATGACAATGACTTCGACCGCAGGCGCCAGCTTGCCGAGCTCGACTACCTCACGACCTCGCCCGCCGCGTCACTCACCTTCGCGGAAAATTACGTGGGACTGCCGCTGACCTGAGCGCCGAGCTGAGTTGACGGCCGCGGTGCGAGCCGTGAACATCGCGCGATGTCTCCGGCTGCTCATACGCTCGTCCTGATTCCCGGTCTTCTCTGTGATGCCACGGTCTGGCTGCACCAGCGCCGCGCGCTGGCGGATATGGCCGACGTACGGGTCAGCGATCACGGCACGCGAGACTCGCTGGCGGCGATGGCGCGCGCCATCGTGGACAGCGCGCCGCCCCGATTCGCGGTGGCCGGGCACTCGATGGGCGGGCGCGTTGCCCTCGAGGTGTATCGCGCGGCTCCGAAGCGCGTCAGCGGTCTCGCCTTGCTCGACACCGGCTACAGCGCGCTCGCGCTCGGCATGGCGGGCGAACGCGAGGTCCAGGGGCGCCTCGCGCTCGTGGAGATGGCGCGCCGGGACGGCATGCGCGCCATGGCGAGGGAATGGGTGAAGGGGATGGTGCATTCGAAGCGGCTCTCCGACGCGGCGCTCGTCGAGCCGATTCTCGACATGTTCGAGTCGAAGACGCCGGAGATCTACGCGGCGCAGACGCGCGCGCTCATCAATCGGCCGGACGCAAGAAGGGTGCTGAACTCGATCCGCGCGCCGACGCTGGTTCTCTGCGGGCGCGAAGACTCCTGGGCCCCCGTGCAGCGCCATCTGGAAATGAGCGCGGGCATCGCGGGCAGCACGTTTGTCGAGGTGCCGGATTGCGGGCACATGTGCACGATGGAGCGGCCCGAGGCCGTTACCGCCGCGATGAAGAAGTGGTTCCTCTCTGTGATTGCGGCGGAAGAGCGGCGCGGGCAGAACGAGGCGAGTCTTCCGCCCTCGGCCACACGGACGAGGGCCAACCCATGATTTCCCCGGAAGAGCGCGTGCAGAACATTGTCCTCATCGGCTTCGGCGAAGCCGGTTCGATCCTGGGTGCGGATCTCGTTGCAGCCGGATACGACGTCTCGATGTACGACATCCTGCTCGACGATGCGAAGTCGCGGGCCGACATGCTCGCGCGAGCGGAACGGGCTCATGTTCGCCCGCATGATTCGTTCGAGGCCGCGGTCGCGAAAGCGCAGCTCGTGATCTCCGCCGTGACGGCGTCCTCGTCCGGCGATGTCGCCGCGCTGGCCGGGCAGCATTTGCGGGCGGGGCAGATCTTTCTGGACATCAACTCCGTTTCGCCGGCCAAGAAGCAGTCGAGCTGCCGCGCGGTCGAGGCGTCGGGCGCGGATTACGTGGAGTCCGCCGTGATGGCACCCGTCCCGCCGTATCGGCTCAAGGTTCCGATGCTGCTCGGAGGTCGGCGCGCCGAGAGCGTCGCGTCCCAGCTTTCGCGCATTGGCATGAGCGCGCAGGCCATCTCGCAAGAGATCGGCGTGGCGTCGGCGGTGAAGATGTGTCGCAGCGTCGTCATCAAGGGCATCGAAGCTCTCGTGGTGGAGTCGATGCGCGCCGCGCGTCACTTCGGCGCGGAGAAGCAGGTGCTGGCGTCGCTGAACGAAACGTTCCCCGGAATGGGCTGGGACAAGGACCTGCCGGATTACCTCATCAGCCGTGTCGCCGAGCACGGGCGCCGCCGCGCGGCGGAAATGCGTGAGGTCGCGCGCACGCTCCAGGACGCAGGCTTCACGCCGACCATGGCCGCGGCCACCGCCCAACTGCAGGATGCCCTCGTCGACGAGATGCGCGCACGGGGCCTCACGTACTCGAAAGAAGAAAAGTTCTCCTGGCCCGCCTTTGCGGATGCACTCTCAAAGTAACGACACATGGCGAAATACCAACCCGCGCTGAATCTTTCCGAGCTCGTCGGCATCGACGTTCACACCCACGCCAACCTCTCCTCGCGCCAGCCGCGCGATCCGTGCTCGATCCAGTTCGACGAGGCGATGGCGAAGTACTTCAAGTCGCGCCTGCCGCCGACCATTCCGGAGCTCGCGCAGTACTACCGCGAGCGCAAGCTCGCGGCCGTGATCTTCACGGTCGACACCGAGAGCGAAGTCGGGCACTGGCGCATCGCCAACGAAGAGGTCGCGGAAGTCGCGGCCGAGAACAGCGACGTGCTGATTCCCTTCGCGAGCATCGACCCGGCGAAGGGCAAGATGGGCGCGCGGGAGGCGCGGCGGCTCATCCAGGATTACGGCGTGCGCGGGTTCAAGTTCCACCCCTCGGCGCAGGGGTTCTACCCGAACGATCCCAAGGCTTACGTGCTGTACGAGGCGATTGCCGAAGCGAAGCTGCCGGCGCTGTTCCACAGCGGCCAGACCGGCGTTGGCGCGCGCATGCGCGGCGGGATGGGCATTCGTCTCAAGTATTCGAACCCGATGTTCCTCGACGATGTGGCCGTCGACTTTCCGGACATGCCCATCGTCATCGCGCACCCGTCCTTCCCCTGGCAGGACGAGGCGCTCGCCGTGGCCACCCACAAGCCGAATGTGTACATCGACCTCTCGGGCTGGTCGCCGAAATACTTCCCGACGAATCTCGTGCAGTACGCGAACACCTTGCTGAAGGACCGCGTGATGTTCGGCTCCGACTATCCGGCGCTGACGCCGGATCGCTGGATCGCCGACTTCGACACCCTGAACATCAAGCCCGAAGTGCGTCCCCTGATCATGAAAGAGAACGCCATCCGTCTCCTCGGGCTGGGCAAGCCTGCATGAGTGCCGTGCCCACCCGGATGACGGCAATCGAGATCTCCCGTCCCGGGCCGCCCAGCGTGCTGCAGCCGACGACCCGGGACGTGCCGAAGCTGCGCCCGGGTGAGGTGCTGATCCAGATGCACGCGGCGGGGGTGAACCGGCCCGATGTGCTGCAGCGGATGGGCTTCTATCCCCCGCCTGCGGGCACCACGGACATCCCGGGGCTCGAAGTCGCGGGCGAGATCGTGCAGGTCGCCGCGGATGTCGATCCTTCGCATCTGGGCGAGAAGGTGTGTGCACTGGTGGCCGGCGGTGGTTACGCGGCCTACGTCGCCGCGCCGCTCGTCCAGTGCCTGCCGATTCCGGCGTCCTTTTCGATGACGGAAGCGGCGGGCGTTCCGGAAACCCACTTCACCGTCTATTTCAACGTGATCGAGCGGGCGGAGCTCGCGGCGGGGGAGACGCTGCTGATTCATGGCGGCAGCAGCGGCATAGGCACGACGGCGATCGCCATCGGCAAGGCCTGGGGGGCCCGTGTCTTCGTCACGGCCGGCAATGCCCGCAAGTGCGCGGCGTGCATCGAGCTCGGCGCGGATCGCGCCATCAATTACCGGGAAGAAGACTTCGTGAAGGTCGTGCTCGAGGCGACGGGCCAGCGCGGCATCGACGTCATCCTGGACATGGTGGCGGGGGAGTACATGCCCCGAAACATCACCGCTGCCGCGACCGACGGGCGCATCGCCCTGATCGCCACGATGGGCGGCACGCACGCGAACATCGACTTGCGCGCGGTGCTCGTGAAGCGCCTGAAGATCGTCGGCTCGACCCTCCGGCCCCAATCGGTCGAGCGCAAGGGGAGGCTGGCACAGGCCATGCGGGCAAACCTGTGGCCGCTGTTCGAATCGGGGAAGCTGCGGCGGCCTCCCGTCCACGCCACGTTTCCGCTGGTGGCCGCTGCCGAGGCCCATGCCCTCATGGAGTCCGGCGAGCACATCGGGAAGATCGTCCTGACGGCCGCGTGACAGACCGGTTGCAGCGGGCGAAAGGGGAGCTGAGAGACCTCTGTGGCGGCGGAGAAGCTTCCAGAAGCCTTTGAGGCATTTGACGAAAGCTCGACGGAGCTGGCCGCGGTGCGGGGCAGGGGCGATGGAACGTCCGTATTGACCGCAAGCGGACGGGTTTCCGTCTAGCGGTTCACATAAGAGGGGTCATTTTCAGGTAAAGTCCGGCAGCCCGTACTGCGGGCCCTTGGAGAAATTACACGATGTTCGAGTCCGAGCTCCTGTACGGCCTGGTTCGCCTGCCCTGGTGGGGTTATGCACTGGTCGTCTACGGCGGCATCCAGGTCATGTTCCTGGGGATCACCCTGTTCCTTCACCGCGAGCAATCGCACGGCGCGCTGGCGCTTCACCCGGCCCTCCGGCACTTCTTCCGCTTCTGGCTCTGGTTCTGCTCGGGCACCGTCACCAAGGAATGGGTGGCCGTTCATCGTCGTCATCACGCTTATTCCGACCAGCCGGGCGACCCGCACAGCCCTGTGGTCTTCGGCCTGAAGAAGGTCGTGCTCGAAGGGTACGAGCTCTACGTCGAAGGCGCGCGCAACCAGGAGATCCTCACGAACTACGGCAAGGGCACGCCGGACGACTGGATCGAGCGCAACCTCTACAGCCGCTTCCCCAAGGTAGGGATCGTGCTCTTCTCCCTGGTGCACGTGGCGCTGTTCGGGATCTTCTCGATCCTCATGGTGGCGCTGCAGCTCGTGGCGCAGCCGTTCTTCGCTGCCGGCATCATCAATGGCGTGGGCCATGCCTGGGGCTACCGCAGCTACGAGATGGCCTCCACCGCGACGAACATCATCCCGTGGGGCCTCTTCATCGCGGGTGAAGAGCTGCACAACAACCATCACGCCTTCCCGTGGTCGGCTCGCTTCTCGCTGCAGAAGTGGGAGTTCGACATGGGCTGGCTGTTCATCTGCATCTTCAGCGCCGTCGGGCTCTGCAAGGTCAAGCGCGTGGCGCCCCGGCCCCACTTCGCCAAGAAGGTGGAGCTGGACGTCGAGACCCTCCAGGCGCTGTTCACCAATCGCATGCACGTGCTGCGGGACTACGGCCGCCGTGTCGTGAAGCCGGTGGCGCGTGAAGTCGCGAAGCGCGAGCCGGATGTGGTGAGCTCCTCCTGGGTGTCGAAGCTCCTCATCCGCCACCCCGCCACGCTTTCCGAGGATGCGCGCCGCGCGCTGAAGGGCTTGATGGCGCGCCACAAGGAACTGCAGTCCGTTCAGGAGTTCCGCGAGCGCCTGTCGCAGGCCTGGAATGACTCGAACCAGGCGCGTGCCGTGGAACGGCTGCGCGAGTGGTGTGCGCAGGCCGAGGCGAGCGGCATTCGCGCGTTGCGCGAGTTCGCGAGCCGCCTGCCGGCTTACGTGCGCGCGCCGGCCTGAGACGAGCCGATGAGCACGGCGGAGTCGGGCAATGCCTGACTCCGCCGTTTTTATTTGCGCTGGGCAGGAAGCCAAGGCCGAGTGCATTGGGCAAAGCCTGCTCCGCGAAAAACCGTGCAACTTGCCGGGCTGGTTTTGACGCGCTCGGTCGAACGCGGCGGTGGGCTCTGCCGTCCAGCCGTGGGCTACCGTCCTAGCGCACGGGTACCGCCGTCGTGCGCGTGACGGTGCGCACCGCGAAGCTCGAATGGACGCGCGCCACGCTCGGCAGCCGCGTCAGGAAAAGGTTGTGGATCCGCTCGAAGTCAGCGAGATCCGCCACCACGAGCCTCACCAGGTAGTCGTAGTCCCCGGTCATGAGATAGCACTCCATGACTTCGGGGATCCCGCGAACAGCCGTCTCGAACGCTTCCAGGCCCGGCTGGGCCTGGCGATCCAGCGTGATGTTCACGAAGACGTTCACCGGATAGCCCGCCTTCTGCTGGTTCAGCACGGCGGTGTAGCTCTCGATGACCCCTGACTCTTCCAGCGCCTTCACCCGCCGCAGACAGGCGGACTCCGACAGGCTGACCTTCTCCGCCAGGCTCGTGTTCGTGATGCGCGCGTCTTCCTGAAGCAGCTTCAGGATGGCGCGATCGTAGCGATCCAGCTCCATAGACGCAGGATTCCACCGTCAGGCAGGTTTGTTGCGGCAGATTCTGCCACAGCGACCGCCACCAGTCGGCCACAACGCAAGGCGCCGTCCGAGGCGACTCCTAAGCTGCCGCTCATCCAGAACCGCTTTCCGGGAGAGACTTCGATGCGAATCGGCGTTCCGCGGGAGATCAAGGTCCATGAGTACCGGGTTGGCCTCGTGCCGGCCGGCGTGCGCGAGCTGACGGCTGCCGGGCACGAGGTGTTCGTCGAGAGCGGGGCCGCCCGCGGCATCGGAGTCGACGATGCGCAGTACGAGGCGAGTGGCGCGAAGGTGCTGCGCACGGCAGCCCAGGTGTTCGACGTCGCGGAGCTGATCGTGAAAGTGAAGGAGCCGCAGCCGGAAGAGTGCGCGATGCTCCGGCCCGGTCAGGTGCTCTTCACGTATCTGCACCTCGCTGCGGACCGTGAGCAAGCCGAGGCACTCATGCGGTCAGGCGCGACCGCCATCGCGTACGAGACGGTCACCGATCGCAAGGGCTCGCTGCCGCTGCTCACGCCGATGAGTGAAGTCGCGGGTCGCATGTCCATACAAGTTGGCGCGGGCTGCCTGCAGAAGGCGCAGGGCGGCTTCGGAGTTCTGCTCGGCGGTGTGCCGGGCGTTCAACCTGCGAAAGTGGTGATTATCGGTGGCGGCGTCGCGGGCACACATGCGGCCGAGATTGCGGTGGGAGTGCGCGCGGACGTCACGGTGGTGGATCGGTCGGTGGACCGCTTGCGCGAGCTGTCCTCCATCTTCGGTGGCAGCCTGCGCACGGCCTATTCGACAACCGAAGCCCTCGAGAAGCTGGTGCTCGAAGCGGATCTCGTGATCGGCGCCGTGCTGCTGGTGGGCGCCGCCGCTCCCAAGCTCGTGACCCGTGCCATGGTGAAGCGGATGAAGCCCGGCGCGGTGCTGGTCGACATCGCCATCGACCAGGGCGGTTGCTTTGAAACGAGCCATCCGACGACGCACGCCGACCCCACTTTCGTGGTCGATGGGGTCATCCACTACTGCGTGGCGAACATGCCGGGGGCCGTGCCGCGCACGTCCACCTTCGCGTTGACGAACGCAACCCTGCCATACGTGCGCGAGTTGGCCGGTCTCGGATGGGAGGAAGCGTTCAAGCGGGACTCTGGCCTCGCCGCGGGACTCAACGTTCACGCCGGCAAAATCACCCACCCGGCGGTCGCCTCCGCTTTGGGGTTGCGTTAGCACTGGCACGTACCGCTGTGCTGCCGGTAGGCTTGCTCCCCGCGCGCAACCGCGCGCCAACCCGCAGCTTCGAAAGGAACCCTTACGATGAAGGCCATACTGCTTGCCGGCGCCCTGAGTCTGACCGCGGTCTCCGCGCTCGCAGCGCCCGTCACGTACAAGATCGATCCCGCTCACACCTATCCGGCGTTCGAGGCCGACCACATGGGCGGCATCTCCAAGTGGCGCGGCAAATTCAATTCGAGCTCTGGCTCGTTCACGCTCGACAAAGAAGCCAAGACCGGCACCGTCGATCTCACGATCGACGTCGCCTCGCTCGACTTCGGCAACGACAAGCTCAACGAGCATGCGCTGAAGGAGCCCGCGATGTTCGACGTCGCGAAGTTTCCGACCGCGACCTACAAGGGCAAGGTCTCCAAGTGGGGCGCCAACGGTCCCGAGGAGATCAAGGGCGACCTCACGCTCCATGGCGTGACGAAGCCGGTGACCCTGAAGGTCAATTCCTGGCTCTGCAAGCCGAACCCGATGAGCAAGAAGGAAGTTTGCGGCGCCGATGCCGAAGCCACCTTCAACCGCGGCGATTTCGGCGTGAACTATGCCCTGCAGATGGGCTTCAAGCCGGAAGTGAAGCTCCTGATCTCCGTCGAAGGCAGCCCCGCCACGACCTGATCGGCTTTTCCATTCCTTGAGTCCCATAACGAGGGGGCGCGGCGCCATGCCGCGCCCCCTCGGGTCATAAGCTCATGACCCGAAAGTCTGGTGCCTGAGGGGCTGGCCCGGCCGGGCGGCAGGTAAACTTCCGGTAACAATTTTCGGCCGGAAACTTCCGTTGCTAGAGCTCATGATCGCCGCTGCCATCGAGGCTGGACGGGCCGCCTACGCCATCTACCGCGGCGACTTCGAAGTCCAGACAAAAGAGGATCACTCCCCGGTGACCGCGGCGGATCACGCGGCGGAGAAGGTGATTCTCGCGCAGCTGTCTCAGGGTGCCGCGGGCATCCCCGTCGTGGCGGAAGAGCAGGTCGCCGCCGGCAACGTCCCTCCGAAGGCCGACACGTTCTTCCTCGTCGATCCCGTCGATGGCACCAAGGAGTTCATCCAGAAGCGCGGCGACTTCACCGTGAATATCGCGCTCGTGCGCGACGGCGTGCCGCAGCTCGGCGTCGTCTACGCGCCCGCGAAGGCTCGACTCTTCGCGGGCGATGCCACCAAGGGTGAGGCGTTCCGCGCCGAGCAGTCGCCTGAGAATGCCTCCCAGGCACCCCGCACACCGATTCGCACGCGCGCGCCCGCTCCCAACGGACTCACTGTCGTGGCGTCTCGCTCGCATCGTTCGCCGGAGACCGACGCCTGGCTGGCCCAGGTCAAGGTCGCCGAGGTCATCTCCATCGGCTCATCGCTCAAGTTCTGTCTCGTCGCTGCCGGCGAGGCCGATCTCTACCCGCGCCTCGGGCCCACGATGGAGTGGGACACGGCCGCCGGCCATGCCGTGCTGAGCGCCGCCGGCGGCGACGTCGTGAATCTCGACGGCTCGCCGTTTCGCTACGGCAAGCCAGGCTTTCGCAATCCTTTCTTCATCGCCACGGGACGCCGCGAGGCACTCCCTCGCCAACACTGATCGCCAATGAATGCAGCCGTAACTGATCGAGCGCTGTCCGTTCACCTGAAGCAACTCGAAGCCGAGTCCATCGCCATCATCCGGGAGGTCGCGGCGGAGTTCCGCAATCCCGTGATGCTCTACTCCATCGGCAAGGATTCGGGCGTGATGCTTCATCTCGCCC
>JBDZVF010000361.1:0-6704 GCA_040255575.1 Pseudomonadota bacterium | reverse complement strand
GCGAATCCCGGGTAGTTCACCTTCATCTCTTCGCCTTCGATGTCGCCGGTAAGGCCGCCGACGAACACGATTGCATCGGCCGCCTTGGCGGCGTCGAGCGCTTCTTCGAATGGCGGCTTCGCGCCTGGCAGGCGCCAGGCGAGGCGCACTTCGGCGTCGCGAACGTCGTCGAAGTATTCGAGCTTCACATCGTGCGGTTTGCGCGCTTCGAGCGGCACCGTCGCGCTCATGCTCTGCATGCGCGCATTCTGCTGCCAATTGTCGATGACGAGCTTCCCGTCGATATAGAGGCGGAAACCGTCATTGGCTCCAACCGTGATCTCGTAGGGCCCGGACGTGGGCGGCACCAGTTGCCCCGTCCAGCGTACGCAGAAGTTGTCACTACCGATCGCGCGACTCGCTGGCAGCTGGCCCTGCGCCACGAGATCATCCGTGGGCGAGCCCCGGTCCCAGCGGAACGCGACCCGGGCGTCGGTGCGCGTGAGCGAAGGTTCGCCCGTGCACTCGCGATTGTTGAAGTACTCGCCCTTGAGCCCCTGGTCAGACGCACCGGCGCCGGGCCGCAGATAGGCGGGGTCGATCACCGGAGCCGCGCGCGGCTCTTCGCGGCCCTCGACGAGATCCGAGCCGCGCGAGTAGAGCACTTTCGTCTTCGCGCCAACGGCCTCGCGAATCCCCTGCAGCAGCGTGACTGGTGCGGCGGGTGTGCCGTAGTAGTTGCCCAGCAGCGCCATGACTTCATCCGCCGTGGGCCCGATGACGGCGAGCGTCCCGATGTTCCGCGACAGCGGAAGTACTCCGTCGTTCTTCAGCAGCACGATCGAAGCATCGGCCGCACGGCGCGCGAGCCGGTCATGCGCGGGCGCCTGATTCACCGAGTACGGAATTTGCGCCCACTTCACGCGACTGTCTGGGTCGAACATGCCGAGACGCATGCGCGCGAGCATGAGCCGCCGCAGGGAGACATCGATTTCCGACTCAGTGACGAGGCCCTGGCGCACGGCGTTGCCGAGTGCGGCATACGTGGTGCCACAGTTGAGATCGAGGCCGGCCTTGATGGCGAGCGCTGAAGCCTGCTCGGCGGTCGGGACGATCTTGTGCTGCGTGAAGATATCCTCGACCGAATCGCAGTCGGAGACGACGTAGCCGTTGAATCCCCAATCATTGCGGAGAATCTGCGTGAGCAGACGCGGACTGGCGGAGGCGGACTCACCGTTGACGCGGTTGTACGCGCCCATGACGGCGCTCACGTGCGCCTCCTGCACGAGCGCGCGGAAGGCCGGCAAATAGGTTTCGTACAGATCGCGCTCGCTCGGATGCACGTCGAAGAAGTGGCGCGTGGCCTCGGGGCCGCTGTGCACGGCGTAGTGCTTTGCCGTGGCGTCAACCTTCACATAGCGCGGGTCGTCACCCTGCAGCCCGGTGACGAACGCCACACCCATGCGCGAAGTCAGGTAAGGATCTTCACCGTAGGTTTCCTGGCCGCGGCCCCAGCGCGGATCGCGGAAGATATTGATGTTCGGTGACCAGAACGTGAGCCCCTCATATCGCAGGCGCTGGCCGCGGCATACGAACTCTTGATGTTTAGCGCGCGCCTCGTCACTGATGACGGTGGCGACTTCGTGCATCAGGTTCGCATCGAAGGTGGCTGCGAGCCCGATCGCCTGCGGGAAAACAGTGGCCGCGCCGGCGCGCGCCACGCCGTGCAGCGCCTCGTTCCACCATTCGTAGGGCGGTACATCGAGCCGCGGAATGCCAGCGGCGTTGTTTTGAAGCTGGGAAACCTTTTCGTCGAGCGTCATGCGCGACACGAGATCCGTGGCGCGCTCTTCGAAGCTCTTGCTGGTATCGCGATACGCGGGCTGCTGAGGGAACGCCGCGCTCGCGAAAACGAGCGCGGCAGGCAGCAGGCAGAATCTTCTCCACGAGGTGCGGCTCATCGCGATCGCTCCGGGATTTTTCCCGAAGCGATACTAGCCCATCGAACCTCGCGCGCGATCCGCTTACGACTTTCGAGCGTACGACTTTCGGATGAAGCGCACGCTCATTCCATCGTCACGTCGCGAGCCACATCGGACATGCCCTGCGACCAGGTGCTCCAGCCGGAGTTCATGCCGTAGGGCACGCGGTGAAGCAGGGCTTCGATCTTGTGGATCTTGCCTTTCTCCACTTTGAAGAGCTCCGCGATCTGCCATGTCCAGGGCTGCACCGGGCCGGAGGTGACGGTGCGGCCATCCGGCGTCTGGAAGGTGCGCGTGGCGCCGCCCGGGTGATCGAAGAATCCAAACATGAACACGATGCCGCGCTCCTGATCGACCGCGACATAGCGGCGGTCGCGAATCCGATGCACGAAGTGCAGCAGGCCCGACTTGAACTGCTCCATGCAGGTCCACTGTCCCGAATAGCTGAGCGAGGTCTTCGGGTCCGGCCGGGTCTGCCCCGCCGGCGTGGGCGCGTTGGTCGCATGGTTGCCGTTCTCGATGCGGTCGCAGTCGTCGGCGAACGGGTAATCGCCCTTGCCGTCGTTCTGCTGCATGCCCGTGAAGTACTTGTTCGCGGTTTCGATCAACGCGGCGCGCGACATGCGGTCGGCCACCGGCGTTTCCTTCAGGTACACGGGATTGACGGTCATCTCGTTCACGCGCTTCGCGGCGTTCTCGTCACGGATGACGAGCTGCTCGATCTCCGTGATCTGCATGCCCCGAACCTTGAGACGCAAGGCGATGAGTGAAGGCGTGCCCTGCGCGGGGTCCCGATGGTCTTCTTCGATCGAGCCGAAGAACGTCACCTGGCCTGCCGGCACGTCGGTAACGAAGAGCCGGTATTTGCCCTTTGCCCGCATCGTGTTCCAGAGGCCATCGCCGATCACGAGCTGCACGCCGTCTTCGGTGAAGCGCACGCTCGGGGAGAGCGGCACCATCGAAGGCTGGTTGGCGACCACCGCGTCGAGGTAACGGTCGACGAAACTCTCGAGGCAGGCGCGGTTGCAGCTTTCGCCTGCTGCCCACGCTTGCGCTCCGATACATGAGAATGCGGCGACGGCCGCGGCCTGGAACCACCTGACACGAACCATGAGACCCCCTTCGTTCTTGCAGCGTCGGGGGAGGGTATCGCCGCGCTGGCGGCTCGCGAAATGCGGTGCAGGCTCTGATCAAGCAGCGAACGGGACACGTACGGCGAGGGGCGCCAGATAGCGAGCGGTTCGTCTCGCCCGTGGCGGCGCGCGTGCCCCGGCCCCGGCGAGCAGGCGACGAAGCAGCTCGGCGCGGCATCCTGATCGAGCCTAACGGCCAAGATGGCGCGTGGCCGACCACGGGTCGGCGGTTCGACCGCGCGACCCCGCAAATTCCAGCCCGTACGGGCGGCGCTTCGTGTCACGATACGGACCCTCGATCCGCCCTTGCGGGCCGGCTGACGAATAGGTGTGACGTGAAACCACTCACTGTTCTGCTTCCCCTGATGCTTGCCATCGGCCCCGCGTTCGCGCTGGAGGATGCGCCGCCGGCCCCCGTGCCCACGAAGGCCCAATGCGACGCGGCGCTGAATGCCGAGGTGAAGCGGCTCGAGGATGGTTTTTCCCGCACGCGGGTCGCGTGGGAGCAGAGTGTGGAACAGCGCTTTCACGATCACCCGGAGCTCACGAGCGCTCAGGAGAAGAACGCCCGCGCCACGTTCGAGGACCTGGTGCTGAAGCTCTCGAACGAGCACGTGAAGGCGGTGGCGCTGCCCGGCATCTATCGCATGATGCTCTCGGTGCCTCGTTATGACCTCAACGTGTGCTCCAGGCCGGCGGAGATGCGCTCGATCGGCGACCAGGCGATCGCAGGCTTCCTGCTGAAGCTCACGCAGCTCCTGCCCCTCGTGGACAAGTCGATCGACGCGGCCAAGGCCGACAGTTGATCGGCCAAGGCCAACAGTTGATCGGGTTTTGCGGAAGCGTTCTCACGCGCGCACCTGTTCAACTGTTGCGCAGGTGTGATAGCGTCCGTCGCATGGCTCGCTTCGAGCACATCGCCCAGTCCTCCGCCACCCGCGCCTCCGTGCGGGCGCTTCTGCTTTCGCTCCTCCTTCTGCGCCGTCAGGCGCATTAAACACACGCGCCACCAGTCGGCGCCAACAAGACTGGAAACCCACTGATCACCCTGCAAGACAGGGCAGGGATCTTCCGCGCTTCGGCCGCCTTGCGCCCAGCGCGCGTCCCCTTCCGTCTTGCCCGCGAAAGCGAGCCCGAGCATGTTGCGCGATCCATCGAAGAAGTACCGTCCGTTCCCCGCCATCCACTTGCCCAATCGGCAGTGGCCGTCGCGGCAGATCACCGCCGCGCCCATCTGGTGCAGCACCGACCTGCGCGATGGCAACCAGGCGCTGTTCGAGCCCATGAACGTCGAAACGAAGAAGCGGCTGTTCAAGGTGCTGTGCGAGGTGGGGCTCAAGGAGATCGAGGTCGGCTTCACCTCCGCATCCGAAACGGATTTCCGGACGGTGCGCGAGCTCATCGAGCAGAAGCTCATCCCCGATGACGTCACCATCGAAGTGCTCACGCAGGCTCGTGAGCCGCTGATCGAACGCACGGTCGAAAGCCTGCGCGGCGCGAAGCGCGCCATCGTGCACGTGTACAACGCGACGGCGCCGGCGTGGCGCAAGATCGTGTTCGGGCTGAGCGTGAAGGAAGTGATGCAGCTCGTGGACAAGCACGTGCGCTACATCAAGACGCTCACCGACCAGTATCCGGAAACGGAGTGGCTGCTCGAGTACTCGCCCGAAACCTTCTGCATGACGGAGCTCGAGGTTTCCCTCGAAGCCTGCCACACGGCGATGAACGCGTGGGGCGTGGGACCCGGCCGCCCGATCATCCTCAATCTGCCGACGACGGTGGAGAACGCGACGCCCAATGTTTATGCGGATCAGATCGAGTGGATGCACACCCATCTGCAGTCGCGCGAGCACGTGGTGCTCTCCGTGCACACTCACAACGATCGCGGCACCGGTGTCGCGGCTTCCGAGCTTGCCTTGCTCGCTGGCGCGCAGCGAGTGGAAGGGTGCCTCTTTGGCAACGGCGAGCGCTCGGGCAACGTGGACCTCGTGACGCTGGCGCTGAATCTGTACACGCAGGGCATACATCCGGGGCTGGATTTCTCGGACATCAATGCCATCGGGCGCGCGGTGGAAGAGGCCACGCGGTTGCCGATTCATCCCCGCCATCCTTACATCGGGGATCTGGTGTTCACCGCGTTCTCGGGCTCGCATCAGGATGCGATCAAGAAGGGCATGGCCGTGCAGGAGCCGGACGCGGTGTGGGAAGTACCCTATCTGCCGATCGATCCGGCGGACCTCGGGCGCACGTATGACAGCGTGATTCGCATCAACAGTCAGTCGGGGAAGGGGGGGATTGCGTACCTTCTCGAGCGGGACCACGGCGTCGTGATGCCGCGGCGAATGCAGGTGGAGTTCAGCGCGCTGGTTCAGAAGGAGGCGGATGCGTCCGAGACGGAGATGACGTCACAGCAGGTCTGGGCGTTGTTCGAGGAGACGTATCTCGCGTCGCATGCCGCGATTGTTTATCACGGGCACAAGCTGTTCGAGGCTGGCGGGCAGCAGGGGATTGAGCTGGATATCACCCTCGCGGGTAAGCGGCGGCATATGCGTGGTGTGGGAAATGGGCCGATTGCGGCGACGGTGAACGCGCTGGGATTACCCATTCGCATCGACAACTACGAGGAGCGCGCGTTGGCGCATGGGGCGGATGCCTCCGCCATGGCGATTGTGGAAGCCGCGCGCGAAGGCGTGCCGGGGAATCGCTTCGGGGCGGGGCGGCACGCGAACATCGTGACGGCGTCCGTGCTGGCGGTGCTCAGCGCGGCGCGCCGGCTCGGTGTGGCGGCCAGTGAAGTGGGGCGCGCCGCCTGAGAGCGGGAAGCCCTCAATCGCCGGGCGGCTGAGAGAGTCTCTCTCGCCTGCCCGGCGTCCAACTGGCGTACCGGTCGCGCTCTGCCAATGGCGGCCGGTTCGCCGGAGGCGCCGCTCGCTTGAGCTGCGTTCGCGCCCTCGATCGCGCCGCTCGGGCCACTCGCTTGAGTCGCGCTCGCGCCCTTCGATCGCGCTACCGGGGCCGCTCGCTCACGCTACTCGCTGTACCCACGCTCTCCGTGCTGCGTGAGGTCGAGCCCTTCCGTCTCCTGCTCGGAGCTGACCCGCAACCCCACCGTCGCCCCGATCACTTTCAGGATGATCCACGTCATCCCAGCGCACCACGCGGCTGTCGCCACAACGCCCAGCGCCTGCACCGCGACCTGGCTGCCCATGCTCATGCCGCTCGCGTAACCGACGCCGCCGAGGCCGGCATCGACGAACACTCCCGTAAGGAGGGTCCCTACGACCCCGCCCACGCCGTGCACCGGCGAGACATCCAGCGAGTCATCGATATGCAGCACGCGCTTCAACACCTGAGTGGCCGCGAAGCACACCACCCCAGCCACTGCACCGATGACCACCCCGCCAACAGGCCCCACGAACCCCGAAGCCGGCGTAATCGTTCCAAGCCCCGCAACCATGCCGGTGACAAGGCCGAGCACGCTCGGCCTCCTGTACTTCCACCACTCCAGGAACATCCACGCCAACGCGCCGGTGGCCGCGCCGAGATGCGTGACCAGGATCGCCATCGCGGCGGACCCGTTCGCAGCCAACGCACTACCGCCGTTGAACCC
>JBDZVF010000360.1:0-6716 GCA_040255575.1 Pseudomonadota bacterium | reverse complement strand
TTGCAGATATTGCTGGGTCGCAAGCCGCAATCGGTGCGCGACCTGCTGGTCGAACACAAATCGCGGTTGCTGTCGGCGAGCCCGCAGCCGCGCGCGAACTGAGAACTACAGGGGATCCCGACATGCGGCAATTCGATGAAAAGAGCATCACAGAGGCGGTCATTGCCCGGATGTCGGACTGCGACGATCCGCGCTTTCGCCAGGTGATGGGTTCGCTGGTGCGCCATCTGCACGATTTCGTGCGCGAGGTGCAGCTCACCGAGAAAGAGTGGATCACCGCGATCCAGTTCCTCACCGATGTGGGCCAGAGCTGCACGGACAAGCGGCAGGAGTTCATCCTGCTCTCCGACACGCTCGGCATTTCGGTGCTGGTGATCTCGATCAATCATCCGCCGGAGTCGGGCTCGGCCGAATCGACCGTGCTGGGCCCGTATTACTGGGAGGGGGCGCCGGACGTGCCGAATGGCAGCAACCTCGCGGTGGGCGTCAAGGGCGACCCCACGTTCTATTCCGGCCGCGTGCTCAGCAACTCCGGCCAGCCGGTGGCGAATGCGCTGCTGGACATCTGGTCCGGCGATGGCGAGGGCAACTACGACATGCAGATGCCCGGCGATGTGGGCATGAAAGCCCGTGGCCGCATTCGCACGGATGAGCAGGGACGGTACTGGTTCCGCTCCATTCGTCCCGAGTACTACCCCGTGCCGACGGATGGCCCGGTCGGGCGCATGTTGCGCGCGATGGGTCGGCATCCGTACCGCCCCGGGCACATCCACATGATTGTGTCCGCTGAAGGGTACGACCCCGTCACCACGCATATCTTCGCAGCCGGCAGCAAATATCTGGATTCGGATGCCGTGTTCGGCGTCAAGGAATCTCTGGTCGCCAAGTACGAGAAGCACCCGCCTGGCAAGGGACCGAACGGTGAGACCGTGGATACCCCGTACTACACGGTGGAATATGACTTCCGCCTGCGTCCTGCACGAAGCAAAGCGGCCTGACGCTCGGCCGGACCATGGAGAAGAATTTGTCGCCCGGTGAGGTGCTGGCGCTCTATCCGCCACACGACGACACCATTCCCACGCTGCTCGCCTCGCGTGCATCCGTTCTGCCGAACAAGGTGGCGCTCGAGTTCGAATCGCGCCATTGGACTTACGCGGCTCTCGATGAGGTGAGCACGCTGCTCGCGCAGGCCGCCGCTCAACGCGGCGTGAACAAGGGCGATCGTATCGCCGTTGTCTCCGTGAATACGGACCTGAGCGTGATCGCGTTTCTGGCTGCCGCCAAGGCGGGCGCGATCTTCGTGCCGCTGAATCCGGCGGCGACGGACGAAGACCTGCATTACATGCTGAGTCATTCGGGCGCGTCCGTCGTCGTGTCTCAGCCGGAGCAGGTGGAGCGCGTGCGCACCGTCGTCGAGCGCATCGACGAGGTCGTGAACTCCGCGTGTGCGAAGGACGCAGCCACGAGCGAGGAGGCGCGCGCCGCCGCCGGTTGCGTTCCGCGCACCACCCGCGTCATCGACATGAACGAGCTCGGGCTCGGCACGGCAGACACTGCGTCGATGTGCGAATCCGTGCGCCGACTCGTCGCGCGGCGTGATGAGGTGCCGCTACCGGAAACCGGGCGCGACGATCCGGCGATCGTGATCTACACCTCGGGAACCACCGGCTTCCCGAAGGGCGTCGTTCACAGCCAGAGCAATTATGTGCTCGCGGGCGAGGCCTTCGTTGCGCGGCTGCATCTGCAGCCTTGGGAGCGTTGCCTTGCGTTGCTGCCGTTCTATCACATCAACGCGCTGTTCTATTCGCTGGGCGGGGCACTGGCGTGCGGCGGAACGCTGATCACCGCTCGGGCATTCAGCGCGTCACGCTTCTGGAAGCTCGCGGCGCAGACCGGTGCCACACAGTTCAACTTCCTCGCCGCCGTCGGCACCATCCTCATGAAGCGCGCGCGTTCCGAGTACGACCCGTCGCACCAGCTGCGCAAGATGTACGGCGCGCCGATGACGGCCGAGATGCTCAAGGTCTTCAACGAAGAGTTCAACGTGCCGTGGATGATCGAGGGCTACGGCATGTCGGAGATTCCGGGGGCCGCGTGCAATCCGTTCCTCGGTCCGCACAAGCTGGGCGCGATCGGTCTGCCGGCCGTGCATCCTCGCTACGGCGCGGATTTCTCGCAGCTGCGCGTCGTGGATGACGAAGGCCGCGACGTCGCGGTGGGTGAGGTCGGCGAGCTCGTCGTGAAGACGCCGATCATCTTCCGCGAATATCTCAACGACCCGGAGCAGACCCGCGCGGCATTTCGGGATGGCTGGTTCCTCACGGGGGATCTCGCGCGCAAGGATGAAGACGGCTACTTCTATTTCGTCACCCGCAAGAAAGACATCATCCGGCGGCGGGGCGAGAACATCTCGGGCGCCGAGCTGGACCGGGTGATCTCCGGCCACCCGGGCGTGCTCGAGGCGGCGGCGATCCCGGTTCCCTCCGAGCTCGGCGAGGACGAGATTCTCGTCGCCGTCGTGCCGAAGCCCGGCGTCACACTCACCGTGCCCGACATCATCGACTTTTCGCGCAACAACCTGGCGCCGATGAAAGTGCCGCGTTACGTGCTGTTCACGGATGCGCTCCCGCACACTCCGTCGCATCGCGTGGCGAAGCATAAACTCAAGGCGCAGCCGGATCTCATGACACGCGCGGTGGACACACAGGCGAAGTAACCATGGCTGAGCGGCTCGACGGCGTGCTCGTCAGCGGCGCGGGCCCGGTAGGCCTCGTCACCGCGCTGAAGCTTGCGCGCGCCGGCATTCGCGTGGTCGTGGTCGATTGCGAGCCGGCTATTCGCGATGAGCCGCGCGCGGCTGTGTATCACTCGCCCGTCGTCGAGCGGTTCGAGCAGCTGGGCGTGCTCGACGACCTGAAGGACATCGGCGTTCTCAAGCAGGCCTATCACTACTGGGACATCGGGCATCGGCTGCTCGGGCATTTCAGTTTCGATGTGCTGCGGCCGGAAGACACCACGCATCCGTTCAACCTGCATCTCGGGCAGCCGCAGCTGGCGGAGGTAATCCTGCGTCACCTGTTGCGAGTGCCGGGCGTGGAAGTTCGCTGGAACACCAGGCTCGTTGCGATTTCGCAGTCCGATGAGGCGGTGACTGCGACGGTCGAGACCTCTGAAGGGCCGAAGGAGATTCGCGCACGCTGGCTCGTGGGCGCGGATGGCGGTCGCAGCGGCGCGCGCCGGGCGCTGAATCTCAGGCTCGAAGGGGTGACGCATCCCGAGTGGTTCGTGGCGACGAACGTGATGTTCGATTTCACGAAGCATGGGTACGGGCAGTCGAACATCGTGCTGGATCCTGAGCACTGGGCGATCATTCCGGTGATCAACAAGGCGGGGCTCTGGCGGTGCACGTATCGGGAGGAGGGGACGCTCTCCGAAACGGAAGCGCGTGCGCGTGTACCGGAGCGTTACCAGCTCTTTGCGCCGGGGCTTGCAGATGTGGAGCCGGCCGCGGTGAATCCGTATCGCGTGCATGATCGATGCGCAGAGACGTTCCGCGTGGGGCGCGTGTTGCTCGCGGGCGATGCCGCGCATCTGGTGAATCCGATTGGTGGGCTTGGACTCACGGGCGGGTTGCTCGATGCGTTTCCGCTGAGCGAAGCGTTGATTGCAGTGATTGAGGGGCGGCAGCCTGAGTCAGTGCTCGATGCGTGGGCGGCGGAGCGGCGGCGGGTGTTTCTGGAAGTGACGGTGCCGACGGCCACGGAGAATCGGCGGCGGGTGAGTGAGCGTGACCCGGAAAAGAAGCGCGCGGATGAGGCGCGGCTGCAAAAGCTCACGGTGGATCGTGAAGCGGCGCGCGAGGCACTGCTGGGGGTGTTCAGGTTGGTGGGCAATCACCCGCAGCTCTGACACGCGTCGCGGCGCTCGCCAAGAGGCCCTCAATGGCCGGGCGGCTAACCGGGCCGAGGCGCCCGGCGATTGACGGTTTCTTCTCTCATTCCCCGTGCCAGGAAAACTCATCCCGCTCGATGAGCGCACTGGAAGCTGCCGGTCCCCACGATCCTGCTGTGTAAGGCTTGGGCGGCTCATCCGCCTGCGCCCACCCCTCGCGAATGGGGTCGATCCACGCCCACGCCGCATCCAGCTCATCCCGCCGCATGAAGAGCGTGAGATTGCCCTTCGCGACATCCGTGATGAGCCGCTCGTAGGCATCGAGCGCCTTCTCCTTGTAGGTATCCGCGAAGTGCAGCCCCAGGCTCACCGGCTTCAGGCGCATGCTCTCGCCCGGCTGCTTCGAGAGAATCGCCAGCATCACCGCTTCGTTCGGTTGCAGCCGGATGATGAGCCGATTCGGGCTCGGCTGACGCCCGCCATCGAAGATGAAGAGCGGCACGCGCTCGAACGTGACGACAATCTCCGCCATCTGTTCGGCCAGCCGCTTGCCGGTGCGCAGGTAGAACGGCACGCCCGCCCAGCGCCACGTCTCGATCTGCGCCTTCAGCGACACGAACGTTTCCGTGCGGCTGTCCGGCGGCACACCGGGCTCTTCGAGATACCCGACCACGGGCTTGCCACCGACCGCCCCCGCGCGGTACTGGCCGCGAACGGTCTTGGTGAGCACGTCTGCATCCACGATGGGGCGCAGCGCATGCAGCACTTTCAGCTTCTCGTCGCGCACCGCATCCGGCGCGCTGCTCGAAGGCGGCTCCATCGCGAGGATGCAGAGAAGCTGCAGCAGGTGACTCTGCACCATGTCCCGCAAGGCGCCGGTCTGGTCGTAGAACTCGCCGCGCCCTTCGGCGCCCACCGTCTCCGCGACGGTGATCTCCACGTGACTGATGCGCCCCCGACGCCACAAGGGCTCGAACAGCGCATTGCCGAAGCGTAGTGCAATGAGGTTCTGTACGGCCTCTTTTCCGAGATAGTGATCGATGCGGTAGATCTGCTGCTCTTCGAAAATCGAGCCCACCAGCGAATTGATCTTGTGCGCGCTGGCGCGGTCTTCGCCGAGCGGCTTTTCCAGCACCACGCGCGACTTCGGCGTGACGAGCCGTGCCTTGCCGAGATTCGCGCACACCGCCGTGAAGAGACTCGGCGCCATGGACAGGAAGATGACGCGCACCATCTCTTCGCGCCCCTTCAGCTCGCGCGCGAGCGCCTCGAAATCCGTCTCGACCGTGGCGTCGACGCGCACGTAGGTGACGAGGGAGGTGAAGAGGTCCCACCCCTTCGGGGTGAGCTCGCCGGGGTTCAGGTATTTCTCGAGACTCTCGCGCGCCTCCTGGTGATACTGCTCGCGCGTGAGACGGGCGCGCGCGCAGCCGATGATCTTCGAGCCGGGGGGAATCTGCCCCGCCACGGCGCGGCGATACATCGCACGCACCAGCTTTCGCTTTGCCAGGTCCCCTGTCGCGCCAAACAGGACTACGTCGAACGGTTCGAGCTTCGGGTTGTTTGCCATGGCTCTATCATAGAGGCTCGGATGAAATTTTAGACAGCCAGGGACGTCCTTTCCGGGATTAAATTACTTTCATGCACAAGAACGTCGAAGCCCTCAATCCGCGCATTCGGGAAGTCACGGAGCGCATCCGGGAGCGCAGCCGCGCTATGCGTAACGACTATCTGGCGCGTGCTCGCGCCAGCCGCGATGCCAGCGCAACGCGTTCCAGGTTGTCTTGTACGAATCTCGCCCACGGTTTCGCGGCATCCACCACGCAGGACAAGGATGCGCTCAAGCGCCTGCAGTGGCCGAATCTTGCGATCGTCACTTCGTACAACGACATGCTCTCGGCACATCAGCCTTTCGAACGATATCCCGGGCTGATCCGTATCGCCGCACGCGAGGCGGGCGCTACGGCGCAAGTCGCCGGCGGCGTGCCGGCGATGTGCGACGGTGTGACGCAGGGGCAGACCGGCATGGAGCTGTCGCTCTTCAGTCGTGACGTCATCGCCATGTCCACGGCGCTCGCCCTCGCGCACAACATGTTCGACGCCACGTTGTGTCTGGGCGTGTGCGACAAGATCGTGCCCGGCCTGCTCATCGGCGCCCTGACGTTCGGCCATCTGCCCACGCTGTTCGTGCCCGGCGGGCCGATGCCTTCGGGGGTTGCGAACCAGGACAAGGCACGCATCCGAAAGTTGTATGCCGAAGGGAAGGTGGGGCGCGCGGAGTTGCTCGAATCCGAAGCGGGCAGCTATCACTCCGCTGGCACCTGCACGTTCTACGGCACCGCCAACAGCAATCAGATGCTGATGGAAGTGATGGGCCTGCACGTTCCGGGCAGCGCGTTCGTTCCGCCCAACACGCCGCTGCGGGATGCGCTCACCGCCGCCGCGACCCGCCGTGCCGCGCGCATCACGGCTCTGGGCGACGAGTACCTTCCGCTGGCCGAAATGATCGACGAGCGATGCGTCGTCAATGCCATCGTCGGGCTGCATGCCACGGGCGGCTCAACCAATCACACGTTGCACATCGTCGCGATGGCGCAGGCTGCCGGCATTCTCGTGAACTGGGATGACTTCAGTGACCTGTCCGAAGTCGTGCCGCTGCTCGCGCGCATCTACCCGAACGGTAGCGCCGATGTGAACCACTTCCACGCCGCAGGCGGCACCGGCTTCCTCATTCGGGAGCTGCTGGATGCCGGTCTTCTGCACGAAGATGTCACCACTGTTTCCGGCAAAGGGCTGCGGGCCTACACGCAGGAGCCGTATTTCGA
>JBDZVF010000359.1:0-6770 GCA_040255575.1 Pseudomonadota bacterium | reverse complement strand
TAAGGATTTTCGTTGCCGCGATGCTTGCGGCGTGCGCGAGCCAGGCCTTCGCCCCGGACGCGTCCCAGGCAAATGCCACGTCCGCCACGACCGCGAACTCCGCAAACGCGGCGCCCAGCTCAGAGTCCCTCCAGCAGGTAGTGGTCACCGGCTCCCGCATCGTCCGGCGGGACTATGAGGCCACATCGCCCATCGTTACAGTGGATGCAGGCAGCCTCGAGCGATCGAGCGCCGTGGGCGTGGAGTCCTCGCTCAACCTGCTGCCCCAGTTTCAGCCGGGTGCCACACAGTTCGATTCCGCGCGCAACATCCAGTCGAGCGCGTTCGGCGGCATTGGCGCGGCGACGGTGAACCTCCGCGGTCTCGGGACCAATCGCACGCTCGTTCTCATCGACGGCCGGCGCGCGCAGCCTGCGGACGCCACGCTGGTCGTGGACGTGAACTCGATTCCGTCCGCGGCGATCGAGCGCGTCGAGGTGATTACGGGTGGTGCCTCTGCTGTGTACGGCGCGGACGCGCTGAGCGGCGTGGTGAATTTCATCCTCAAGGATAACTTCCAAGGCTTCACGGCGGATCTCCAGTCGAGCATCACGGAGGAGGGCGACGGCACCGAAACCCGTGTGAACGCGCTCTATGGGGCACAGCTCGACTCCGGTCGCGGCAATGTCATCCTCGGCGTGGACTTCACCAAGCGCGGAGCCGTCGAGGTCGCCGATCGCGAGTTCTTCAGAAACGGTTGGGCGGACCCGGGCACCACGGGCGGCAGCGTGCGCCGCCCTTACTGGCGCCCTGCAAACGCGCCCGATCAGCCGAGCCAGGCAGCACTCGACGCGGTGTTCAACCAGTACGCGCCAGGCCGTGCCAGCCGTCTCGCCAATGTCTATTTCAATACAGACAACAGCCTTTTCCAGGCCAACCCGGCGCTCGGCTACAACAGCGGCGACCCGAACATGATCGAGCGCACGAACGGTGCCCTCACACAGCGGGATTCCCCGGGCCTGCTCTCGAGCCCGCTCGAGCGCTATTCCGCGTTCGGGCGCGCCCGCTACAACATCAACGACAACGTTACGGCCTACGCGCAGGCGAACTTCAGCTCGACGCAGGTTCAGTCGCGCACTATCTACAACGCCGCGTTCACGTTCTGGGGAGCATCGATCCCCTTCGACGCTCAGCACCCCGTGCCCGACGATTTGCGCGCGCTGCTGCAGTCACGTACCAACAATACAGCCAACTGGGCGCTGGACCAGAACACCATGTTCCTCGGGCCGCAGAAGTCGCAGACCACGAGCGACGTTTACCAGGTGCTGGTGGGCCTTCGCGGATCGCTGCCCGTGCGTGACTGGACTTGGGACGTCTATGCCACTCAGGGCCGCACGTCGACCGTCACTTCTCTGAACGGCGGCTTCGCGTCCTTGCAGCGGTATCGCGAGATCATCCAGGCGCCGTTCTACGGCGAGGGCTACGCGCGCGATGCCGGCAACGGGTTCTCCATCCACTGCACGTCTGGTCTTTCGCCTTTCTCCAGCGCACCGGTCTCGCAGGACTGCCTCGACGCCATCGGCGTGAACATGAAGAACACGACGAACTTCGAGCAGGAAGTGTTCGAAGGCTCTCTGCAAGGCAGTCTCTTTGAGCTGCCTGCAGGTGAAGTGCGGACGGCGCTCGGCGCGGCGTATCGCAAGAACACGGTGAACTTCTCGCCGGACAGCCTTCTCAGCACGAGCTCGGTGGAAGCGCAGCCCATCGGCCTCTATGCGGTCAGCAGCACTGCGGGCTCAACGGATGTGTCGGAAGTCTATGGCGAGCTGCTCGTGCCTCTGCTGAAGGATTTGCCGATGGTCCAGGCGCTCGAGCTGGAGCTCGGTGCGCGTTATTCGGACTACAACACGGCCGGTGGCCAGAACACGTGGAAAGCGCTCGCGAACTGGACGCTGAACGATTACGTGACTTTCCGCGGCGGCACGCAGCGAGCCGCACGCGCGCCCAATACCGCAGAGCTCTTCTCGGGTGAAACGCTGAGCGTCGTCGGCTTTCCGCCGGTGGACCCGTGCTCCACGCTCACCCAGACGACGTGGGGCAACGTGGCGTCGAACCCGAACCGGGCGCAGGTGCAGGCGCTTTGTTCCGCCATCATCGGCAGCGGCACGTCGCGCTTCGACCAGAATCCGAGCAGCTTCACGGGCCAGTTCGGTTTCTTCCCGTACGAAATCGAGACACTCGCGGGCAACCCGCAGCTCAAGCCGGAAGTGGCGCGCACCTGGACGGCCGGCCTCGTGCTGCGCTCGCCCTTCGAGAGCCCGCTGGCGGACAAGCTCACCGCCTCGATCGACTGGTACCAGATCACCATCGACGGCGTCATCAAGCCCATTGATTCGCTCACCACCTACTCGTTGTGCTTCAACGCGAACGGTGTGAGCAACCCGACGTATTCGCTGAACGACCCGGGTGGATTCTGCCCGTTCATCACTCGTGACCGGATCACGGGTGACCGCCTGCGCGTGGACGCGCCGTTCCTCAACATTGGCGGCCTCGAGACGAGCGGTGTGGACCTGCAGCTCAACTATCGGGTGAATCTCTCCGACATGGGCTTCGAGAGCCTGCCGGGCGCGATCACGTTGAACCAGCTCGTCAATTACCTGGACAAGTACGAGACCCAGGCGAGCCCGGGCGCTCCGTTCCTGGACTACGCGGGCACGGTGGCGACCTCTCTGCAGGGTACGAGTGGCCAGTATCGGTGGCGCTCGCTCACCACTCTCGGCTACACCACGCCTACGCTGGATCTTCGGCTGAGCTGGAGGCATCTGCCCAGCGCGCGTGATGGCAGTGTGGTGATCAACCCGTTGAGCACGGTACGGGGCGTGCCGTCCTATGACATCTTCAACCTCTCCGCAGGCTGGCAGATGACGGACGCGCTCACCCTCCGTGGTGGTGTGGATAACTTGTTCAACAAGGACCCGCTGGTTCTCAGCGCCAATCCGCCGGCCACGAACAACGCGGATAACACGCTTGCGAACTACTACGACGTGCTGGGGCGCCGGTATTACCTCGGCGTGAAGATGGAGCTCTAAGCAGCGGCGAACGTGTTGCTTTCGGCGCGTGACGACATGTTGAGCATCACCGCCACGGATCTCGAGATGGAGCTCCCGGCGGGCGGCGCATTCCGATCGGAGTGTGCCGCCTGCGCCTTTGCACGCATTGCCGTTCGAGATAGACGACCGGTGCTTCGTGCATCCGCGAGCCCGAACGCTTGCCGCATTCGGGCAACACGAACAGCCATCCTGAGAACGGCGGCAGACACAACCTGGCTGGCGCCCCGCTACGGAATCAGGGCTCGACTCGGGCCATGAGATAGACGTTCGCGCGCGCCATGTGCTTCTCGATCGTGCTCACAGCGATCCCGAGGCGTTCCGCGATCTTTCGATGCGGCAGGTCTTCAAGGTGGTACAGCGTGAAGACCTTTCGAGTGCGCTCGGGGAGCTCCTCCAGTGCGGCGAGGAGTCGCTCCAGTCTCTGCGCGCTGTGAACCACCCTGTCTGGACCGGGCGTCGCAAACACGCTGCCGTGTATGTCTTCTTCGTAGGCCTCGTGCCTCGCCGTGGCGCGCGTTACCTGCCGGCGATGGCGATCGTGCAGGAGATTGGCGGCCGATCTGAAGATATAGGCCTCGAGATGGGTCGGGGATTCGAAGTGCGTGCGCGTCGCAAGTCGCAGGAACACGTCCTGCACGAGATCGTCGACTTCGTCGCGCGGAACGCCGTGCTTCTCGAAGTACCTGCGCAGCCGCAGGCGAAATCGCAAGGGGATCGAGTCGAGGCAGGTGTCCGGGCGCGGCGAGGATGCACGCGCGCGGGGGAGGGTCGCGAGCTGGGGTTCCAAGGGATGCAATGATGGCGATGGGTAACAGGGGGCGATGACGGTGGCGATGGCGAGCAGTGATGGCGGTGGCCGTGGCGAGCGGTGATTGCGGTGGCGAGCGGTGATCGCGGTGGTAAGCGGTGATCGCGGTGGTAAGCGGTGATCGCGGTGGTAAGCGGCGATGGCAACGGACAGCGCGACGGCGATGCCGAGATGGCGACGCGACGGCAATGGGCAGGCCCCCGGGAAGAGGGCCGGCACTCGTCCTCATCTACTCGTCAGGGCAGGCCTTCCTATGGCTTAGTCATGAGGCGCGACGTTGCGTGACTGACTGAGCCACTTTCCGTTCGCACGCACGAGCTCGTCGATGCCACATCCGGCGGCGGCCGCGCGGGGCGGCTGCTTGTTGGCAGTGCTGGTGCTAGCGAGGCGCCTCGGAGTTACCACGGCACGTCCGTCCCGTCGTACAGCATGAAGCGGCCCGTATCCTTGATGGACGCCTTGCCGATCGTCTCCACCATGTTCTTCACGGTGAACGGCGTCTCCACCATGTCGGGATAGTCGACGTCCTTCTGCCTTTCCGTGCGCACCGCGCCCGGATGCAACAGCAACACCGTGATCCCTTCCGGTTTCAATGTGCTCGCCACCAGCTGCATGGCACGGTTCAGCGCCGCCTTGCTGGCGCGATACCAGATGGCGCCGGTGCCCGGGAGCTGCTCGGTCAACGAGCCGTTGGTCGAGCTGATCGACACCACTTTCTTCTGCCCGCTCGCCTTCACGTTCGGCAGGAACGTCTCCGTGACGAGCACCGGGCCCTTGATATTCGCTGACATGATCGTGTCGAAGAGCGCGTAGTCCATCTTCCCGAAGTTCTGCGTGGCCCAGTTGCCGCGATCGTTGTAGACGCCCGCGTTGTTCAACAGCACGTCGATGGGCATGCCCTTCAGCTTCTGTGCGAGCGCGGAGACTTCCGCCGGCTTCGTCACGTCCATGCGTTCGGCGCGCACCTTCGGGAACTGGCGGATCACCGCCTGCAGCGTGTCCGGCACGCCGTCATGGCGATGCGTGGCAATGACTGTCCATCCTTTGGCAGCGAACTGCTTGGTGAACTCGAGGCCGATGCCGGAGTTGGCACCGGTGATCAGGACGGTGTCAGCGATGCACAGTTGCGACATCATCCCGAACAGGAGCGCAGACAGGATCGGCGCGAAAACTCGTCTCATCGAATAGACCCTTTGACGGTGCACACGAGGCCGGTGGCGCTCGAGCTGTGTGTCGTTAAAGACCGGGCGAGGTCACGCGTCGGTCCCCGTCAACGAAGCGGCTCACCGATGTGCGAACGAAGGCAGCAGGTGGTGGCGCTGAACGGCGACGCTGCGCACGTTGTGACGAAAATGAAACAGCGAAACGCGCGCTTGCCCGGGTCGATGGCATCTCGAGAACCAGGCTGTGGTCCGCGTGGTTGCGCAGTCAACCGGTGTGCAATCCACGTACGGACTCTTCGAGATTCCTTGCCAACGGTCTGGCGGATGTGAGAAGGGGGGGAGGGAAAATCGGCCCGTCAGGCCTTAGGATTGCAATCATGTCCAGGCGAAGGGGCAGAGGCAGACCTCCATACGAAGACATACTCACCCCTGCCGAGTGGCGGGCGGTGCACGCCGTACAACATGGCATGACGAGTCGCGAGGTTGCTCGACGTCGCGGGATCAGCGTCGACGCCGTAAAGTTCCACGTCTCTAACGCGCTTGCGAAACTGGGTGTTGGCAATCGCAAGGCGCTGCGTCTGTGGTTTCGACCGCCTGCGGACAGCGCCCTGGGTGGGAGGAAGACGACCATGAATGCGCCACTACAACTCGGTCCGCTCGGCCAGGTCTCGAGATCCGTCAAGGACATCAAGCAGGCTGAAGCATGGTATGGCAGCGTGCTGGGGCTGCCCCACCTCTATACGTTCGGAAAGCTGGCGTTCTTCGACCTCGGTGGTACCCGGCTCTTGTTGACGCAAGAGGCAGACTCACCCTCTGCGGAGTCCATCCTCTACCTGCGGGTGTCAGATATCAAAACCGCACACGAGACGCTGCAAGCGCGGGGTGTCGAGTTCATGAGCGCCCCACACATGATCCACAGGCACGCAGATGGAACGGAAGAGTGGATGGCGTTCTTCAAGGACCCCGAGGGCCGCCCGCTAGCGCTGATGTCGCAGGTGAAGCAGTAGTGCGTGCCGGCACCACTGCCGGCGCGCGGCCGACCGCGCTACACGGGAACGTCCAGTAGTAACGCGCAACGCCTTGCGTATGCCGGTGTGAATGCCATGAGCGCTACTGCGCTGAAGAGGCTGGCCCGGCATACATGCCATATCCGTTGTACGGAGGTTGGTACTCCTCGCTGTGCCGACGTCTTGCTTAAGACGTTTGCTGCCGTAAGCTCGCGCACACGCTGCCGGTTCCGCATGGGGGAGGACTCGACAGAAACGGAGATTCGGGAGATGTCGCCGGTGCGCGCTTTCACGGAGCGGCAATCGATGACAATGAATTCCCAGCCCGTCTCGAGGCGGCTGCCACTCTACTTTCAGCGCCTTCTGCGGCTCCTGCGCCGGCGGGGCCGCACTCACGCGGAGGCCGAGGACCTCATCCAGGACGCCTTCATCAAAATGCAGGAATACTGCGAGGCCGGCAAGCAGGTATACCATCCGGAAAGATTTCTGGTGCGCACCGTGCTGCGCCTCGCGGCGAATGCTCGACGGGACGAGCACCGCGATTTGTACTGCGAAGTCGCTGATCTGGCGACGATTGTGGACGCCGGGCCGACGCCAGATGAGGTTTTGGCGGGGGATCAGTGTCTACAGAGGATGAGGGATGCTCTCGAAAAAGTAAGTCCCCGGACTCAGGAGATCTTCTTCATGCACCGCCTCGATGGGC
>JBDZVF010000358.1:0-6778 GCA_040255575.1 Pseudomonadota bacterium | reverse complement strand
GCCGGGAGCTGCAGCGCTACCAGCGCTATCACGTGCCGCTCACCCTGATGTTCGGGCAGCCGGAGGCCTGGCCGTGCCGGATCATCCCGCTGCCGGTGAACGTCGTGCAGTTCCCGCCGCCGACGGGCAATCGCTGCTTCAACCTCGGCAAGGCGATCGCGCGCGCGGTGGAGTCGTGGCCGGAAGATCTGCGCGTCGTCATCTTCGGCACCGGTGGCATGTCGCACCAGCTGCAGGGCATGCGCGCCGGTCTCATCAATCCCGAGTGGGACAAGCGCTTCCTCGACAGCCTCGCAGGCGATGCTGAGGTCGCGCGCAAGATCCCGTTCATCGAGTACGTGCGCGAGGCCGGCTCCGAAGGCATCGAGATGGTCATGTGGCTCATCTCGCGCGGCGCGCTCGAGCCGAAGGTGCGCGAGGTCTATCGTTTCTATCACGTGCCGGCGTCGAACACGGCGCTGGGTCATCTGATCCTGGAAAACGAGAGCTTCAAGAAATGACGATCAAACTGGTGGTGGCAGGACAGGGCGCCTTCGGCATCAAGCACATCGAGGCGCTGAAGAACATTCCGGACGTGGAGATCGTCTCGCTCGCCGGCGGCAGCATCGACTCCACGCGCGAGGTGGCGCAGAAGTACGGCATCCCGCACTTCTCCACGAACCTGGACGAGTGCCTCGCCCGGCCGGGCGTGGTGGCAGCCATCCTCGCGACGCCGACGCAGATGCACGCCCGCCAGGGCATCCAGTGCATGCGCGCCGGCAAGCACGTGCAGATCGAGATTCCGATCGCGGACAACCTGAAGGACGCGCAGGAGCTCGTGAAAGTGCAGAAGGAGACTGGCGTGATCGCCATGGGCGGTCACACCCGGCGCTTCAACCCGAGTCACCAGTGGGTTCACAAGCGCATCAAGGCCGGCGAGCTGAAGGTGCTGCAGATGGACGTGCAGACCTATTTCTTCCGCCGCACCAACATGAATGCGCTCGGCAAGCCGCGCTCGTGGACGGATCACCTGCTGTGGCATCACGCCTGCCACACGGTAGACCTGTTTGCGTACCAGACGGGTGAGCAGCCGAACAAGGTGTATGCGCTCGAAGGGCCGCATCACCCCGAGCTCAAGATCGCCATGGACATGAGCATCGGCCTGAAGACGCCGAGCGGCGCGCTCTGCACGCTCTCGCTGTCGTTCAACAACGATGGGCCGCTGGGCACGTTCTTCCGCTACATCTGCGACAACGGCACGTATGTCGCGCGCTACGACGACCTGTTTGACGGCAAGAACAACCAGATCGACGTATCGAAGGTGGACGTCTCGATGAACGGCATCGAGCTGCAGGATCGCGAGTTCATCGCCGCCATCAAGGAAAAGCGCGAGCCGAACGCCAGCGTGCAGCAGCTGCTGCCGACGATGGAGACGCTGGACCGGCTGGAGAAGTGCTTCTCCGCCTGAGGCGACGGGTTCGATCGATGGTCCAATAAAAGGGCGCCTTCGGGCGCCCTTTGCTTTACGGCGGATGCGGGTTTCAGGGCGGCGCGCGTGTGCACCGGTGCGGTGCCATCCCATGGCAGGCGCTCACTTGTGTGGCGTTTTTTAATGCGCACGCCGCTCGCGGAAAAGCCACTTCGAACGTTAGCAACTTGAGCCCACTGCAAATTTTCCCCGCGCCACGCACTGGCATGGAAGCTGCTTGAACGTTCGCGGGCCCGGCGCAGGGCCCGTGGCAACGACGCCGCGTCAGATCCCGCATATGAAGGGCGAGACGTGACGCGGCGTTTTTCGTTCTGGGCCCTTCGAGGAGAGTGCGTTCATGTCCTACATTGCTCCCGCCGAGTTCGCGGCCAAAATGGTCGAGGCCGGCGAATCCAAGGTGTTCATGTCCACGCGGGACACCTTGATCCGCGCGTACATGGCCGGTGCGATCCTGTCGCTTGCGGCAGCCTTCGCGGTCACGATCACCGTCAACACCGGTAATGCGCTGGTTGGGGCGCTGCTCTTTCCGGTCGGCTTCTGCCTGCTTTACCTCCTGGGTTTCGATCTGCTCACCGGGGTATTCACGCTCGTGCCGCTGGCATTGCTCGCAAGGCGTCCGGGTGTCACATGGGGCGGTGTGCTGCGCAACTGGTGGCTCGTATTCGTGGGCAACTTCGCGGGCGCGCTCACCGTCGCGCTCTTCATGGCGATCATCTTCACGATGGGCTTTACCCACGCCCCGGATGCGGTGGGGCAGAAGATTGGCCACATCGGCGAGAGCCGCACGGTCGGTTATGCGGCGGCGGGCGCGGCGGGGATGCTGACGCTCTTCATCCGTGCCGTGATGTGCAACTGGATGGTGTCGACCGGCGTGGTCGCCGCGACCCGCTTGCCGTCTCCATAGGCCAGTGCTCGGACAAGGGCCGCAAGCACGAGAACCAGGACTTTCACGGGGCGATCGTTCCTCAAGGGAACGAGCTCGCGCTGAAGGGCGTGGCGCTCGCGCTGGCTGACGGGATCAGCACGAGTCCCGTCAGCCGCATTGCCGCCGAGACGGCGGTCAAGGCGTTTCTGCTCGACTACTACTGCACTTCGGAAGCGTGGTCGGTTCGCACGGCCGGCATCAGCGTCATCACTGCTTCGAACGCCTGGCTGCACAATGAAACGCGTTACGGACATGCCGCTTATGACCTGAATCGCGGCTATCTGTGCACGTTTGACGCGCTGGTGCTGAAGGGGCGCTTCGCGCACGTCTTCCATGTCGGCGACTCGCGCATCCATCGGCTCGCGGGGGATTCCCTCGAGCCGCTGACGACGGATCATCGTTTGGTGATGTCGTCCGCCGAGTCTTACCTCGCGCGCGCCCTGGGCCTCGCCGACTCCGTCGAGATCGACTACGCCCAGCATCCGCTCAGTCCAGGTGATATCTACTTGCTCGCCACGGATGGCGTGCATCAGTTCATCGGCCTCAAGCAGATGGTCGAACTCATCCGCGCGAATGCCGAAGACCTCGATCAGGCCGCGCGCTGCATCGTGGCGAGCGCCATGGAGCGCGGCAGTCACGACAACCTCACGGTGCAGATCGTGCGGGTCGAGAGCCTTCCGGATGGCGATGCGCTCGACTACGCCGGGCAGGCCGACACGCTGCCGCTGCCACCGCCGATTCCCGAGCCGCCGACCGAGCTCGACGGGTATCAGCTGATCCGCCAGATCCATCTGAACGAACGCAGTCACATCTATCTCGCCTCGGATCGAGATACGGGCGCGCGGGTCGCGGTGAAGGTTCCCGCGGAGTCGCTGCGACACGAGCCTGAGCTGCTGCGCCACTTCATGATGGAGGAGTGGATCGCGCGGCGCGTTGCGAGCCCGCACCTGCTCAAGCCCCACGTGACGGCCCGGAGACGAAGTTGTCTGTACGTTGTGACGGAGTTCGTCGAGGGCACATCGTTACGCCAGTGGATGCACGACCATCGGCGCGCCGATCTCGATACGGTGCGGGGAGTCGTCGAGCAGATCGTGCGGGGTGTGCGCGCCCTGCATCGCAAGGAGATGATCCATTGTGATCTGCGGCCCGAAAACATACTGATCGATCGCGAGGGCACGGTGAAGATCATCGACTATGGTTCGGTGCGCGTAACCGGGCTCGAGGAGGCGGCGGGAAAAACAGTCGACGCGGTGCTGGGCACGGTGCAGTACACCGCGCCGGAGTGGCTCGCGGGCAATGCGCCGACGTGGCGATCCGATCTCTTTTCGGTCGCCGTGATCGCGTACGAAATGCTCACAGGCCGCCTGCCCTATGGCGCGGATGCGGCACGCGTCCGCTCACCGGCGCAGCAGCGCGCGCTTCAATATGAGCCCGCGCGCTCATCAGCCACGCCAGTGCCCATGTGGGTCGACGGCGCATTGAGGACAGCGCTGCATCCCGACCCGGCCCGGCGTTACGACGCGATGTCGGAGTTCGTGAGCGATTTGCGTACCCCCAATCCGCGTTTCCAGCGCGAGCGACACGCGCCGCTGCTCGAGCGCGACCCTGTGCTGTTCTGGAAAGGACTGTGTCTCATTCTGGTGATCGCGCTCGTGGCGGCGCTGGCGCTCGGTCGCTGAGGGCCCTTAAGATGCGCCGACGAGCGAAAGCCCCCGATGCCCCACACCATTCACCCTTCCGCGATCATCGAGCCGGGCGCCGTGATCGGCGACGACTGCTGCATCGGGCCGTATTGTCACGTTGGGGCGGACGTGCGGCTCGGCCGCTCCAACGTGCTTCATTCGCACGTGGTCGTTTCGGGTCGGACGACGCTGGGTGATGCGAACGAGGTTCATCCGTTCGCGGTCATCGGGTCGGTGCCCGAGGACAAGAAGTTCCGGAAGGAGTTCGTGACTTACACGCGCATCGGCAGCGGCAACGTGTTCCGCGAGTATTGCACGGTGAACGCGGGCAGCATGCCGGAGCAGGCCACCCTCATCGGCAACGAGGGCCTCTTTCTTTCCTACAGCCACATCGCGCATGACTGTGTGATCGGCAACAACGTCGTGATCAGCTGTGACGCGAAGCTCTCGGGGCATGTGGAAGTGGGCGATCATGCCGTCGTGAATGGCAAGACCGGTGTGGTGCAGTTCGTGCGCATCGGCGCGTTCGCGTTCGTCGGCGGCATGAACAAGGTGGCGAAGGATGTGCTGCCGTTTGCCATCGCGGACGGGTATCCGTCGATCATGCGCGGTGTGAACAAGGTTGGGCTGGAACGCAACGGGTTCAGCCATCACCAGATTCGCGACATCCGCGCGGCGTACCGCACGCTGGTGCGCGAGAACATCACGCTGGCCGAAGCCATCGCGCGGCTGAAGAGCGAGTTCGGGGATCATCCGCAGGTGTCCGCGATGGTGGCGTTCGCGGCGGCGAGCACGTTGGGACTCGCGCGGCCCCGCATATTCCGCAACGAAGTCGACGTCTAGCAGGGTGATGGAAAACGACGTTTCCGATGAAAACCGAAGCGTCCATGTCAGATGTCCTCGTTGATCGTGCCCTGCGGCTTGCACCGCCGAGTATGTTGAGTGGGAGTACGGGCATCTTCGGCATTCGAACCAAGTCGCTATCCCCTACTCAACTGCAGTCGGCTCATCCGCAGCAGGTTGTACGCCGCCCCGGCGAGGTATGCCTGCAGCTGAACGCGTGCGGTGCCGATGAAGCGTGTCTTGCGAAGGCCGCCGTAGGTCTTCAGCCAGCCGAAGATTTCCTCGATCCGTTTGCGCTTTCGCTGACTGATTCGGTAGCTCTCGTGTCGCGTCGTGCGCTCGTCCAGTCCCGGCGTACGTCGGCCCTCGATCCGCGCGATGTGCGGGCGGATGCCTCGATCGCGCAGGCTCTGAATGAAGCTGCGGCTGTGATAACCCTTGTCGCCGCTGAGACTCTTCGGCCGCACGCCCTTGCGACGCTGCCGATCCAGAAGAGTCTGTGCCGCTACCGCCTCGGCGATGATCGCCGATCGGATCTGCAGGTCCACACACAAGCCGTTGCGATTCTCCATGAGCGCATGGCCGGCATAGCTGAGCTTGGCTTCCTTGCCCGGACCCTTGCGAGCGGATTTGGCTTCGGGATCGGTAGAGGATTCGTGCGTGTCGTTCGTGCGCGGCTGGCCGCGGAAGTTCACGCCGCCCTGACCATCCGAAGGTGGCGGCGGACCGTTCTTGGGCTTGAAGCTCTTGTGGCTCGCCCAGGCCTCGATCAACGTGCCATCAACGGTGAAGTGATCCGAAGACAGCAGCCCCTGGCTGCGAGCGCGTTTGACCACCGCGTCGAAGAAGCGTCGCGCGATGTCTTCGTTCACCAGCCGCTCCCGCAGGCGCGAGAATGCCGACTGATCCAGCCCCGGCTCATCCAGGCTCATGTCCAGGAACCACCGGAACAGGATGTTGTAGTCGAGCATCTGGCAGAACTGCCGGTCCGAGCGCACCGAGTACAGCGCAATCAGCAGCTGGCCCTTCAGAAGTCGCTCCGGCGGGATCGAAGGCCGGCCCGTGCTCGAGTACAGCGAGCCGAGCTCCGCGGAGATCTCCTTCAACACCGCGTCCGTGTCGGTTTTGATCGCCCGCAGCGGGTGATCGGCCGGCACTCGCGACTCAGGAGAGAAGTAGCTGAACAGCGCCGACTGGGGATCCGCTTCACCGCGCATCGATCACCTGCTCCGGAGGCTTTGATGGACTCAGTTTATCTCACGGCTGACTCGATGCGTTTTGCATCAAGCTGCTAGGCCACCGCCTGGTCCGTCCGCGTGGATGCGTTCACGCGGCGCTGAGCTTCGAGTCGCCATCCCAAGACACTTTCGCCTGCAACCAGTCGTCGACTGTCGACGTAGCAGCTTTGGAAGCGGCTTCAGCGCCCGCGGTGGCTCGCGGGCGCCGCCTCCCGAAAGGTGGCTCATGAAATATTGCTGTGAGGCCAGCCGGCGCATCGCCGCGGGCTAGCGCCTCGTTGCCGGCACGGAGTTCGGTCCCGACCTCGTTGGCCGGACGGACTTTTACCGCCACCCGAGCGAAGGGCAGATCATCATCCAGTGGGACGAGGATTTCGACACCCGCCCGGCTGCACGGACTTGCCGCCGACTCGGGAGCAGCTGGCAGGCGCGCCGCCGGCGGCGGCGCGTTGCGCGGATCTTCAGCCGTTCAGCGCGTTCATCATCGCCGGCGGATAGCGATCGCCTTTCACGGCGACGTTCGCGACCGCGGCGTTGAGCTCCTGCCACTCCGGCGCGCTCAGCTTCACATTCACCGACGCCGCGTTCTCCGCCTGACGCTCGCGCCGCTTGGTGCCCGGAA
>JBDZVF010000357.1:0-6784 GCA_040255575.1 Pseudomonadota bacterium | reverse complement strand
CCGAGCAGCACGAACATGATGCCGTTCAGGGCGAACTGAACCGTGTCCCACACCGCCGCGCGCTGCACGCGGGTGCCTGCAAGCGTTCGTCCGGTGAGCTCGACGTAGCTCATCGTGACGCCCGCCGCCACGGCGGCCAGGATCCCGGAACCCCCGAGATGCTCCGCCAACTCGTAGGCACCGAAAGGAATGAGCAGGCTGACGAGCACTTGCGAGCCCGAATCCTCACCGAAGCGGCGGTTGACCCAGCCTTTGGCGATCATCGCCGCAAGTGTGAGCGCGACTCCTGCAATCACACCGACGACAACCAGTTGCACGAACGTGACCGTCGCGGATGCCAGCGAGAACGCACCGCTCAAAGCCGCTGCCACCGCGAAGCGGAAGCAAACGAGGCCGGAAGCATCGTTGAGCAGCGACTCGCCTTCCAGCACGTGCAACACCCGCTTGGGTATCGGGAAGCGCGCACTGATGGCGGAGACGGCGACCGGGTCGGTGGGCGAAACGATGGCAGCGAGTGCGAATGCCACGGGCCAGGGCACTGCCGGGATGAGCCAGTGGATGAAGACGCCCATCCCCAGGACCGCGCCGACCACGAGCCCGAGGGCGAGCTCGAGGATCATGCCCCTGTCGCGTAACACCCCTTCCTTGGGGATGCGCCAGCCGTCCAGGAACAGAAGCGGCGGCAGAAACAGCAGGAAGAAGATATCCGGGTTCAGCTCGACGCGCTGATACGCCCCCGCGGCAATCGCGGCGCCGAGCGCGATTTGAACCAGCGGGGTGGGAATGGCCAGAGGGATCGCCCGCACGATGATGCCGGATGCCACCACGGCTGCGAGCATGAACAAGACGACACCGATCGTTCCCATGGACCTCCCTTCGTGCAGAATGGTCCGGGAAAATGACGGCAGATCGGAATTTCGTCAACGCCGACAGCGCGTCGGCCCGCTGGCAACCGAGGCGCCTGTCGAGATTCCAGCCTATTTGTGCGTCCCGCTCTCCACGGAGGCCGCAAGCTGCAGAAGGCCCGCGCTGATGCGCAGTCCGGCGCGCCGGGCATTATCCAGATTGATGTTGAAGCGCAGGCGGTTGTTCTCGGTGACGAGCTCGATGATGCCATCTCGTAGTGCGAAACCTTCCGCGTCGCTGACGGTAAGCAGGGGCAACGCGGCTTCCTCAGCCTTCAGCAGCGTCCATTCCGGCCCCGCGTCCGAGCCGACATAGAGCGCGTTGCAGTCGTTGATGGCCTGGCCGCCCCCTACGTCCCGAACCGCCACTGTGCGCGTGCCTATTTTCGCCTTCCCGGAGCTCCGTTTCAGTGCGTCGTGCACGCCGGGGGCGCCGCGCACACACACCAGCAGATCCGCGCGGGCAGGTGTCGCAGGCCAATCGACGAACTTCAGAAAATTGAAGAGATACGCCGCCTTCAGCTGACTCTCACGGGAAGGGCTGCCCTGCTCCTCGTTCGCATGAAGCGTCGTGAAGCAGCCGAAGAACAGCATCAGCGCCACGCACCGTGTGACAGTCGCCCTCACTGGAGTAACGCTCCTTCGGAACGGCGAGCGACTCCCACAGCGACCCGGTGATGGCAATGAAGTTGACACGCGTGCGACATGGGCTGTCAGAACCGCCGCAGGATGCGCAGGTACGCAGTCCGCGGGATCATCGTGACGGCGTCGACACTGTTTGCTCCTGCCTCGCGGTGTTCGGCGCTGAATGCGTTCCGGACGCCGATCGCGACCTGAACTTCGCTCGTCGGGAACCACGCAAGCTGGGTGTCGAACTTCCAGTAGGCGGGCACATCTCCCGTCGTTACCGCACCCGTGTAATAGAGGTCCGCGTTCCACTGAAGCGAGCGGACGATCTGCGCGCTCGAATGGGCCTGGAACTGATGCCCGATGCCCGTGACGAGGCCGTGGCCAAGCGAGTCCTGCCACGGCGTCTGCCGGAACAGAGAGATGCTCCCACTCAGACTCCAGCTCGCCATGGGCTGTGCCTTCAGCGCCAACTCGACACCCGAAGTGTGTCCGGAGGCCGTATTCGTGTAGATGGCTGGAAAAACCGTGCGGCCGGGCGCTGGATCGGGCTCGAATATCGGCGCGCCCGCCTGCTGGAGGATGAGATTGTCGTACTGGTTGTAGAACGCGCTCGCATCGAGGAAGAGCGCGTCGCTCACTCCCCAGCGCGCACCGATCTCCCATGCAAGGATCTCTTCGGATTCGAGTTGGGGATTGCCCTGGGTTCTGGCGAAGACGCCCGGCGCGATGAGGAACTCCAGCGCGAAGCCATTCTCCGTGCGGAGCGGAGTTCGCACCGCGCGCGACACGGAAGCCCAGTAACTTTGCCTCTCGCGCGTATGGATGAGTTGCGCGTTTGGCTGGATCTCCCAGCCGGTAAAGCGATTGTGCTCGAACTGCGAGCCGAGCAGCAGCCGCGTGCGCGCGCCCAGCGCGATGCTGTCGTGGGCGAAGAGGCCGTACGTTTCCTGCGTCATGCGCGCAGGCTCGATGGCAATCGCCGCGGAGAGCGCATCCGAGGAGTGCTTGTAGGTCACTCCGAAAGTGAGCGTCTGCACGGCGCTCGCCTCGATGCGGGCCTGGTACGAAAAGTCGAGCGTATCCCGCTCTTCATAGAAGGGCTGGCTGATCCGGTCGAATGACAGCTGCAGCTGCTGGTCGACTCCGGCAGAGCGCGCCCGCTCCCACCTGCCGAGGGCGCTCCACTCATTGGCGTCGTATCGCACCGGAGCGAAGCTCTGCCCGTCGAGCGTGCTCGTGTCGCGCCCGTTCTGCAGCTCCCCGATCAGGGTGAACCGATCCCCGCTTGCACTCGTGCCGTCGAGGCGCAGCCCCGCGCGAACCGCCGACCGGTCGCCCAGGCGCTCACGCGCAGGCGCCATCGCGAAATCCCCCTGCTCGAAATAGTTCGCATAGGCGCGGTAATTTACGTTCGAGCCGATCCGGCCACCATTGCGCGCAGTCAGTGTCCGGCCCGCATTGGAGTCGAGCGCGGCGGCAAGCTCGGAGCCCTGCGAATCCGCCGCGGCTTTCGTGATGATGTTGATGATGCCGTTCACCGCATGGGAGCCCCAGCGCGCATCGCCTGGGCCGCGGATCACCTCGATCCGCTCGATTTCTCCCATGGGCATATCGAGTGAGTTCCAGTAGACGCTCGAGTTCAGCGGTGAGTACACCGCGCGACCGTCGAGCAGGATCAGCGCCTTGTTGGCGTACTGCCAGGCAAAGCCGCGCAGGCCGACGATCCATTTGCCCGGGTCGATCTGCGCGACCACCACCCCCGGCGCGAGCCGGATGGCTTCGGGAATGGAGCTCGCGCCTGCCCGCCGGATATCTTCGGCCGTCACCACATGGATGGGCGCGGCCACTGAATAGATGGATTGCTCGCTTTTCGAGACCGTGGTCACCTTCACGTCCATCTGCATGAGGGCGGCAAGGTCCAGGTCGGCGAAATTCTCCTGCGCGCGCGCGGCCTGGGTGAAAGCGCTGCACGCAACAGCGATCAGGAGCGATGAAAATTTTCGGGAATGCATGGCCATTTCATTCATCGCGAGAGGAATGCCTCTCCGCCCGGACAGTGATAACCCTTGCGGGGTGCACCGGCTTCCCAGGGCAGCCGGCAGCGACGCCGCGTGCGCAAGTCTAGCGATCGGGGTTGGCTCGAAGATGAGGCACCGTCGAGGTTTTGGCGTGCGTGGAGCTTCGGCGACTACAGCCAGGCGTATGTAGATTCCACGCACATGAGCGTTCGCACTCGCCGCAACCCACTCGGATTTTTCGAACTGTGATGTTGGACTCGTGAGCGCGCGGTTCCGCAGGGTTCTAATTCCGCCGCCATGAACGAGCCCATACGAGTCCATGAGGCAAAATGCCGAGGCGATATGCCGCGGCCAGTGCAGTCGCAGAGCGACGCGGGACGCCTCACCCCTCAGCATCTGCTGCAGTTGCAGGCCCGTGCTCTGGATTTCTCCAGCACCCATTTCATGATCATCGATGCGGTTGGCCCGCGCTGGTCGATCGCGTATGTCAATCGCGCATTGGCGCATGCCCACGGTTACGAGCCTCATGAGCTCATCGGTCTCAGCCCGCTGCACCTCGTTCCGCCCCAAGAGAACCAGGTCCAGCTGGAGGCGATCGACAAGGCGCTCCGCGCACGTGAGGCCGCTCGTTCCGAGCTGGCTTCACGACGAAAGGACGGGAGCACGTTCTGGGTGGGCGTGTCGCTGACACCCGTGCCGGACGAGCACGGGCACGTATCCCACTACGTCGCCGCGGGGGCGGACATCACGGTGGCACTGGCGGAGGCCCGCGAGAAACGCCGCCTGCAGGACCAGTTGCTCAGCGGCATGCAAGAGCGCGAGCGGATGGCGATCGAGCTGCGCTTCGCGCAGAAGCTCGAGGCGGTCGGGCGACTCGCTTCGGGCATCGCACACGAAATCAACACTCCGATCCAGTACATCGGCGACAGCCTCACGTTCCTGGAGTCCGGGTTCGCGGACCTGCGGCAGGCGCTTCAGGGCTACCGTGCGGCCCTCGATATGTGCGACAGCGCGGAGCCCGCAGCCATACGCGAACGTCTCCGGGAAATCGACGTGGAGTGCGACCTGCCCTTCCTCGAAACGGAGCTTCCCAAGGCGATTGCGCGTGCGGGCGACGGCGTGACACGGGTCGCGGACATCGTGCGCGCCATGAAGGAGTTCGCCCATCCGGATACTTCCGAGCAGAGCCCGGCGGACCTCAACCGCGCGATCGAAACGACGCTCACCGTCGCGCGCAGCGAGTACAAGTACCTGGCGACCGTGGAGACGCATTTCGGAGAGATCCCGCCGGTCGTTTGCAACATCGGCGAGCTCAATCAGGTGTTTCTCAACCTGATCGTCAACGCAGCCCATGCCATCGGCGCGGCGGGCAAGGACCCTTCGAATGGCCGCATCGTGATCTCGACCGGCTGCATCGATCGCTGGGTGGAAGTGATCGTCATCGACAACGGCTGCGGCATTCCCGAGCAGAACCTGGAAAATATCTTCGAGCCTTTCTTCACGACGAAAGAGATCGGCAAGGGAACTGGCCAGGGTCTCGCGATTGCGCGTTCGAGCGTGGTCGACAAGCACGGCGGGAGCATCAACGTGCTGAGCCGTCCGCGGCTCGGCAGCCGCTTCTGCATTCGGCTGCCCGTCGCAGGACGTGGAGCCGCGTCATGACCCGCATCCTGTTCGTGGACGACGAGGCGGCCTTGCTGGATGCGCTGCGCGTGCGGCTGCGGCCGATGCGGCAGAAGTGGGAAATGACGTTCGTCGATGGCGGCGAACTTGCGCTCCAGCAGATGCAGCAAGCGCCGTTCGACATCGTGGTCAGTGACGTGCGCATGTCGGGCATGCCCGGCACCTGGCTGCTGAAGACAGTGAGCGAACGATGGCCGCATACCGTTCGCATCGCGCTCTCCGGGGTAGTCGATCCCTCCGAAGCGTTGCAGCTCACGCCCGTTGCGCATCGTTTTCTAAGCAAGCCCTGCGAGCCGCCCGTGCTGGAGGAGACCCTCGAACGCTGTATCGCGCTTCGGGACCTGTTGCGCAGCCCGGCACTGCTCGCCACGGCAGGCGGCATCCGGCAACTGCCTGCCTTGCGCGGCACGTACGCGTCGCTGCAAGCTGCGATGCTGCGCGAGAACGTCAGGTCACACGAAGTGGCGGATATCATCGCCAGGGACACTGTCATCGCCGCGAAAGTGCTGCAGATCGTCAGCTCCGCATTCTTCAGGCGCGGGCGACGGATCACGAATCTGGAGCAGGCAGTCACCTACCTCGGCTTCGGTGCGCTCCGCAGTATCGTCCTGTCTGCCGAGGTGTTTTCGCTATGGCCGGAACGGCCGGGCAAAGTGAGATGGGACATGGACCGGCTCCAGCAGCACTGCCTGAACGTCGTGAGCGCAGCTGACGCACTGACCAGCGGCACCCCGTTCGCTGACGATGCCGTCACCGCCGCGCTCCTGCACGATTTCGGATACTGGGTGCTCGCGAACGAGTGCCCACGCGAGCTGACTCGGGCTCTCGAGTTGTCACTGTCGCGCGCAATACCCCTGCACGTCGCGGAGAAGGAGGTCATCGGGGCCTCGCATGCCGAGCTGGGCGCCTACCTCCTGGGAATCTGGGGCCTGCCTGAGAGTGTCATCGAAGCAGTGGCGTTCCATCACACTCCTGAGCAGGTGCGACAAAGCGAGTTCGATGTGCTCGCGGCACTTGCCGTGGCCCATGCGCTCGCACCGACAGACGACAGCGCGGTGTTCGATGGGCCACCGCCGCCGGACCCTGCGGTAGGGCCTGCATATCTCGAATCGATCCGTTCGCCCTTCTCATGGGAGGAAGCCAGGCAGCGCGTTTCTTCTCGCACCACAGCTGCGGAATGTGAAGCATGACTACAAGACCCCTTCCCCGCGTGCTGTGCGTGGACGACGAAGAACGCGTCGTGCAGGGACTCGCCCTGCACTTGCGCAAGGACTACGAGGTGCACGTGGCTGTCAGTGGAGCCCAGGCACTGGAGCGGTTGCGTGACATGAAAGGCGCGGCCGTCATCATCTCGGATATGCGAATGCCGGGAATGGACGGCGCAACGCTCCTGCAAGTGGTCATGCAGAAGTACCCGGACACGACGCGCATTCTGCTGACCGGGGAGGCCGGCCGCGAAATCGCGGTGGCGGCGGTCAACAAGGGCCAGATCTTCCGCTTCCTGACCAAGCCCTGGAACGACGACGAGCTGCGCGAGCACATCCGCGA
>JBDZVF010000356.1:0-6804 GCA_040255575.1 Pseudomonadota bacterium | reverse complement strand
GCATCGCATTGATCGGCGAGGTGAGCGACAAGACGCGCGCCCGCCTCATGTCGAACGGCGAGCTCATGGCCACCGAGATCGGCGCGCGCTTCCTGGCAAGCCAGGGCATCGACGTGAAGTGGGCCGATGCCCGCACGATGCTGAAGGCGGAAGGGCGCAAGAACGCTTCCGCCAAGGCGAGCCTGCTTTCGGCCACCTGCAAGTTCGGGCCGGACGAGGCGCTCCAGAAGCGACTGACCGAGCTTGCACCCGTCGTCATCACACAAGGTTTCATCGCGAGCGATGACGATGGCAACACCGTGCTGCTCGGCCGCGGGGGCTCGGATACGTCCGCCGCCTATCTGGCCGCGAAGCTGAACGCCGCGCGCCTCGAGATCTGGACGGATGTGCCCGGCATGTTCAGCGCGAACCCGCGCTCCACGCCGACGGCGCGCATGCTGATGGCGCTCCACTACGACGAAGCCCAGGAAATCGCGAGCAACGGCGCGAAGGTGCTTCACCCGCGCTGCATCCTTCCGGCACGTCAGTGCGGCATCCCGCTCCACGTGCTCGCGACCCAGACGCCGGATATGGAGGGCACGCTCGTCACGAGCGAAGGGGTGAATGGCGCCGCGCAGGTGAAAGCGGTCGCCATCAAGAAGGGCATCACGCTCGTCTCGATGGAAAGCCCCGGCATGTGGCACCAGGTCGGCTTCGTCGCCGATGCGTTCCAGGTGTTCAAGGCGCACGGCATGTCCGTCGATCTCATCTCGACGTCCGAGACGAACGTCACCGTGTCGCTCGATCCGCAGGCGAACTCGCTCGACCGCCATCTGCTCGATGCGCTCATCGCGGATCTTGCGAAGCTGTGTCGCGTGGAAGTGATCGGGCCCTGCGCCTCGGTCAGTCTCGTCGGCCGGAACATTCGCGCCATCCTGCACAAGCTCGGTGAGGCGCTCGAGCTCTTCGCCGAACAGAAGATCTATCTCGTCAGCCAGGCGGCCAACGATCTCAACTTCACCTTTGTGGTGGATGAGAACCAGGGCGATCGGCTCGTCGAGCAGCTCCACGACATGCTCATTCGGCCGGTGCCGGGCGACCGGGTGCTCGGCCCGACATGGGAACAACTCTTTGCCAAGCCCGCTGCCGAGGGCACGGCCCGCCCAATCCCGTGGTGGCACGGCAAGCGCGAGCAGCTGCTCTCGCTGCTGAAGGAGCGCGATGCCGCCTACGTGTATGACCTCGAGTCGGTGAAGAGTGCGGCCCGGGCGCTTCGTGCCCTGACGTCGGTGTCGTGCGTGCATTACGCGATGAAGGCGAATCCTCATCCGGAGCTGCTCCGCACGTTGCATGAGGAAGGCATCCATTTCGAGTGCGTTTCGCCGGGCGAAGTGAAGCAGGTGCTGGCCTCAGTGCCGGGCATCGATAGCAGCCGCATCCTCTTCACGCCGAACTTCGCGCCGCGCGAGGAGTACGTGTGGGGTTACGAGCAGGGGCTCAAGGTCACCGTCGACAACAGCTACGTGCTGCAGAAGTGGCCGGACGTCTTCCGGGGCCGCGAACTGTTCGTGCGCGTGGATTCGGGCACCGGTCGCGGCCATCACCACCACGTGCGCACGGCCGGCACGTTCTCGAAGTTCGGCGTGCCGCTCACGGAGCTTCCGGAGCTGGCAAAACTCGCGAAGAGTGCGGGCGCGAAGATCGTGGGTCTCCACTGCCACAACGGCAGCGGTGTCTACGACGTGAAGAACTGGGAGCAGACGGCCACGCTGCTCGCGCGGCTCACTGAGCAGTTCCCGGATGTGCGCGTCCTCGACATCGGCGGCGGGCTCGGCGTGCCGGAGCGCGCGGAGCAGCCCGTCCTGAACCTCGCGAAGCTCGACACGGCACTCGCGGCGGTGAAGGCGGCCTTCCCGAAGCTCGAGCTGTGGATGGAGCCGGGGCGCTACTTCGTGGCGGCCGCGGGTGTGCTCGTCGCGCGCGTCACGCAGCTCAAGTCCAAAGGCGCGGCCCGCTATGTGGGCGTGGCCACGGGAATGAACTCACTGATCCGTCCGGCACTCTATGGTGCGTATCATGAGATCGTGAATCTCACCCGCCTCAACGAGGCGGGCACCGAACTCGCCGACATCGTGGGGCCCATTTGCGAGAGTGCGGACATCCTAGGCCGCGATCGCCTTCTGCCACCGACGCAGGAGGGCGATGTGCTGCTCATCGCCAATGCGGGCGCGTACGGCCGCGCCATGAGCTCGTCGTACAACCTGCGCGAGCCGGCGGTCGAGATCTGCATTTAGGCCCGAAGGAAGGCGATGCCTTCTCGTAAGAGGCGCTGGTGGGTGCGCAAGCTGCTGTGGGGCGCGGCCATCGCGTTCGCGGTGGTGCTGCTCGCCGGCGGCATCTGGTTCTACCTCCTCGACCGGCAGGTCACCCGGACGTTCGAGGGTCGCCGCTGGACGCTGCCCGCGCAGGTCTACGCCGCGCCCCTCGAGCTGTATGCGGGGCTGCCGCTCTCGGGGCCGCAGCTCGAAGAGGAGCTGGCGCGGCTCCAGTATCAGGAAGTGAACAAGCTCGATCGGCCGGGAACCTACCGGCACGTCGGCTCCCGCTATGAAGTGGCGCTGCGTGCCGCGCGGTTCGCCGACGAGAGCCGACCCTCGCAGATCCTGGTGATCCAAATCGGGAGTGGTGCGATCTCCGGCCTTGCCGACAGCAAGGGTGCGGAAGTGCCGATCGCCCGCTTCGAGCCGCTGCTGATCGGCAGCATCTTCCCCACGCACGGCGAAGACCGCATCGTTCTCACCCCGGCGGATGTTCCGCCGATGCTGCCCGCGGCGCTGAAGGCGGTCGAGGACCGCAAGTTCGACACGCATCACGGCGTCGACCCTTCAGCGATCGCGCGCGCCGTCTGGGCCAACCTGAAAGCGGGCGGCATCGCGCAGGGTGGCAGCACGCTCACGCAGCAGCTCGTGCGCAGCTACTTCCTCACCACGGATCAGACGCTGAGACGCAAGCTGCGCGAGGCGGCGATGTCGATCGCGCTCGAGCTGCATTTCACGAAGACGGATCTCATGAACGCCTACGTGAACGAGATCTACCTAGGGCAGGATGGGCAGCGTGCCGTGCACGGCTTTGGCCTCGCGAGCCAGTTCTATTTCGGCAAGCCGCTCGCCGAGTGCGATCTCTCGGAGATCGCACTGCTGGTGGCGGTGGTGCGCGGGCCCTCGTACTACGACCCGCGGCGCCATCCAGCGCGCGTCAAGGCCCGCCGGGACCTGGTGCTGAAGGTGCTGGTGGAGCAGGGCGTCATCACCCAGGCGGAGGCGAACGCCGCGCTGAAGAAGCCTCTCGGCGTCACCGCCCGCAGCAACAGCGGCTATTACCCGGCGTACCTCGACTTCGTACGCCGCACGCTGCGGCGGGATTATCGCGAGCAGGACCTGACCGAAGCCGGGCTGCGCATCTATACGAGCCTCGATCCGCGTGCGCAGGAGACGGCGGAGCGCGCGCTGGAACAGGAGCTCACGCGGCTCGACAAGCTGCACGCGGCGCAAGTGAAGAAGAAGTCCGGCCAGAACGACAAGAAGGCGCCGTTGCAGGCCGCGGTGGTCGTGACAGCCGCGCAGAGCGGCGACGTGATTGCGCTCATCGGCGGGCGCGAGGCGGGCTACAACGGGTTCGATCGCGCGCTCGATGCCGTGCGGCCGATGGGCTCGCTCGTGAAACCGTTCGTGTATCTCACGGCGCTCGAGACCAAGCGTTACAACGCGACCACCGTGATCCAGGACGAGCCGATCGATGTGAAGCTGCAGAACGGCACGCACTGGCGGCCGCAGAATTTCACGAGAGAAACCTACGGGCCGGTGCCGCTGGCGCGCGCGCTCTCGGAGTCGCTGAACCTCGCGACGGTGGGCCTGGGGCTTGATGTGGGTCTGCCCAACGTCACGCGAACGCTGCAGCGATTCGGGTTGCAGCGGGCGCCGCTGCAGGTGCCCGCCATGACGCTGGGTGCTGTCGATGTTTCGCCGCTGGAAGTCGCGCAGATCTACAACGGACTCGCGAACGGCGGCTTTCGCTCACCGCTGCGCGCCGTGCGCGCGGTGATCAGCGAGGACGGCAAGCAGCTCAAGGCGTTTCCGCTGGAGGTGCAGCAGGTCGCTGCGCAGGACGCCGTGTACCAGCTCAACCGAATGCTCGAACTCGTAATGGAGCACGGCACGGGGCGCGCGGCGCGCAACGTGTTGCCTCCCGGTCTCGTGGTCGCGGGCAAGTCGGGCACTTCCTCGGAGCTGCGGGATAGCTGGTTCGCCGGGTTCTCCGGCTCGCATGTGGCGGTGGTCTGGGTCGGCTATGACGACAATCGCCCCACCGGCTTCACCGGCTCGTCGGGCGCTCTCACGGTGTGGGCGCGCCTGATGGCGGGCTTGGACACCACGCCGCGCAGCCCGCCGATGCCCGACTCCCTGACGGCAGTGAATGTCGAGTTCGCCACCGGCCAGCGTGCTGAACCCATGTGCGGGGATGACATCGTCACTGTCGCGGTTCCGCTTGGCGCCGAGCCACCCTGGAAGTCGGGCTGCGAGAATGCAGGTGGCTCGCTGGTCGAGCGAGCGGGCGAGTGGCTGCGGGACATGATTCGACGCTGAGGCAGCGTACGCACGAGCCTTCGTGCGGCTATCATGCGTACATGACTCGCTTCACTTGTTCCCAGCGCGGACTTCCTGCGCTTGCCTTGGTCGCCGCGCTCCTGGCCGGTTGTCAGTCGTTGTATGGGCCGCCGGCCTCGCCGCCGCCGCGATCCGGGCCTCCGTCGGGGAGTGCAGAACCTTCTCCGCAGACACCCACGCCACCTGCACAGCCTCCGGCGCCCGTGCCACCGCCTCCTGCGCCTCCTCCGGTGAAGCAGTTTCATCTGAGCGCGGCGTCCGCAGCGCTGGTGAAGCAGGGGCGGGCGCAGTCGTTGAAGGGAGAGTATCCATCCGCGATTGCGACGCTGGAACGGGCGTTGCGGATCGAGCCGGATAATCCGCTCGTGTGGCTCGAATTGGGGCAATTGCACTTGAGCGCGAAGAATCCGCCGCAGGCGGAGAGCATGGCGCGCAAGGCCATTGTGCTCGCCACGGGGAACCCTGCGTTGCAGGCCACGGGTTGGCGGCTGATCGGTGACGCGTATCGGGCGCGCGGCCGCGACCTCGATGCGACCGAGGCGTATCAGAAAGCGAACGCGGTGTCCGCGCGCTGAGCGGTGACGACTGACTGGGCGGCCGTGGCGCTACGCTGAGCAGAGGGCAAGGAGCGGCATCAGCTGCCGCCCCGCGAATCGCCTGCGCTATTTCCCTGCGTGACGTGACTCGAGTTCGCCAACAACGCGCGCGAGCGTGACTCCCCGGCTCTTCAGCAACACGAGCAGGTGATACAGCAGGTCGGCCGATTCCGAAATCACCTTGTCGTCACCTTCGGCAACCGCGGCGAGCGCGACCTCCAGCCCTTCCTCGCCCACCTTCTGAGCGATGCGCGTCGGGCCCTTCGCGAATAAACGCGCCGTGTAGCTGCCTTCGGGATTCTCGGCAATGCGCTGCGCGATCACGCCTTCCAGCTCACTGAGGAAGGCGAGGGCAACACCACCGGATGCGGCTTCGTCACCAAAGCACGTCGCGGTACCCGTGTGGCACACCGGCCCATGCGGCCGCGCGGTGACCAGCAGCGCGTCCCGGTCACAGTCCGTGCGCACTTCGACGAGATCCAGCACGTGACCGGATGTCTCGCCTTTCATCCACAGCCGCTGTTTGGAACGGCTGAAGAACACGACGTGCCGGCGCTTGAAGGTCTCTCTCAGCGCATCCGCATTCATGTAGCCCACCATCAGCACCGCGCCGCTGTCAGCGTGCTGAACCACGGCCGGCAGCAGCTTGTCGCTCTTGGCGAAATCCAGTGTGCCGATGTTCTCATGAGTGATCAGTTGGTTCACGGCCTCACCTCGATCCCGGATGCCCGCAGGTCCCGCTTCAGTTCGCGCACCACGATGCTCCCCGAATGAAACACGCTTGCGGCCAACGCCGCATCCACGTTGGCTTTCTGGAAGACATCGCGGAAGTGCTCGACCGCACCGGCGCCGCCGGACGCCACCAGCGGCACCGAGCACAATTCGCGCGCCGCCTGCAGCTGGTCGAGATCGTACCCGCGCTTCACGCCATCGCTGCCCATGCAGTTGAGCACGATCTCACCGGCGCCGCGGTCCTGCACTTCGCGAATCCACTGCAGCGTGTCCCTCCCCGAATTGCGCGTGCGATTCGGATCGCCGGTGAACTGATACACGCGCCAACCCTCTGGCGTCAGGTGACTGTCGATGCCCGCTACCACGCACTGCGCCCCGAACCGCGCACTGAGCGCATCGATGAGCGGCGGGTCGGCGAGCGCGGGCGAGTTCACGGAAATCTTCTCCGCGCCCGCATTGAGCACGGCTTCGGCCTCCGCGACGGAGCGAATGCCGCCCGCCACGCAGAACGGAATGTCGAGCCCGCGTGCCACGCGGGTCACCCACGTGCGATCCACCGAGCGCCCCTGGGGGCTTGCGGTGATGTCGTAGAACACGAGCTCGTCGGCACCCTCGTCGCGATAGCGCGCGGCGAGATCGAGGATGTCGCCCACGACCACATGGTCGCGAAAGCGAACGCCCTTTACGACCTGGCCGTCGCGGACGTCGAGGCAGGGGATGATGCGTTTGGCAAGAATGGTCGCAGCTCCTCGGAAGTGATGCGCTGTTCGAGCAGCGCCTTGCCGCTCACGGCGGTGGCCATGCCGAGCGAGGCGAGCGCGACGAGATCCGCC